>JBJMJY010000124.1:0-15832 GCA_045806105.1 Gaiellaceae bacterium | reverse complement strand
GGGCTCCTCGCCGCCGGCCGCGTCGACGCCATTCTCGTGGGCGCGGACCGCGTGGCCGCGAACGGCGACACGGCGAACAAGGTCGGGACGTACCCGCTCGCCGTGCTCGCGGCGCGGCACGACGTGCCGTTCTACGTCGTCGCGCCGTCGTCTTCGGTCGACCTGACGGTCAGCAGCGGCGTCGAGATCCCGATCGAGGAGCGCGACCCGGCGGAGGTGACCGCGCGCTTTGGCGCCTGGAACCCCGCATTCGACGTCACACCCGCGGAGTTGATCTCCGCGATCGTGACCGAGCACGGCGTGCACCGGGCCCCGTACGCAGAGTCGCTGGGCGCGGCGGTGCCGGCATGAAGGCCGTGATACTCGCGGCGGGGTACGCGACGCGGCTGTACCCGCTGACGCTCGACCGGCCGAAGGCGCTGCTCCCGGTCGGTGGAAAGTCGATGCTCGACCGCCTGCTGGCGCAGCTCGAGGAAATCGACGGGCTCGACGAGGTGTACGTGGTGACCAACTCGAAGTTCGCGGACGCCTTTCGGGAGTGGGCGGCCGGCCGGTCGGGGCTGCCGGTGCGGATCGTCGACGACGGCACGGTGGACGACGAGTCGAGGCTCGGCGCCATCGGCGACCTCGACCTCACGATCCGGGAGGGGGCGCTGGACGACGATCTGCTGGTGCTCGCCGGAGACAACCTCTTCAGCGAGAGCATTGCGGCGTTTCCCGAGTTCGCGCTGGAGAAGGGCGGCCCCGCGCTCGGCGTCTACGACGTCGGCGACCTCAACGTGATCCGCCGTTACGCGGTGATCGAGCTCGACGGCGATGACCGCGTGACGCGGCTGGAGGAAAAGCCCGAGCAGCCGCGCAGCACCCTGGCCGGGATCGCGATGTACTTCTACCCGCGCTCGGCGCTCGGCTTCGTCCGGGAGTACCTCGACGCCGGTAACAATCCCGACCAGCCCGGGCGCCTCGTTCAGTGGCTCTACCCGCGCACGCCGGTGTTCGGTTGGCGCGTGCCCGGACAGTGGTTCGACGTCGGCTCCAAGGAAACGCTCGCGGAGGCGGACCGCGCCTTCAGCGCCGGGGGATAACCCGGCACACATCCGTCACAAAGGCGTCACCCACGCGTGACGCTTTCGTCTCTACGCTCGCTCGCGGAGGTGAGTGTGGTGTGACGTGAAGCTCCTAGACCTGATCCTGCCCGCGCGCTGTGTCGTCTGCGACGCCGCCGGTGAGCAGCTCTGCCGGGCCTGCCGCGACGGCCTCCCGCGGTTGTGCCCGCCCTGGTGTCATCGCTGCGGCGCTCCAACCGCCTGGCCCGTCGCGCGCTGTCGCGAGTGCTCCGGCCGCCGCCTCGCGTTCGCGTCCGCCCGCGCCGCGGTCGCCTACGACGACGGCGTCCGCCGGCTCGTCCGCGCCTGGAAGGAGCGCGGCCTGCGCAAGCTCGCGACGACCGCGGCCGACGAGATCGCGTACGCGCTCTCCCCGCCCGACGGCGCGGGCGCGATGGCCTTCGTCCCGGCCGACCGCGCTCGCGGCCTCGAGCGCGGCTACCAGCCGGCGGAACGGCTAGCGCGCGAGCTCGGCGAACGCTGGGCGCTCCCGGTGCTGCCCCTGCTCGGCAGAACCCGGCCGGTCCCGCGGCAGCGCGGGTTGTCACTCGCCGACCGCCGGCGCAACGTGGCCGGTGCGTTCGCCCCTGCGCGCGGGGCGCCGAGCCAGGTCGTCCTCGTGGACGACGTCTACACGAGCGGCTCGACCGTGAGCGCAGCCGCGACTGCTCTCCGCAAGGGCGGCGCGCGCCGGGTCGACGTGGTGACGTTCGCACGGGTCGTCCGCTAGATTCCGAACGAGGAGCCACGCGTCGAAGGAGGGCCGATGCAGTTCCAGGTCAAGGGCAGAAACCTCGAGATCAGCGACGCGATCCGGAGCTATGCGGAGGCGAAGCTCTCGAAGCTGGAGCGACAGCTGCCTGACCCGCGGGTCGAGCTCGAGCTGGCCGTGGAGAAGAACCCGTCCATCGCCCAGAACCACGTTGCCGAAGCCACGATCTGGACGAACGGCCCAGTCCTCCGCGCACGCGAGGCGTCCTCCGACATGCGCGCGTCGATCGACCAGCTCGTCGAGAAGCTCGAGCGCCAGATCAGTCGGTACCGCACCCGCGGCCGCGACCGCCGCCGGCGCGCCGCTCGCGCAAACGGCCCCGCACCTGACAGCATGGGAGTCATGGCCGAAGGCAACGAGCCCCAGATCGTCAAGACGAAGCAGTTCGCGCTGAACCCGATGAACGCCGAGGAGGCCGTCCTGCAGCTCGAGCTCATCGGGCACGACTTCTTCGTCTTCCGCAACGCCGACTCCGGCGACGTCAACGTCGTCTACCGACGCCGCGACGGCGGGTACGGGCTCATCGAGCCGCAGTGATCTTCCGGCGCGAGCCGATCCACAAGAAGCTCGCGCGCGAGGCGCGCCTGGAGCAGCAGGAGCCGCCGCTGGTCGACCCGGGCCCGCACTGGGGCGTGACCGGCATCCACGGCGTGCCGCGGCCGCGCCGCTGGGACGCGGTCGCGTCCGCCAACGCGCCCGGCCTCGCCGGCGACGAGCTTCACTTCGTCGCGCTGCCGAACGGCGACCTCGTGGTCGACGAGGACGAGCCGGAGGACACGCTCGGCCCGCTCGCGGAGGCGATCGAGCAGACCGTAGAGGCGCCCTACCGCGCCGAGGCGGTCCGCCAGCGCAAGGACGTCTGGGCGGTCGCGGCGCGGCGCGTCCAGGTCGCCGAGTTCGAGGCCCCCGGCGACGAGCTCGAGCTCGTCGAGGCCGAGAGCGGCCGCACGCTCTCCGTCGACGGCGCGCGTGAGTTCGGAACCGTCCCGGAGCTCGAGCGCCTCGGCCGCGAGGAGGGAGACCACTTCGTCGTCCGCGCCAGGCGGCTCGACGGCCGCCTCTGGGAGGTCGAGGCCGATCCGCTGTAAGCCCGGAGGGCAGCTACCCTAGGACGAATGGCCCAGCAGCTTGGATCCCTGGAGAAGGTCCTCCGCTTCGGCGAAGGCCGCCGCGTCAAGCGCCTCGCCGAGCAGGCGGCTTACATGGGCACGCTCGAGCCCGAGTTCGAGGCGCTCAGCGACGCCGAGCTCGCCGGCAAGACCGCCGAGTTCCGCCAGCGGATCGAGAACGGCGAGCCCGTCGACGAGCTGGTCTTCGAGGCCTACGCAGCCGTCCGCGAGGCCTTCAAGCGCTCGATGGGCGTCCGCCTCTTCGACGTCCAGCTGATGGGCGGAATCGTCCTCCACGAGGGCGACATCGCCGAGATGAAGACGGGTGAAGGAAAGACGTTCGTCGCCGTTCAGCCGCTCTACCTGAACGCGCTCAGCGGCAAGAGCGTCAACCTCGTGACCGTCAACGACTACCTCGCCAAGCGCGATCCGGAGTGGACGAGGCCGGTCTGGGAGGCGCTCGGGATGCGCGCCTCGTCGATCCAGAACCTGATGCCGTTCGACGAGCGGCGCGAGGCGTACGCGGCCGACGTCGTCTACGGCACGAACTCGGAGTTCGGCTTCGACTACCTGCGCGACAACATGGCCGTCACCCTCGACGGCGTCGTCCAGCGCGGCCACGACTACGCGATCGTGGACGAGGTCGACTCGATCCTGATCGACGAGGCGCGCACGCCGCTGATCATCTCCGGCGAGCCCGAGACGGCGGCGCAGGTCTACTACGACTTCGCGCGGATCGCGCGCACGCTGGCGGGCCACGAGTCCAAGCCCGGCGACCCGAAGGGCGCGGCCGAGACCTCCGGCGCTGACTTCGAATACGACGAGAAGCACAAGACCGTCTCGCCGATGCACGGCGCGATCGAGGCCGTCGAGCGCGCCCTCGGGATCGACAACCTGTACGACCCGCGCAACGCGCAGCTCGCCAACCACCTCAACCAGGCCCTGAAGGCGGAAGCGCTCTTCCAGCGCGACGTCGACTACGTCGTCCAGGAGGGCGAGGTGAAGATCGTCGACGAGTTCACCGGCCGCATCATGGAAGGCCGCCGGTGGTCGGAGGGCCTACACCAGGCGGTCGAGGCGAAGGAGGGCGTCCGCATCCAGGAGGAGCACCAGACGCTCGCCACGATCACGCTGCAGAACTACTTCCGCCTCTACGACAAGCTCGCGGGCATGACCGGTACCGCGAAGACGGAGGAGAAGGAGTTCGTCGAGATCTACGGCCTCAACGTCGTCGAGATCCCGACCAACGTCGCCGTCGCGCGCGACGACCGCAACGACATGATCTTCAAGACCGGCGAGGCGAAGTACAACGCCGCCATCGAGGACATCAAGGAGCGCCACGAGCAGGGCCAGCCGGTGCTCGTCGGCTCGATCTCTGTCGAGGTCTCGGAGCACCTCTCGCAGCTGCTCGACCGCCAGGGAATCCCCCACAACGTCCTCAACGCGAAGCAGCACGAGAAGGAAGCCGGGATCATCGCCGAGGCGGGCCAGCGCGGCGCGGTCACGATCGCGACGAACATGGCGGGTCGCGGCGTCGACATCAAGCTCGCCGAGGGCATCAAGGAGCTCGGCGGCCTCTACGTGCTCGGCACCGAGCGCCACGAGGCGCGGCGGATCGACAACCAGCTTCGCGGCCGCTCGGGCCGCCAGGGCGACCCCGGCGAGTCGCGCTTCTACCTCTCGGGCCAGGACGACCTCGTGCGCCTGTTCGCGGGCGACCGGATCTACAACATCATGGAGCGCTTCAAGGTCCCGGACGACCAGCCCATGGAGGCGAAGATCCTCTCGAACCAGATCGAGAACGCGCAGAAGAAGGTCGAGGAGCAGAACTTCGTCATGCGCAAGAACGTCCTCAAGTACGACGATGTGCTGAACAAGCAGCGCACCGTGATCTACGAGCAGCGCCGCCGCGTGCTCGAGGGCGAGGATCTCTCCGAGGAGGTCCGGTTCTGGATCGACGAGGTGATCGAGCGCACGGTCGACGCCTACACCGCCGGCGAGTACGACGAGGAATGGGACCTCGACGCGCTCTGTAAGGCGATGCAGGATCTCTACGCGACCGAGGAGCCGATCACGCCGGCTGAGCTGCGCGAGGAGGTCGGCCTCGACCGCGTGGCGATCGTCGAGGAGTTCCAGGAGGACGCGCGCGACACGTTTGCGGAGAAGGAGCAGGGCCTCGGGCTCAACCCCGAGACGCAGCTGCCGCTGCTGCGGGACGTCGAGCGCTTCGTGATCCTCCAGGTGGTCGACCACCGCTGGCGCGAGCACCTGGAGAACATGGACTACCTGCGCGAGGGCGTGCACCTGCGCGCGATGGCGCAGAAGGACCCGCTCGTCGAGTACACGTCCGAGGGTCACCGCATGTTCGAGGAGCTGAACGGCGAGATCCGCGAGGAGGTCGTGCGGACGCTCTTCCACGCGGAGATCGAGGTCGAGGAGGCCGACGCGCTGCAACAGGCCCAGCACGCCCAGGCGCTCGACGGCGGCGGGTTCGCGTACGAGCACGAGTCGCTCGCGGGCGCGCAGGCGATCGCCGCGGCCGGCGGCGGCGCGGGCGGGATGGCGCTCGGCGACGGCGCCGGGGTCACCGCGGGCGCGCTCGACGCCGGCGGCGGCTCGGTGATGACCCAGCAGCGGGTGACGAGCGAGCGCGACAAGATCGGCCGCAACGACCCGTGCTGGTGCGGCAGCGGCAAGAAGTTCAAGCGCTGCCACGGCGCTTGACGTCGAAAGTCCGCCGGCGGCTGCGCCGCCGGCATGACGACTTTCGACGTCTCGCCTCGCACTAGATGCCCAGCGAGCGCTGCCGAGCAGAGCCCGGCAGCGCGCGACACCTCCCACGGACATGGCAGGGGACTGTCCCCCAACATGGCCGCTCGGGACGCGTCCGAGGTGTGCCGAAGCTGTGCCGAGTCGCCCACAGGACTCGCCGATCCCGAGGGCGACCGTCGGCTACGATCGAGCGGCGATGGCAGACCAGACCCCCGCTCAACCGCTCGACCAGCAGCTCGAGGAGATCGGGGCCCAGCTCGCCTGGGTCCGTGATTACCTTTGACCCGGAGCAGCTGGAGCGGCGCCTGGACGGGCTCGAGCAGGAGCTCGGCGCGCCGGGGTTCTGGGACGACCAGCGGCACGCGGCCGAGGTCAGTGCCGAGCACGCGCGGCTGACACGCCGCCTCGAGCGGTACCGCCGCCTGACGCAGGACTACGAGGACGCCAAGGAGCTCCTCGCGATGGACGGCGACATGGAGCAGGAGATCACCGCCAGCATCGTGCCGCTGCGGCAGGAGCTCGACCGCCTCCAGGAGGACGCGCTCTTCTCGGGCGAGTACGACGCGGGCGACGCCCTCGTCACGATCCACGCCGGCACCGGCGGCACGGACGCGCAGGACTGGGCCGAGATCCTGCTGCGCATGTACCTCCGCTGGGCGGCCGACCGCGGCTTCCAGACCGAGCTGCTCGAGGCGAGCCCCGGCGAGGAGGCGGGCCTCAAGTCGGCGACCTTCAGCGTCAAGGGCGAGAACGCCTACGGAATCCTGAAGGCCGAGCGAGGCGTCCACCGGCTCGTCCGCCTGAGCCCGTTCGACCAGGCGCACCGGCGCCACACGAGCTTCGCGCAGGTGATCGTCGCGCCCCTGCTGCCGGACGACGTTGACGTCGAGCTGGACGAAAGCGACCTCCGCATCGACACCTACCGCGCGAGCGGCGCCGGCGGGCAGCACGTGAACAAGACCGACTCCGCCGTCCGGATCACGCACATCCCGACGGGCATCGTCGTCCAGATCCAGAACGAGCGCTCGCAGAGCTCCAACAAGCAGACCGCGCTGCGCGTGCTCAAGTCGCGGCTGCTCGAGCAGGAGCAGGAACGACGCGAAGAGGAACTGGCGAACGAGCGGGGCGCCGCGCAGCAGGCCGACTTCGGCAGCCAGATCCGCAGCTACGTCCTGCACCCCTACCAGCTCGTCAAGGACCACCGCACCGAGCACGAAACCGGCAACACGCAGGCAGTTCTCGACGGCGCGCTGGACGACTTCGTCCACGAGTACCTGCTCGCGAAGGCCGCGGGCAGAGTGCTCTAGCCGCGGGTTTAGCTAGCATTCGGCGCCGTAGCCCACCCGGCGCCTTCCCGCGCCGAGCCGCTCTTTTTGTCGTGCAAGAAACGGACCTTCAGCAGACTGACGTAGGCACTGCCGTCCTAAACGGGCAGCGGCAGGAGCCGCCGCCCGCGCCCTCGAGCTCGGCGATGGTCACGTTCGAGAACGTGACCAAGATCTACGAGCCGGACGTCGCGGCGCTGCAGGACGTCTCGTTCGCGATCGACAAGGGCGAGTTCGTCTTCATCGTCGGCGCCTCGGGCTCCGGCAAGTCGACCGTCATCCGCCTCGTGCTGAAGGAGATCGAGCTGACGCGCGGCAAGATCGTCGTCGGCGGCCGCGACCTCGGCCGGCTCAAGCGCTCGAAGGTGCCGATGCTGCGGCGCAACGTCGGCTGCGTCTTCCAGGACTTCAAGCTGCTGCCGAACCGCACCGCCGCCGAGAACGTCGCCTACGCGCTCAAGGTGCAGGGCGAGAGCTCGACCCAGATCCGGCGCAAGGTGCCAGAGGTGCTGAACATGGTCGGCCTCTCGCACAAGATGAGCTCCTATCCCGACGAGCTCTCCGGGGGCGAGCAGCAGCGCGTCTCGATCGCGCGCGCGTTCGTGAACCACCCGCCGCTGCTGATCTGCGACGAGCCGACCGGGAACCTCGACCCCGACACGAGCGTCGGGATCATGCAACTGCTCTACCGGATCAACCGCTCCGGCACCACGATCCTGATGGCCACTCACGACCGCGAGATGGTCGACAAGATGCGCAAGCGGGTGATCGCGCTCGAGACCGGAAAGCTGCTGCGCGACGAGCGGCGCGGCGGGTACACGACCGAGTGAGCCGCTTCCGCACCGTCGCCGCCGAAGCGATCCGTTCGCTAGGCGCCAACCTCTCGACTACCTTCGCCGCCACGACGACGGTCCTGATCGGGATGTTCATGCTCGGCCTCGTCGTCGGCCTCGGCAGCTGGGCCCTTTCGCTGAGCGACCACTACAAGAAGCAGCTGCTTGTGAACGTCTACCTCTGCACGCAGAACCGCTGCGGCTCCGAGGCGAGCAGCGGCCAGATCAACAACGTCCACAACGCGCTCGTCAGCATGCGGCAGGTCAAGTCGGTGCGCTTCGTGTCGAAGCAGCAGGCGCTCATCCAGGAGCGGAAGAAGCACCCCGCGATGGTGAACGCGCTGCCCTACAACCCGTTCCCGGACGCGTTCAAGGTCTTCCCGAAGCGGGCCGAGCAGATCGACGCGATCTCGACGCAGCTCGCGGGCTCGCACCTGGAGGGCGTCGAGAGCATCTGCCCGCCGCCGCCAGGCTCGAAGTCGTCGAAGACGGGGACGGGGGAGAGCTGCAGCCGCATCTCGCACCGCGTGTTATCCGTCGCGCGCTATCTCTGGATCGTCGTCCTGATCGCGTTCTGCGTGCTGCTCATCTCGTCGACGCTGCTCGTGGCGAACACGATCCGGCTCTCGATCTTCGCGCGGCGGCGCGAGATCGAGGTGATGAAGCTCGTCGGGGCGACCAACTGGTTCGTGCGCGGGCCGTTCATGATCGAGGGCCTGCTCTGCGGGCTCGG
Source organism: Gaiellaceae bacterium (assembly GCA_045806105.1). Lineage (GTDB taxonomy): Bacteria > Actinomycetota > Thermoleophilia > Gaiellales > Gaiellaceae > AC-32. The sequence continues at coordinate 7,182 of JBJMJY010000124.1, read as the reverse complement.
CGGCGCCGTCGCCGCGGTGGTCCTGCTCGTGCTCGGGCGGACCCTGTTCATGCCGTTGATCCACCTGACGAGCGCGTCCGACATCCACGCGTGGCCGTTCGGGGTGCACGTCCTGATCGTGCTCGGAGCGGGCCTCGCGCTCGGCGCCGCCGGCTCCGGCCTGACCATCCGCCGTTTCCTCCAGGTCTGACCCACTTCTCGTAGAGCTCGCCTCCCGCGGCAAGCACCTCGTGGGCGAGCCGTACTTCGTGCCGGGCACGCCGCTGCTGCTCGACCGCAAGGGCGCGGGCGACGCGCGGCCGGGCGACCTCGCCGTCGTGCGTCGCGGTCGTGGCCGCGCGAGGGTCGAGCGAGTCCTGGGCCCGGCGAGCTCGATCGAGGTCGTGCTCGAGGGGCTGCTAGTCGAGGAGGGCGAGCTGCGCGGCTTCGAGCCCTACGCCACCGACTACGCCCATGAGGATCACGAGGGGAGGGTGGACCTGCGGGACCGGCTCGCGTTCACGATCGACCCCGAGACCGCGAAGGACTTCGACGACGCGCTAACGGTCGAGGAGGACCGTGCGTTCGTGCACATCGCGGACGTCTCGTGGTTCGTCCCGGCGGGGTCGCCGCTCGACCGCGGCGCCGCCGAGCGCGCGTTCTCCGTCTACGTGCCTGGCCTCGTCTCGCCGATGCTGCCGCCCGAGCTCTCCGAGGAGCTCTGCTCGCTGCGCCCGAACGTCGACCGCCTTTGCGTGACGGTGGAGATTCCGCTGCCCGACGGGGAGCCGAGCTTCTACCGCTCGGTGATCCGCAGCCGGGAGCGGCTGAGCTACGGTCGCGCCGAGGCGATCCTCGCTGGCCGCGAACGGGCCGGCCAGGAGCTGACCGCAGCGCTGCGGCGAGCCGAGAGCCTCGCGCAGACCCTGCGTGACCGCCGCTACGCCCGCGGCGCATTGCGCGTCGAGAGCGCCGAGGCCGTCTTCGCCTTCGACGGCCGCGGCGCCGTCGAGCGCGCCTGGCGCGAGTCCGAGCCGCACGCGCACATGCTCGTCGAGGAGCTGATGATCCTGGCCAACGAGCTCGTCGCCGGCCTGCTCGCGGGACGCCGACGCGAGGCGCTCTACCGCGTCCACGAACGCCCCGAGCCGCAGTCGGTCGCGCTCCTGCTCGCGCGGCTGGCGGACCTCGGCGTCCCGACGCCGCCGGCGCCCGAGCAGCTGGGACCGGCCGACGCCGCGCAGGTCGCTGGCGCCGCCAGCGAGCTCGTCACCGAGTACACACACAAGGCCGGCCGCGGCGGCGACGCCTTTCCGGCGATCGTGCTACAGGCGCTGAAGCAGGCCCGCTACGACCCGCGGAATCTCGGCCACGCCGGCCTTGCGAGCGCGGCGTACTGCCACTTCACCTCCCCGATCCGCCGCTACCCGGATCTGGTCGTGCACCGGGCGCTGCTGCGCGAGCTCGGCGTCTCGGACGAGCCGCTGCCCGAAGACCTCGAAGACCACGCCGTCCAGGCGTCGCAGCGCGAGCGGCACGCGGCGAAGCTCGAGTACCGCGCGGACGAGATCTGCCTTGCGTGGCTGCTCGAGCGGCGCCTGTTCGAGCTCGGCTGGGACGCGTCCTTCGAGGGCGAGATCACGGGTGTGATCCCCTCCGGCGTGTTCGTCCGCTTCGGCGATGTCTTCGAGGGCTACATCCCGGCCCGGCGGCTGCCCGGTGACTACTTCGAGCTGAACGAGCTCGCGACGGCGCTGGTCGGGAGGCGCCGAGGCCGCAGGTACCGACTCGGCGACGGGATCGAGGTCCGCGTCGAGGACATCCGCCGCAACGAAGGTAAGGTCGAGCTGTCGCCGGCCGGCTCCGAGCGCGATCGCCGGTGACAGTCACGGTGACAGTCACCGGCGTTTGGGAGGCGGTTGCCGCGAGAGGCGCCCCTAGACTTGGCGCGTGGCCGAGAAGCTGATCGCCGAGAACCGCCGCGCGCGACACGACTACCACTTCCTCGAGCGCGTCGAGGCCGGCCTCGTGCTGAGCGGCAGCGAGGTGAAGTCGCTGCGCCAGGGCCACGTCGTGCTCCAGCGCGCCTACGCCGATGCGCGCGACGGCGAGATCTGGCTCGTCGGCCTGCACGTGCCGCCGTACGAGCAGGCGTCGGTCGAGCCGCACGACCCGGACCGCGACCGGAAGCTGCTGCTGCACCGCCGCGAGATCGAGCAGCTCAGCTCGAAGGTTGCCGAGCGGGGCCTGACGCTTGTGCCGACGCGGCTCTACTTCAAGGACGGCCGGGCGAAGGTCGAGCTCGCCCTCGCGAAAGGCAAGGAGGGGCGGGACAAGCGTCGCGTCATCGCCGAGCGCGAGACGAAGCGCCGCATCGAGCGTGAGCTCAAGAGCCGCCGCCGCTGACCCGGTAGAGCCGCCACTCGCCGGGCACGCCTTTGAGCTCGGCGGCGCCGCGGTCCTCGAACTCGAGCCCCGAGCCAGCGACGAGGTCGCGGACCGTGCTCGACACGAGCACCTCGCCCGGCCCCGCCTTGCCGGCGACCCGCGCGCCGATGTGAACGGCGATGCCTGCGAGCTTGTCCCCGGCGATCTCGCACTCGCCGGTATGGACGCCGGCGCGGATCTCGAGGTCGAGCCCGCGCACGGCGTCGATCGAGGCCCGCGCGCAGCGGATCGCACGGGCGGGGCCGTCGAAGCTCGCCAGGAAGCCGTCCCCGGCGGTGTCGATCTCGGTGCCGCGGAAGCGCTCGAGCTGCCGCCGGACCGTCGCGTGGTGGCTCTCGAGGACTTCGCGCCAGCGCCGGTCGCCGAGCCGCGTGGCGCGTTCGGTCGAGCCGACGATGTCGGTGAAGAGCACTGTCGCCAGTACGCGGTCTGGCTCGGGCGCCTCGCGCACGCCCGTGACGAACTCGCGGATCTCGTCGAGAATCTCGCTCGGGTCGTCGCCCCAGGGCACGTGCATGCTGCCCGGCAGCTCGACGTACTTCGCGCCGGCGATCTCCCGCGCCAGGAAGCGGCCGTTCTCGACGTGGCAGACGGAATCCCGGACCCGATGGAGCACGAGCGTCGGGACGTGTACAGCCGGCACGACGTCTCGAACGTCGATCTCGAACGCCATGCGCAGGAACGCCAGTGCGTCTCGGGGCGTCATGGAAACGGTCTGCAACCGGCCGAACCACTCCATCAAGCGCTCGGGATCGGGGTCGTCCGGGAAGAAATAGGGCGCCGCGAGCCCCTTGCCCCAGCGCTCCGGTAACGAGTCCATGCTCGCCTCGAACTCCTCGCGGGTCGCCTCGCCCCAGGGCCAGTCCTCGGTTCGCTCCTCCTTCACCTCGGCGCCGACGAGCAGCAGAGCCTCCGTGCGCTCCGGATAGGTCGCGGCGAATACCATCGACATCGGCCCGCCCTCCGAGACGCCGAGCAACACCGTGCGCTCCGAGTCGACCGCGTCCAGCACCGCGCGCGCGTCGTCCATCCGCTCCTCGAGCGTGCCGATCCGGGTGCGGTCGGACAAGCCCATGCCGCGCTTGTCGAACAGGATCAGCCGAGAAAACGAGGCGAGCTGCTCGCAGAAGCGCCGGTAGGCGGTGTTCTCCCAGAGGATCTCGAGGTGCGAGAGCGCGCCGGCGAACCAGATGATGTCCGGCGGCCCTTCTCCCAGCACCTGGTACGCGATGTCGACCCCGCCGCTGTCGGCGAAGCGAACCGGCGGGCTCCTCACGCGGCCGGCCCGTGCACGAGCTCGAACTCCAGCTCTTCGCCGTCCTCGTCGTCCCGGTGCCGCCCGACCTCGACGAAGCCGAGGCGGCGCACGATCGCGAGCGACGGCTCGTTCTCTGGCCCGACGGAGGCGAGGAAGCGCCGGACGCCCTGCGCCTGCGCGTGCGCAAGCAGCGCCTGCACCGCCTCGGTCGCGTAGCCGCGCCGGCGGTGGTCGGGGAAGACCGTGTAGCCGATCTCGACGGCGAGCGGATCGCGCCGCGAGTTCACCCCCGGCGGCCCGTGGAAGCCGACGTGGCCGATCATCGGCCGATCCTCCGCTGGGAGCACGATCGCGCGCACGTACCACGGCCCTCGGCTCGGATCCTTGTTCGTCTGCCGCAGCCGCAGCGCGAGGAAGCGCGCGTCATGCTCGTCCGGCCAGCCGGCGGGGACGGCGAAGCCGCCGATCTGCTCCGCCTCGTCGCGCCGCCTCTCGATCAGCGCCTCGATCAGCTGCGGCGAGAGCCAGACCAGCTCCAGCCGTTCGGAGCGAATCGCCTCGACGATCACGACGGCGCGAGCAGGCCCTGGGCGGACCAGACATGGATCACGAGGCGAACCATAGGGACCGACAATGCGCCCTTGTAGCCCGCCGATCCGGGCGATACCCTGAGGAAGCCGCCCCGTGTTGTCTCTCGAGAAGTACCGCACCCGCATCGGACTCACCGCCGCAATCGCTCTGGCACTCGCCGGAGCCGCGGCCGTCCTGCTGGTGCTGCTCGACCCCCGCTGGGCCCGGATCATCGTCGCCGCAACGAGCTGGGCCGGTGCGCTCGGGCTGACCGTGCTGCTCGTCCGGCGCGCGCGCACCCGCGAGCGCAGCCGGCGCGCCGAGCTGGCGCGCGCCGAGTCGAGGCATCGCGCGCTGCTCGAAGGCATGCCGCTCGTGACCTGGCTGCGAGACATCGCCGACCTGAGCAAGACGCTCTACGTCGGCCCGGCGATCACGGCCCTCACCGGCTACTCGGCGGACGAGTGGCGGGAGCAGCCGGATCTCCACGAAAAGCTGCTGCACCCGGAAGACCGGGACCGCGTGCTGCCCCAGCTCGAACGGGCCGCCGGCGGCGCGCCGATCTCGATCGACTACCGCCTGATCGCCCGCGACGGCCGCGCGAGCTGGATCCGTGAGGACAGCTCGATGGTGCGCGACCCAAAGGGCGAGCCGCTCTACGTCCAGACCTTCCTGCGGGACATCGCCGAGCTGAAGCGCTCGGAGGACCGCCGCGAGCAGGTGCAGGCGGCCGAGCGCGACGCCTCCGCCGAGAGCGCCGAGCGCCAGTCGCGCCTCGACCTGCTCCGCCGCGCCGGTAACGACCTCGCGGCATCCGTCGAGATGGACGGCGCCCTCACCCGCGTCGCCGAGCTGATCGTCGCTGACTTCGCCGATTGGTGCGTGATCGACGTCGTCGACGAGGCCAACCAGCTGCGCCGTGCCGCCGCGGGCCGGGCCGAGCTGAGCACGCCGAACGGTGGGCGAGGCCCGCAAGACGATCCCGAGAGCGAGATTCGCGCCGTCTTCGAGAGCGGCCGCACGCTGGTGTTCCCCGAGCTCAGCAACGCGTCGAGCGGCGAGCGGGTGGCGTTCGTCGGCCTCGACGCCCGCTCGGTGATCTGCGTCCCGCTCTGGGCGCGCAAGCAGCCGCTCGGCGCACTGACGCTCGCGCGCACCGAGCGCGGGCCCGCGTATGCGGCGGACGACGTCGCGCTCGCCGAGGACCTCGCAGCGCGCGTCGCCCTCGCGGTCGACCGCGCCCGCCTCTATCGCGAGGTCGCTGAGCGCTCGGACGCTGCGTGGGTGCTCGAGCACGTCGCGGACGGGGTGCTGCTGCTCGACCGCAACGGCGTCGTCCGGCTCTGGAACCCGGCTGCCGAGGCGATCACCTTCATCGACGCAGACGACGTCGTAGGCCGCACGGCCGCCGAGGCGATTCCGGGCTGGCAGGACGCCGTCGACACCGTCCCCGTCTCGGCGTCGCCGAACCCGGGCCACGACGAGGTGCTGATCCCGGTCGAGACCTCGCGCGGGGAGCGCTGGATCGCGATCTCGGGCGTACGCTTCTTCGGCGGCACCGTCTACGCGTTCCGCGACCTCACCGACGCGCGCCAGCTCGAGGAGATCAAGGCCGACTTCATCGCGACCGCCTCCCACGAGCTGCGCACCCCGCTCGCCGCGGTCTACGGCGCCGCGCAGACCCTGCTGCGCCACGACTTCGCGCTCGACGAGACCGGCCGCGAGCGCTTCGTCTCGCTGATCGCCGACGAGTCCGAGCGCCTCGGCCGCATCGTCAACGAGATCCTGCTCGCGAACCAGCTCGATGCCGGCCGCCTCGACCTCGACGTCGAGCCGTTCGACGGCCGCGACCTCGTCGAGCGCGTGGTCGACGCGACGCGCATGCACGCGCCGCCCTCGGTCAACCTCATGATCAACAGCAACGGCGAGCTGCCGGCCGTCGCGGCCGACCTCGACAAGGTGCGCCAGGTGCTCGTGAACCTCGTCGAGAACGCGATCAAGTACTCACCCGACGGGGGCAAGGTGGAGGTCGGGGCCGACGCGCACGACGACTTCGTCCGCTTCCACGTCCGCGACGAGGGCCTCGGCGTCGCACCGGACGAGCAGGAGCGGATCTTCGAGAAGTTCTACCGCGCCGACCCGCACATGACCCGCGGCGTCGGCGGCACCGGCCTCGGTCTCTACATCTGCAGGGAGCTGATCGACCGCATGGGCGGCCGCATCTGGGTCGAGCCGAACGGGGACAAGGGCTCGACGTTCTTCTTCGAGCTGCTCACCGCCGACGTCCTCGCACACCAGGACGGGACGCAACGACGGCTACAATCTGAGGGACACCGGGCCAGGCTGAAGTCGGGCTCGGGAAGCAACAACTAACTGACATACGGGGGCGATCTGGTTTCGACGAGGTCGGTTCTCCGGCAGAGCTGCAAGCCGAGGTCCCCGGTCGGCCTCGTAAAACAACCGGGACTCAACGTAAGTGCGAAGGACAACTCCGCACTCGCTCTCGCTGCCTAACCCGTAGCGAAGCGCGTCGCTCCGAGCTCGGCCCGTGGCCCGGGTAGCGGCGTCAGAAACGGGCTCGGCGCCTAGGGAGAGCCAATCGCCCGAAGCGCGACACCAAAGGATGGCTAGCCCGTCGATTGGTCGGCTGCCAACCGGCCGGCGGGCGAAATGCAACGGCAGCCTAAGCTTGTAGACGCTCTGTGCGGGGCGATCGCGGACGCGGGTTCGATTCCCGCCGCCTCCACCTAAGGGTTTCCAGCTCATCGGAGACCTCGCCCTCAAGCGTCGTCAGATCTGGCGACGCTTGTGCGTGTCGAGAGGCGGCCGCTCGATCCAGCGCCTCGGCAAGCTCGTCAAGCTCGACCTCGTCCGTGTACTGCTGTGTCGTGTCGGGGCGGGAATGCCCCATCAGTGTTTGCAAGGCC
>JBJMJY010000123.1:0-21358 GCA_045806105.1 Gaiellaceae bacterium | reverse complement strand
CAGGGCGCGCAACTCGTGCTCGTCGTCGTGCGTCATGCAGCCCGCCTCTCGGCCTCGAGCTCGAGCGCCTCCTGGATCAGGCGGAGATAGCGCGGGTGCTGCTCAAGCCACTGGACGAGACGAGCGTGGTCGCCTTCGCGGACTGCGTCGACGTACAGACTCGGCGAGGCCTCGAACTCGAACCGCACGATGACGGCCGGCGCGCTCACGTCGCCGCCTTCGGCCGCACGATCCGCCCGCCCCCGGGTAGGTCGACGCGCTCCAGCTCGGCGCCGTCCTCCCAGGCACGTAGCCATTCCTCCTCGAACAGCACCCTGCGCGTGTGCGGCAGGACGCGGTGCGGGATTCGCCCCGTCCGCGTCAGCTCGTGCACGGTCCGCCGGGCGATGCCGTAGCGCCCGGCTACGTCTTCGACGAGCAGGAACCGTGCCGTGCGCTCGAGCTGCTCGGTCACGCGGCGACCTCGTCAATAAAGAGCTCCCGGTCGCGTTCGCGCTGCCGCTCGATCTCCTCGCGGCGCGCCTCGTCGACCTTCCGCTTCAAGTGCGCCCGCAGGTCAGCAGTCAGGCGCAGAGCTTGGAACTTGCGCTGCTTACGCCGCCGATAGGCCTTCTGGCGGCACGCGCTCGAGCAGGTGGCCGCGTTCGAGTAGCGGCTCGCAAGCGAGGCTCCGCAGACGCCGCAGCGCCGCGAAGGTGTAACGCTCTCCGGCCCGCCTAGAGGCGGATCAGGTTCGTCGTCCGAGCCGCCGGAGGGCGACCCGCGGCTGCCGTTGCGCGAAGTGCGCCGGCGCGGACGCCCCGCCCGGAGTTGCCGCCGCGCACTATTCCTCGCGGGCTTCGTTGGCACGATCACGTCGAGGCCGCGCAGCGTAACCCGCACTGTGAAGAGCGTCTTCGCCTTCGCTGCGGCCGCACGGCTAACGCCAAGGTGCTTCAGGTGCTTGTACTTCTCAGCCGCAGAGAGCGAGTCCCAGGGCGTGCCCGGATCGAGGTCGAGCTCAGTGCGCATCGCGAAGGTCGTCGTTCATGTCACCGACGAAGTTACACATCGGTCTGGTCGGCACTGGCTAGGAGAACGAGAAAGGCCCGCCAAGTAGCGGGCCTCCTCGGACATGAACTGTCGACGCGCGACCAACGCACCGACACCTTCGCTTGCCGAACACTCTAGCCGCCGGTATGTACGGAGCCCGAGCAGGAAGGCGCGGGGGCGACTCCACGTCGAGGTTGTCCAAGACCTAGAGGCGAGCCGACCCCGCGTCGGGAAAGCGTAACGAGGGCCGGCTCGACTGTTCGGTCCCTACTCGGCCTGTGACGAGCGCGCAGCCTCCGCCGCGAGCTGGTCAGGTGACCAGCCGCCGTAGACGCCGTAGGTCAGCTCGAGCGTGCCGTGACCGAGCGTCTGCTCGATGAGGCGCGGGTGATAGCCGCGGCGCTGCATCAGCACACTGGTCGTGTAGCGCAGCGAGTGGAACGAACGCGGGAGTCGAAGCTCCGGGTGCTGCTTCGGGATCCCAGCATCGGTCATCGCATGGTCGAGACGGCGCTGTACGAGGCGCGGGTTGAGCCGCCCGCCGCCGATCGGGTTCGGGAACACCGGCCCGGCTTCGTGCACGCCGACGAGCCCGACCCAGGCCTCGAGCACACCGCGCGCCTCGGCGGTCAAATAGACCGTCCTCGGCTCGCGGTCCTTGGGCGGCACCTGCCCGTCCTCGTTATCCCAGGTGTGCTCGATCAGGACGCGCCCGCCGGTGAGGTCGACGTTCTGCCAGTCGAGCGCGACCACCTCGCCTAGCCGTGCGCCCGTCTCGACCGAGAACCTGGCGCTGGAGAGGTATACGGGCTCGTAATTCGTGTACGCCGTCCAGAGCCGCTCGAGCTCGGCGTCCTCGAACGGGGCTTTCCCCCTCTTCGGCGCCTTCAGCTTCAGCTTGCGGATGAACACCGGCGCGGGGTTGACGGTCAGGTAGCCCTCGTCGACCGCGGCCGCGAGGCAGGCGGACAACTGCCGCAGGTGCCGCAGCCGCGAGGCCGGCTTACCGCCGAGACGCTCGTAGAAGCTGCGGAGCTCGGGCGCGCCGATCTCCCGAATCGGGATGTCGCCGAAGGCGGCGCGAGCATGGGCGAGCGTCTCACGGTAGGCCTTGAGCGTGCGCCGCTTCAGATCGCCTGCGGCGACGCGCTTCTCGGTGATCTGCTCGTACTCGTCCGCCCACTGGTTGAAGAGCGGGTTCTTCGGTTGAGCGTTGCCGGCGCGGCCCTCGTCGATCTCGACCTGCCAGCGGTTGACCTGCTTCTGCGCCTCGGTCCGAGTCGCGACGCGCGGGCCCTTTTCGACGCTGCCGTCGCGGTGTCGGCGGAAGGCGTAGTACGACGGCTTGCAGGTACAGCCGCGGCCGACGCTGTCAACGGTCGTCTTGTTCGCGTTCGGGCAATCGCGACGATGCGCTACTCGGAGGGATGCCTTGCGTGGAGTCACTGCGGGCCTCCTCGGTCTTGGACGCCCTCGGACCCTAGCAGATTTCTGTACCCGTTTTGTGACCGTCGGCTTCTAGCCGACCAGCAAACCCTTACCCGAAGCCAAGAATGAACTTCGCGTCGTCGGACATCTTCTCGGGTGTCCACGGCGGGTCCCACGTGAGCTCGGTCTCGACATCCTCGACCTCGGGCAGCGAGCGCAGGACCTCCTCGATGTTCTGCTGGATCAGCGGGCCGGCGGGACAACCCATCGAGGTCAGGCTGTAGAGCACCTTCACCCGCGGGCCGTTCACCTCGGCGTCGTAGAGCAGGCCGAGCTCGACGATGTCCATCCCGAGCTCGGGATCCTCGACGGAGCGCAGCGCCTCGATCACGTCGTCGCGTGTCACGGGCCCCCAGCGTATCGAGGCAGCCCGTCCTCGGGGAGCGCGTCCCACGCCGCGCGCGAGTCGACGAACTGGTGCCACTGCGGCCGGATGCCCGGGTCGCCGTCGAGCGAGCCGAGCCGGATCGAGGCCTCGTCCCCTTCGGGCCAGCTACCGCCGAAGAGGCTCGACCCGCACACGGAGCAGAAGACCTTGACCGCCGTTCCGGTCTCGGGCCGGTAGACGCGCAGGAGCTCCTCCCCCTCGAGCAGCCGGAACTGCTCCCGCGGCACGCGTCCCTGGGACAGTCCGAAGGTCCCCGAGTGCTTGCGGCAGAGCGAGCAGTGGCAATGGTTGGCACGCAGGAACGGCAGCTCGACCTCGAAGCGCACACCGCCGCAGAGACAGCTCCCGCCCACGACCTCGGCCATCAGTAGCCCAGCAGCCGCACTTCCTCGCGCCGTTCTCGGGCGAAGAAGTGGATGCCGTCGACGAACCGCACCCAGTTGCAGCGGGTGCACATCACCAGCGAGTGCGTGCGTGCGCTGTCGGCCAGGAAGCGCACCCCGCGCAGGAGGTCGCCGTTCGAGACCCCGGTCGCGACGACGATCACCTCGCCGGGCGCGAGGTCCTCGATCGTGAACAGGCGCTCGAGGTCGTCGACGCCCGCCTCGCGCGCCGCCTCGACCTCGCTGCGGGAGGTCGGCCAGAGCTGTGCCTGGAGCTCGCCGCCGAGGCAGCGCAGCGCGGCTGCGGTCAGCACCGCCTGCCTCGTGCCGCCGATCCCGATCGCGAGGTGGTCGTTCGTGCCGCGGATCGCGGCCGAGATCGACGCGGTCACGTCGCCGTCCTGGATCAGCTTGATGCGTGCGCCAGCCACGCGGATCTCCTCGATCAGGTCGTGGTGGCGCGGCCGGTCCAGGACGATCGTGGTGACGTCGTTGACCATCCGGCCGAACGCCTCGGCGATCGCACGGATGTTGTCGCCGACCGGCCGCTTGAGGTCGATCGACCCGCGCGCCTTCGGGCCGACCGCCATCTTGCGCATGTACATATCGGGCAGCCGCTGGAACGCGCCGGGATCGCCGACTGCGACCATCGACATCGCGCCGTAGCCCCCGCGCGCGACGACTCCGCGGCCCTCGAGCGGGTCGAGCGCGAGGTCGACCTCCACCCCGCCCGTGCCCAGCCGGGCGCCGGCCGCCAGCTGGCCGCCCTCGTCGCCCGCGCCGATCACGACGTGCCCGTCGATTGGCAGCTGCTCGAGCGCGAGCCGCATCGCCGTGGCGGCGTCCTCCTCGGCGGTCTCCTGCTCGGCGCGACCCAGCCAGCGCGCGCCCGCCAGGGCCGCCCGCTCGGTCGTGCGCGCGTAGCTCTCGCAGAGGCAGAAGCGCGCGGCCGTGCCGAGCGCCTCGCTGCGGGTCTCGGGCTGAGTCTGCGTCATCCGCGCACCTGCAGCGGCTCGGCTGCGTTCAGGACGAGCTCCATCACCTCGACGATCGCCTCCTCGATCTCGCCGTTCTCTACCACGGGGACGTTGTGTCTGCTCGCCCGGCCAAGGATGTACTCCTGGACGCGCCTGATGTCGTCGAAGGAGTCGAGGTACTTCTCGTACGGCCGTACGCCTTCGGAGTCGCTGTCGCGGATCCAGAAGTGGCTCGCGTGCGCCTCCGGGTGGTTGATCGCGAGAACGCACTGCACGACGAGCGCATTCTCGATCCGCGGCAGCATCCCGGGCACGAGGTGAACGCCCTCGAGCACCATCGACCAGCCTTCCTGGAGCGCCCGGTCGATCGCCGCCGTCACGCCGACGAGCACGTCGCGCGTCTGCTCGAGGAAGCCGTTGAGGACCGCGTCGTTCACATCGGCGTCCTCGTCGGCGATCGCCCGGCCGGCCTCGAAGCTCGAGTAGTGGATCGCGGGCATGAACTCGCGCGAGAAGAACGCGCGCATCGTCTGGCGGACGAAGTCGGTGGACGTCACGCGCGTGATCCCGAGCCGGTAGGCGACGTCCGTGGCGACGGTCGACTTCCCCGTTCCGGTCGCGCCGCCCACGAGCAGGATGATCGGCAGGTCGAGCTCGTAGAGGTCCTGGAAGCGGCGCAGCCGGCGCATCGCGTTGCGGCCGTCCGCCTCGCCGAGCGCCTGCTGAGCGAGCTCCTCGAGACGCTCGAGCGAGATCGACTCGCGGCCGCTCGCGCCGATGTCGCGCTCCACCGCCGTCGCGACCTCGTAGGCGCGGTCGGTCGAGACCCCGGCACCCATCAGCGCCCGCGCCATCAGCCCCTTCGAGAACGGCAGGCCGTCTTCGCCACCGAGCGGGAGTGGCCTTCGGTGGCGGCGATCGGTCACGGCGCGACCGCCTCGCGCGCAGTCGCCGCGTCCGCGAGCCGCACGAGCTCGACGTCGAGATCGTGCACCCCCACCGGCACGAGCTGGTTGTCGGCGAACACGACCTCCACCCGGCGCTCCAGCGCAGCCTCCGCGACCACGTCGATCGCGGCCGCCTTGATCTCGACGAGGAAGACGTCAGCGTCCGCGCCCACGAGCTCCTCGCGCAGCTCCTCGCGGCGCGCGAGGTTCCCCGAGACGAGCACGATCTCCGCGCCGTGCTCGTCGCGCAGGTGCCGCTCGATCTCGGCGTGCGCCGCTGCGGGCGCGGTCGAGAAGTAGGCGACGCGCCTGCCTGCGATCGGCGCCACGGGCCGCGGCCGCAGCTCGACGGGCACGACCGGGAGCTCCTTCACGGCGTGGATCGCCTCGACGAGCCGGTCGTCGAGGCCGCTGGTGACGACCACGAGGTCCGAGACGAGGATCCGGTAGGCGTTCAGGTAGCCCGTCGAGACCTCCACGGGCTGTGCGGTGCTCGTGACGAGGATCCGCCCACCCGTGTCGACAGGCGGGATCGCCGCGCCGCTGCCGTCGAAGACGACGAGGTCGGGCTCACGCTCGGCGGCGAGCGCCGCGCCGGCGAGCACGTTCGACTCGCCCGGTGACCCCGCGAGCCCGCCGCCGCAGCGACGACAGCCGATCGTGACGACCCCGGCGAGCGCGGCGGTCTCCAGGTGGTCCGAGGCGGCGTGGCGGCCGGCGCGAGAGAGCTCGAGCAGCCGCTCCAGCGTCGGCCGCACCTCGGCGAGCTCCGGGTCGGGCGGGCCGCCGCGCCCCATCGCCACGACAACGACGTTGCGGTCGCGGGAGAGCAGGCGCGCGAGGTGGCCGGTGACCGCCGTCTTGCCGACGCGCTTCCCGGTTCCGATCACGGACAACGACGGCCGCGGGAACGGCGCGAGGTCAGGCGGGTCGAAGCGGAAGTCGCTCCCGACGTACGGCAACCCCTGGGCGAGCACGCGGCTCGCCAGACGCAGCCGCTCCCGCGGCCCGAGCACCGGCTCGTCGGAGAGGTCGATCACGACCTCCGGCTCGAGCTCTGCGATCGCCCCCTCGAGTGAATCCACCACGGGCACGCCGTAGTCCTCGCCACCGCGAAGCTTCTCGCCGCCGCCGGCCAGCCAGAGCGCCGCGACCTCATACGGCAGCGCCGCCAGCGCATCGCGCACCACGGGGGCGTAGTGCTCGCCATCGCAGACCGCTAGAGCGCGCATCAAGTCCTCGTCGTGACCTCGTCCTCGATCCGCGTCGTGTACTTCTCGAACGCGCGGGTCTCCGTCGAGAACTGGATGATCCGCTCCTGCCCGTGGAACGGGTACTTGCGCCAGACGTCGACGTGACGGTCGCTGACCTCGATCACGTTGTAACAGGGGCGCGTCTTGCCGCGCAGGCGCTTCGAGGAGACCGTGCCGGCATTCACCACGAACAGGTTCTCCAGCCGCCATGCGTATGGGACGTGCTTGTGCCCGGAGAGCACGAGATCGACGCCCGCGCGCTGCAGACACTCGATGCAGTCGCCCGCGTCGTAGACGACGTTGCGCTCGCGTCCGGTTCCCGGCACCGGCAGCAGATGGTGGTGCAGCACGAAGATGCGGAGGTCGGCTTCGCCGGCGAACTGCTCCTCGATCCAGCGGTAGCGCCCACGGCCGATCTGGCCGTGGTCGAGGTCCGGCTCGGTGGAGTCGACGGCGACGACGGTCACGCCGCCGAGCCGCAGCACCGAGTTGCGCTCGCCGAACATGTCCTCGAAGTGCACGTATCCGACGTTCCGGGAGTCGTGGTTCCCCGGGATCACGACGCAGGCGTCGCACTCGATCCGGTCGAGGTAACCCCTCGCCATCGCGTACTCGTGCTTGAAGCCGAACGTGGTGAGGTCGCCCGAGCAGATGACGATGTCCGGGGCGAGCTCGTTGATCTCCGCCACTGCCCGCTCCATCAGGTTCGGGACGAAGTCGGGCCCCCCACAGTGGATGTCGGAGATCTGCGCGATCGTGAAGGCGGCGTTTCGGCCCTGCGGCATGCGCGCAGTGTAGAGCCCGTCAATGCCTGGTAGCAGCGGGTTTTCGGTGCTACGGTCGCCCGTGGGGAGTCTTCTCCTGGAGGAGCGATGGAGTACCGGGTCCTGGGGTCGCTCGAGGTGCTCGACGGCAGCGGGCGCGCACTTCCGCTCGGCGGCGCGAGGCAGCAGACCGTGCTCGGATCCCTCCTGCTGCGGGCGGGCCGGACGGTTCCACTGGAACTGCTGGTCGACGAGCTGTGGGAGAAGCCCCCCGAGACGGCGGCGAAGACGGTTCAGGTCTACGTCTCGCGCCTCCGGCGTTTGCTCGCTCCGGGCGCGATCGAGAGCAGGTCCGGCGGCTATGCGCTCCTGCTCGACGGCGACCGCCTCGACCTGACGCAGTTCGAGCGGCTCGCCGACGAGGGCCGCGACGCGCTGAGCGCCGCCGACTGCGAGCGCGCTGCCTCGCTGCTGCGCGAGGCGCTCGCGCTGTGGCGCGGTCCCGCGCTGGGCGGCCTGCCTGCGGAGGCCCTGCGGCGCGAGGCCGAGAGCCTCGAGGAAGCGCGCTTGCAGACACTCGAGGACCGCGTCGAGGCGGATCTCGGCCGCGGTCGCGAGCGCGAGGTCGTGGGCGAACTGCGCGCCCTCGTGGCCGAGCACCCGTTCCGCGAGCGCCTGTGTGGGCAGCTGATGCGCGCCCTGTACGCCGCCGGCCGGCAAGCCGAGGCGCTCGAGGTCTACCGCGAGGCGCGGACGCTGCTCGACGAGGAGCTCGGGCTCGAGCCGGGCGCGGAGCTCCGTGACCTCGAGCGCCGGATGCTCAGCCACGACCCGGAGCTCGAGCACGCGACAGAAACGCAGCAGCGGGCCGCGCCGCCGCGCCTCGAGGCGGCGGCGCCGATCCGGGCCCGGCGGCCCGCCACGGTCGTGTTCGCCGACGTCGTCGACTCGACCGCGATGGGCGAGCAGCTCGATCCGGAGTCCGTGCACCGAATCCTCGAGCGCTACTCCGAGACGGCGACGACGATCCTCGAGCGGCACGGCGGCACGGTCGAGAAGTTCATCGGTGACGCGATCGTCGGCTTCTTCGGGCTCACCGAGGTGCACGAGGACGACGCTCAGCGTGCCGTTCGCGCCGCCGTGGAGCTGCGCGAGGCCGTCTCCAAGCTGACGGACGAGCTGCGACGGGATAACGGCATCGAGCTCGGGATGAAGATCGGCGTCAACTCCGGCGACGTCTTTGTAGGCGCAGGCGCCCGGCGGGAGATGTTCGCGACCGGAGACTCGGTGAACGTGGCCGCGCGCCTCGAGCAGCACGCGTGCGAGGGCGAGATCCTTCTCGGCGAGCGCACATTCCGACTCGTCGAGGAGATGGTCGATGCCGAGCCGCTCGAGCCACTTGCCGTCAAGGGCCGCAAGGCGCTCGTGTCGGCGTGGCGGCTCCTCGAGCTCTCGCCCGCCGAGCTCCTCTCCCATCGGCACCAGGTGCCGTTCGTGGGCCGCGAGCGCCAGCTCGACGAGCTCCGAAGCGCGTTCGCCCGCACCCGCGACGCACGGGAGTGCGCGCTGTGCACGATCGTCGGGCCGGCCGGAATGGGCAAGTCGCGTCTGGCCGAGGAGTTCGTCGGCGAGCTCCAGGGATCGGCGACCGTCGCCGTCGGGCGTTGCCTGTCGTACGGCGAGGCGATCACCTACCACGCGCTCGCGGAGATCCTGCAGGAGCTCGTCGGCGACGACCCCGACAGCCGCATCGCCGAGGTGGTTGGCGGCGAGGATGCTGCCCTGGTCGCGAGACGCGTGCGCGCGACCATGGGTCTCGTCCAGGACACTGCCCCCGCGGAGGAGACGTTCTGGGCCGTTCGACGGCTCTTCGAGGCCGCCGCCGACGAGCGGCCGCTCGTCGCGATCCTGGACGACCTTCACTGGGGAGAGCCGCTCCTGCTCGACCTGCTGGAGTACCTCGCGGGCTTCTCCACCGGCGCGCCGATCCTGATCCTCTGCCTCGCGCGGGACGATCTCTTCGAGACGCGCCCGTCGTGGGCGGCCGGCGAGGTCGTGATGCTCGACGCGCTGGCGGAGCCGGAGGCACGCGAGCTGGTCCACGCGATCGGCGACGGCGAGGTCGATCCTCCCGAAGAGGCCCGGATCGTCCGCACCGCCGAAGGGAACCCGCTCTTCCTCGAGCAGCTCGTGGCCACCCGGACCGAGTGCGGGGCCAAGCACCTTCCGCCCAACGTCCAGGCCGTGCTCACCGCCCGCGTCGCGAGCCTCGACCACGGCGAGCGCACCGTGCTCGAGCACGCCTCCGTCGAGGGCCGCAACTTCAGGTGGAGCGTCGTCGCGGAGCTTTTGCCCGAGGAGGCCCGCGAGTCGCTCGGGCGCGACCTGATGGCGCTCGTCCGGCGGCACCTGATCGAGCCCGACCCGTCCGTGTTCGCTGGCGAGGACGGCTTCCGCTTCAGCCACGTCCTGATCCGCGAAGCGGTCTACGAGGGGTTGCCGAAAGAGGTCTGCGCCAACCTCCACGAACGGCTCGCCAGGCGGCTGCGCGACGGGCCCGGGAGCGAGGACGAGGTCGTGGGCCACCACCTCGAGCAGGCGTTCCGTGCGAGGTCGCAGCTCGGCCTGGTCGGCGAGCGGGACTGGGAGCTGGCGCGGGAGGCGCAGGCGCGCCTCCATGCGGCGGCGCACAAAGTCCTGGTCGTAGGCGATCCAGACGCGGCCGCGGACCTGTTGGCACGGGCCGTCTCGCTGCTGCCCGCCGACGACCCGTCTCGGGTCAGCCTCCTGCCAACGCTCGGCACGGCGCTGCTCGAGGCGGGCCGCTTCAGCGAAGCAGACGGCGCCCTGACCGAGGCGATCGACCGAGCCGGTGGCGATGACCTGCTCGAGGCCCGTGCCCGGCTCGAGCAGCAGTTCGTGCGACTTCAGGCCGAGGGAGCGATCGACGACCCCGAGCGCATCGCGCAGGAAGCCCTGCGGGTCTTCGAGGCCCACGGCGACATCCGCGGGCAGAGCCGGACCTGGTGCCTGCGCGCCACCGTCGACTGGATCCAGGGCCAGGCGGAAAGAGCGGACGAGGGCTGGCAGCGTGCAGCCGACCTCGCTCGCCTCGCCGAGGACGAGCTCGAGCTGTTCGAGATCCTCGCGTGGCGAGCCTCCGCGGCTCCGATCGGCCCGACACCGGTTCCGGACGCGATCGCCACGTGCGCCGAGATTCGGGAAGAGGTCGGGGGCAGCCCGTTGGCGACGGCGCAGATGCTGCCGCCGTTCGCGTCCCTGTACGCCATGCAGGGCGACTTCGAGACCGCCCGTTTGCTCGTGCGGGAGGCCAACACGCTGCTCGGCGAGCTCGGGCGGATTTACACCGTGGCGCTTGCCCATCACGACGCGACGGTGGAGCTCCTCGCCGGGCAGCCGGCAGCGGCCGAGGAACGGCTCCGCACGGCGTACGAGCGCTTCGACGAGCTGGGCGAGAAGGCGCTCTTCGCGTCGACCGCGTCGATGCTCGCCCAGGCCGTCTACGAGCAGGGCCGGTACGAGGAGGCGACCCTGCTCTGCGCCGCCAGCGAGACGGCCGCAGCCGCAGATGACCTCTCGGCACAGGTCGAATGGCGAAGCGTCGCGGCGAAGCTGCTTGCGCGGCGCGGCAGGGCCGCGGAGGCGGAGGAGCTGGCGCGGGAAGCCGTCGAGCTCGTGGCGCGGACGGACTTCCTCCGCAGCCACGGGGATGCGCTACTCGACCTGGGCGAGGTCCTCGCGCTTAGCGAAGAGCCCGAGCAAGCAGCCGCAGCCGTTGGCGCCGGGCTCGAGCTCTACAAAGAGAAGGGGGACACGGTGATGGCCGGGCGGGCCCGCTCGAGGCTCGACGCCACAGGCTTGGCCTGACCCACGATCATGGAGGTGGCAAGGTGAAAGGACAGTTCAACTCTCCCGTGACGTTGCCGAGCAACCCGAACGACCCGGTCCCGGTGTCAGGCCCGCTGCTGCAAGTGGATCCGAGCGCCGACGAGGCCACCATCGTCTGCGTGCTGGTGCAGGGCGAACTGGACGACAAGAACCAGAACGCGGTCTGGGTCGAAGGGAGGGGGAGCTGGAAGAAGGGTGAGACCGACTGGACAGGGACCGTCGGCCGCGAGGGGCGCGTGATCGGCGGGGGACACCGCACGCTCGGGCCGGGACGCGCCCGCGGGATCGCAGTGGCGGTCGTCGTCACGGAGGAGGAAGCAATCCCCGGCAAGATCGTCCCGCCGAGTATCGACACGCTCACGTGGTGCGTGAACATCGAACTCGACGACCGGTCGGCGGGCACCTACCAGGCCGGGGCCTGAGGAACGCATAAGCCGCGCGCCGCGGAGATCACTGCGATCTCCGCGGCGCGCGGCTCTACCCCGCCCGCTAAGCGTCAAAGGCCGGGACGCCGTGGCCTCTACGCCGACGCAGGCGTTCGACCCGTCCGACCAGTGCCGAGCCGAGTCGGGCCCAGCCGGGGTATCCGACCTCGTCGGGCTTCAGTCGGCGCGACCGTCGCATCTCGGCGGCCAGCAGGTCTGCGTGCTCGCGTGCGGCCTGGAGACGGCTGTTGGTGTCGTAGTCGAGCATGGTGTTCTCCTTTCTGGTGTCGGCTTTCGGACGGAGCGGGCCTCGGGCGAGGCCCGCTCCGCGTGACGCGATGAGCTGACTACGAGGTGCCGAGGCGGCCGTGGTGCCGGATGCCCACGATGCCGGCCGTGGCGACCCCCATCGCCGCCAGCAGCACGCCTGTGGCGATCCCCGCGTCGTCCCACGCGAACCCGTCGGACGTCTCGATCGGAGTCGAGGCGACCAGTTCGGTCTTGGTCGGGTTGTCACCCGCGAACCGCTCGTTCGAGCCGCGCTCGAGCGTCAGCGAGACGGTGCCGAGGCCGTACTTCTTGTTGAGGCCCTCGCTGCGCACCATCAGCGCGTGGTACTCGGCCGGCGTCATGCCACTCGCCTGCTGGACCGGCTCGGAGCTCGAGAGCCGCTGGTTCTGGCTCTGCTCCAGGTTCACCGCCGCCGGCAGGGGCGTGACGCCCTCGGTGGGCTTTGCGACCGCGCTGCCGACGAAGGTCACTGCGCCGACGACGACGGCGGTTCCGATGAGTGCCAGCGTTTTCATGGTGATGCTCCTTTCGTTTCTCGTCCTGATGCCAACCGGACGAAGGCGCGGCAGCAGCCCGGTTGCAAACCGGTTGCAGCGCGACAGGAGCTAGAAGATCGCCTGGACCGGCCAGTACAGCGCCGCAGCCACCAGGCCGGCGGCCGGGATCGTGAGGATCCACGCCGAGACGATGTTGCCGGCGACGCCCCAGCGCACCGCCGAGAGGCGCTTCGTCGCCCCCGCGCCCATCACGGAGCCCGAGATGACGTGCGTCGTCGAGAGCGGATAGCCGAGGCGGGTGGCGCCGTAGATCGTCAGGCCTGCCGTCAGCTGCGCCGCGAACCCGCTCGCCGGCTCCAAGCTGAACACTCGCTGGCCGAGCGTGCGCATGATCCGCCAGCCGCCGACGTACGTGCCGGCGGCGATCGCGAGCGCCGCGGAGACGATCACCCACGTCGGGATGTAGAAGTGCGAGATGTGCCCCGCTTCGAAGAGCGCCAGCGCGATCACGCCCATCGTCTTCTGCGCGTCGTTCGCGCCGTGGGTGAACGCAACCCACGTCCCCGACGCCAGCTGTCCTAAGCGAAACGTCCGGTTGGCGAGGCCCGGCGTCATCCAGACGAAGAGCCAGAAGATCACCAGCAAGAGCAGATAGGCGCCGAGGAACGCGATCGCCGGCGCCACGACTGCCGGGATGGCGACGCTGTGCACCAGCCCATGCCACTGCACGCCCTCGAGGCCCGACTGGGCGATGGCCGCTCCGACGAGCCCGCCGATCAGCGCGTGCGACGAGCTCGACGGAAGGCCGAGCCACCACGTGATCAGGTTCCAGGCGATCGCGCCGATCAGCGCCGCCAGCACCGTCTTCTCGTTCGCCAGGCCGGTGTCGATGATCCCCTTGCCGACGGTCTTGGCGACGGCCGTCGTCACGAAGGCGCCGGCGAGGTTCGCGAGCGCCGCGACGAGGACCGCCATGCGCGGCGAAAGGGCGCGGGTCGAGACGGAGGTCGCGACCGCGTTCGCCGTGTCGTGGAAGCCGTTCGTGAAGTCGAACCCGAGGGCGAACACCACGACCACGACGAGCAGGACGTTGTCCATCTAAGGCTCCGCTTGCGGAGCGGCCGTCAGGACACGCCGGCTCCGCTCGCGTGTCCGTCCGAAACGACCGGTCGAGGCGTGCAGGATCATCTGCGACGTAGCGCCGCCGCTAGCGGTTCTTGACCACGATCGCCTCGAGCACGTCGGCGGCGTTCTCGAGCGCGTCGACGGCCTCCTCCAGCCGCTCGTGGATGTCCTTCCAGCGGATGATCACCTTCGCGTCGTCGGTCGAGGAGAAGAGCTCCGCGACCGCGTCGCGCTCCAGCTGGTCTCCCTCGTCCTCGAGCTCGCGCAGTGCGGCGAGCTGGTCGCTGGAGTCGCGGAACCCCTCGAGCCGGCCCACCGCCTGGTCGAGCTGCGTCGCGGCCTTCAGGATCACCTCGGCCTGCAAGCGCGCCTTGGTCGGCACCCGTTCGACCCCCCACGAGCCGAGGTTGTCGGCCGCCTCGTCGACGTGGTCGCAGATGTCGTCGAGCGCGCCCGCGAGCCGGTACATGTCGTCGCGGTCGAAGGGAGTGACGAAGGTGCGGTTGAGCAGGAGCACCACCTCGTGCGTGAGGCGGTCGCCCTCGTGCTCGCGCTCCTTGATCTGCGCGATCAGCGTGTCGCCGTCGTTCGGAAACCGCTCGAGCAGGTCGACGAGCAGGCGCGCGATCTCGACGGCGTTCGCGGAGGCCTGCGCGTATAGGTCGAAGAACTCGTTCTTCTGGGGTGTGAACCGGAGGCGTGGCATCGGCGGCGCCTTCTATCACTTCCGGCCACGGTGCCGCGTCCGCACCCATTGCTACTCTGCATTGCGGGTGGGAGAAATCACCGATTTCCAGGCGGATTCCGCGAAGGAGCCGCCGAGGTTCGCCAACGAAGCCGAGCGGGAGTGCGCCAAGGTGCTCGACTTCTACGGCGTCCCCTGGGAGTACGAGCCGCGTACGTTCGTGCTCGAGGAAGGCGAGGATGGCCGTATCGCGCAGGCATTCACCCCGGACTTCTTCCTACCCGAGCAGAACCTCTACCTCGAGATCACGGTGATGAAGCAGCGCCTCGTGACGCGGAAGAACCGGAAGCTGCGCAAGCTGCGCGAGCGCTACCCCGAGGTGCGCGTGAAGCTCTTCTACAAGCGCGACATCGAGCGGCTGGCCCAGCGCTACCGCCTGGACCTCGCGTCATAGACAGCGTTGCGGAGACATGCCCGGACATGCACGTTCTGAGGTCGGCATCGCAAGCGACGCCTTAGCCGGCGACGCGCGCGTCGGCGAGGTCTTCCTCACCGCCGAGGAGCTACACAGCCGCGTCGAGGAGCTCGGCCGGGAGATCTCGCGCGAGTACGAGGGCCGGGAGTTGTTGCTCGTCGCGCTGCTGAAGGCGAGCTTCGTCTTCCTCACCGACCTCTCGCGGGCGATCTCGCTGTTGCACCAGATCGACTTCGTCGAGTTGACCGGCTACAACGGCGCGGACACCGGCGGCCATTCACGGGTGCGACTGCTCAAGGACTGCGCCATTCCGGTCACCGGCCTCGACGTGCTGCTCGTCGAAGACGTGGTCGACACCGGGCTGACGCTCAACTACCTCCGCAAGCTGCTCGAGCTGCGCAAGCCGGCGAGCCTGCGCGTCGCCGCTCTCCTCGACCGGCCCTACCGGCGCCTGGTCGACGACCTCCCCGTCGACTACGTCGGCTTCACCGTCCCCGACGAGTTCTTCGTCGGCTACGGGTTCGACGTCGACGGACGCTGGCGAAACCTGCCGGACCTGCGCCTAGCCAAAGTTTAGGCAAGCCTAAACTTTGGCTACACTGAGGCCGTGATGGCCACACGGTCGACTGCCGTCGCCGCGGGCAGCGTGCAGGCGGCAGAGGATGCGCTACGCGGCTACCCGCGCGGCTGGCGGATCCTGCCCTTCCTCGGCCCGGCGTTCGTCGCGTGCGTCGCCTACATCGACCCCGGCAACTTCGCGACGAACATCGCGGGCGGCGCCAAGTTCGGCTTCACGCTCTGCTGGGTGATCCTCGCCTCGAACCTGATGGCGATGTTGATCCAGACGCTGTCGGCCAAGCTCGGCATCGCGACGGGCCGCAACCTGCCCGAGGTCTGCCGCGAGCAGTTCTCGCGCCGCACCTCGATCGGGCTCTGGATCCAGGCCGAGCTGATCGCGATGGCGACCGACCTGGCCGAGTTCCTCGGAGCCGCGCTCGGCTTCCACCTCCTGTTCGGGATGGATCTCTTCCCGGCCGCGGTCCTCACCGGGATCGTGACCTTGTTGATCCTCGGCCTGCAGCGCTTCGGCCTGCGCACCTTCGAGGCGGTGATCGCGGCGTTCGTGGCCACGATCGGCGCCTGCTACCTCGCCGAACTCTGGTACGCGCACCCGCCGCTGGGCCAGGTGGCGCTGCACGCGGTCAAGCCGGAATTCGCCGGCAGCGAGTCGGTGCTCCTCGCGGTCGGGATCCTCGGCGCGACCGTGATGCCGCACGTCATCTACCTGCATTCGGCGCTCACCCAGAACCGCGTCGTGCCGCGCAACGACGCTGAGGCCCGGCGGCTCTACAAGTACACAAAGGTCGACGTCGTGATCGCGATGTCGATCGCCGGGCTGATCAACATGGCGATGCTCGTCGTCGCCGCCACCGTCTTCTACGGCTCCGGCCTGCTGGACGTGGACTCGCTCGAGGTCGCCCACAAGACGCTCGAGCCGGTGCTCGGCGGCGCCTCGAGCACGCTGTTCGCGCTCGCGCTGCTCGCCTCCGGCCTCTCGAGCTCGACCGTCGGCACGCTATCGGGCCAAGTCGTGATGCAGGGGTTCATCAAGCGGCGGATCCCCATCTTCGTCCGGCGCCTAGTGACGATGGTGCCGGCGCTCGTCGTGGCCGCGATCGGGCTCGACCCGTCGCGGACGCTCGTGATCAGCCAGGTGATTCTCTCGTTCGGGATCCCCTTCGCCCTCATCCCACTCGTCTGGTTCACGAGCCGCAGCGACCTGATGGGCGCGCTCGTCAACCGCAGGACGACGACCGCCATCGCGGCGGTCGTCGCAGCGCTCATCTCGGGGCTGAATATCTTCCTGCTCGGCCAAACCTTCGCGGTGTTCTAGAGGGGGTCGGGCAGGGACGCTCGGCCGGCGCCCAACGACGGTACGGAGTGCGCTGCGGATCCAGAGGAGAGGCTCATGGGGGAACCAGAGGTTCCCCCATGCTTCTACCAGCGGTACCAGCGGGCGTCCGCGCTGCGGGCGAGGAAGCCGATCAGCCAGAGCGCGAGAATGACCGCCGCGACGATCCACAGGAACTTCACGGCGAACCCGATCCCGAAGAGGACGATCGCGAGCAACAGAACCAGCAACAGGGCGAGCATTCGAAGAAGCCTCCTTTCGTTCCGCGCCAGGTGCCCGTTTTGGCGCGTTTTCGAACGCGGCTACAGGTAGCCGAGGGGGTCGACCGGCGACCCATTGACGCGCACCTCGAAGTGCAGGTGCGGCCCGAAGCAGTGGCCCGTACAGCCGACGTAGCCGATCGTCTGGCCCTGCGAGACGACCTGGCCGAGGCCGACGGCGATGCTCGACTGGTGGCCGTACGCCGTGGAGATGCCCCCGCCGTGGTCGATCGCGACGAGGTTACCGTAGCCGGACATCCAGCCCCCGTAGACGACGCGGCCGGCGGCGGCGGCACGGATCGGCGTGCCTTCCCCCGCGCCGATGTCGATGCCTTCATGCATCCGGCCCCAGCGCCAGCCGAACGGGCTCGTCACGGGGCCGTTGACCGGCCAGATGAAGCCCGCCGCCGAGGGCGTGGCGTCGCCGGCGGGCGAGTACGACGAGCTCGACGACTGCGCCGAGCGGATCTGCCCTGCGAGGGTCGCGCTCGCCTGCTCCAGGCCCGCGGCCTCGTGCAGGAACTCCGACTTCGACTCCTTCACGTTTTGCAACGCCTCGCGTTTGTTGGCGCGCGCGGCCGCGAGCCGGTTCTCGCTCGCGAGCAGCTGGTCCCGCAGCGCGCGCACCTGGTTCGTGCGCACCGCGATCGTCCGCAGCTCGGCCGCGACCAGCGAGCGGAACCTCTTCGTGTGCTCCCGCTGCACGCGCACTCGCTCCTTCGCGGTCCCGACCTGGCCCGCGATCGAGCGATCCTGCGCGGCGAGCGAGTCCACCACCTGCGCCTGGTCGACGAGGTCGTTGAAGCTCTTGGCCGCAAAGAGGACCTCAAGCGAGCTCGGCTCGCCCTGCTCGTAGAGGTCGACGAGCCGATTTCCGAGCCGGTCGATCAGTGCCTGGTACTCGCTGCGGTAGAAGTGGAAGCGGCTCGTCTGCAGCCGGAAGAGCTCGTTCAGGCGCGCGAGCTTCTCCTTGTGCAGCTCGAGGTCGCGCTCGAGCGGTGCGAGGCGGGCCGACGCGGCGCCGACCTGCGTGGCGAGACCGCGGATCTGGCCGTTGACCGACGCGATCTGCGTGGCGAGCTCGCGCTGGCGCTGCTGCGCCCAGGCGATCTTGGCCTGCACACGCTGGAGGCGCGCGTCGACGGCGGCTTTACGGCTTGCGACGTCGCCGCTCGCCGGCGCCGCGGCCACTGCGACGAACAGCGCGGCGAGCGGTACGAGTCGACGAAGGCGCATCTGGCCGAGAGTTTCGGCGGTCGGGCAGACGTCCCTGCCCTCGCGGAGTTACTCCGGGCGCGGCGGCGGGCTGGGGACGGGGCCGGGCTCGGGAACGTGCGTGGGGCCGGGCGGCTCGGAGGGCTCGGGTTGAGGCTCCGGCACCGGAACCGGCTGCGGAGGCGGGCTCGGCTCCGGGAAGGGCTCGGGTGGAGGCGCCGGCGGCTCGACCTGCGTCGGCTGCACCTGGAGCTGGGCACGCTCGAGCCGCTCCACGGCGGCGGTTGCTGTCTGCTCCATCTCCTCCTCCTTCGCGTGCACCCGCACGTCCAGCTCTGCCATCCGGGCGCGGGCCGACTCGATCCCTTCGTCGTCACCAGCGTACACGGCTTCGCCCAAAATGCGGGCACTTTCCGCCCTTTCGGCGATCAACGCGGTGAGCTCGCGCCGCAGGCCGAAGAGCTCCTTGCGCGCGGTCGAGTGGACGGCGAGTGACTCCAGCGCGTAGCCGGTCGTGTCCCGGACCGCGTTCCAGGCCGGAGCGAGCGCGCGGCCGGGGCGGAAGACGCCGAAGAACCTCGGCCGCGCGGTCTCATAGTCGACCGGAACGGGGCCGCTCTCGTCCGGCGGCACCTCCTGCACGGCCGTCTCCCCCGCCTCGGGCTCGACCCGAGTGCCGCACTCGGGGCAGAAGCGGCTCCGCCCCGGAAGCTCGGCGCCGCAGTTCGTGCAGCTAGCCACGCGCGCGCACGCGCTCCTTTCGCGGCTCCGGGTCGAGCGCGCGCAGCGCCTCGGCCGCGCGCCGCCGCATCGGTCCCACCTGCGCCCGGTAGTCGTCGTCGGAGACCTTCCCCGTGCGGTGGTCGAACTCGAGCTCCTTCAGCTCCGCGAGCGCACGGTCCCGCTCCTCCGCGAGCGCGATCCGATCCTGCTCGTCCTTCGCCGGGAGGTCGAGCGTGTCGTCCGCCGGCCGGGGCTCACGCAGGAACGGCCGGGCGACGAAGAGCACGCAGAGCACGGCGAGCAGTGCCCCGAGCGCGAGCCACATCAGGTTTTCTTCGGCGCGTACTTCGAGGGGCACTTCGTCACGAGCGAGTCCTCCTTCGCGACGAAGACACCGTGCGTGTAGCGGCCGCTGACGACGACGTGCCGGCCGAGCTTGAACTGGTCGGGAACGCTCCCGCGGTAGACCACCGGCACCGTCTTCGTCCCGCCGATGTCGCCGACTCCGAAGCGCAGGCCCTTCTTCGCGTACCCCGCGCCGTGCACCGGCCCGACGACCTTCCCGACCAGCGAGACGGTCCCGGCGTGCCCGGCGAGCTCGCTCGGCTTCAGCTGCGCAGTGCGTCCGCCGGCGATCGAGACGTAGAGCAGGAAGACGGCGAGCACTGCCGCGACCGACAGCGCGATGACGAGGCGGGCCGAACGCGGGTTCTTCGCCACGCCGAGATTGTACGGGCGGTCAGCGCGACCGGTCGGAGCCTAGGAAGGCTTTGGCGCCGGCTCGGGGCGCGAAGGGATCCGGTAGCCGTGCTCCTCGCAGAGGCTTCCCGGAATGTCCTCGGTGAGCGCGTCGCAGTAGCCCTTCCCGTAGGCCGCGCGCATGAAGGCCGCGACGACCTCGAGGTTCCATTCGCCGATGTCGGCGGCCTCGCGCCAAAGGTCGGCGAGGCGGAGGTCGATATCCAGCTCCAGCAGGTCGATGCGTGACGGTCGCTTGGCCATGGCGCGAAGGTAGCCGGGGCGTCGGACGGCATACGATCCGCGAATGGGAAAGGTCCGCTTCGGCCCGGCGCGCGTGCCCTCGCGGGAGAGCCCGGAGGCGGCGATCGCGCTGCTCCAGGAGCGGGGTTTCGACGCCTGCGAGATCGACTTCGAGGGCAAGTTCTGGATGGACTACGACTGGGCTGCCGAGTTCGGGCGGCTGGCGAAGAAGGCGAAGATCGTTCTCTCGGTGCACGCGCCGATCGCCGGCTTCATGGGCCACGCCGAGCGCGGCAAGAAGCTGAACATGGCGATCGGGATGCTCGACCACTCGGCGGGCGTCGCGAGGGCCGCCGGCGCCGAGCTCGTCGTCTTCCACCCCGGCTTCCTGCTCGGGCGCTCGCGCGAGGACGCGATCGCGTCCATCTGCGAGCAGCTCGGCGAGCTGCGCGAGCGACTCGAAGGCAAGGACCGCGCGGTCGCGTTCGGCGTCGAGGTGATGGGTCGGGTGCGCGAGATCGGGAGCCTGGAGGACGTGATCGACATCTCACGCCGCTGCGGCTGGGTCCGCCCCGTCGTCGACTTCGCGCACCTGCACGCCACGAGCGACGGCGCCTACACGGACGTCGAGCCCTTCGCCGCGGCGCTCGAGGCCGCGGACGAGGTGCTCGAGCCGGGCGCGCCCTTCCACATCCACTTCTCCGACATCGCCTACGCGAACCGGAACGAGACGAAGCACCTCCCCTACGGCGAAGGCACCCTGCGTGCCGACCCCCTCAGGCAGGCGCTGCGGAAGTTCCGGCGGCCGGCGACCGTGATCTCGGAATCGCCGAACCTCGAGTCGCATCAGGCGATCCGGGCAACCTTGCAGACGGCGAGGAAGGCCTAAGAGCTAGGCGGCGCTGCCGGCCTCGGCGAGGACGCCGTCGCGGCGGGCGTCGAGCTCGTCCGCCTCCTCGTCGCGGCCGCGGTCGCGCAGGAACTGCACGAGCGCCTGCAGGAGCTCGCACTGGTGCTTTCGGTGCTCGGTCCCCGCGATCGTGTCGTACGCCTGGCGGAGGAGCTCCTCGGCCTCTTCGTCGCGGCCCTGCGCGGCGCGCACGAGACCGAGCGACATGGTCGTCGTGGCGAGCGAGGTGAGGTCGTGCGGGCCGACGGTCTCGCGGGCGGCCAGCGCGAAGCGCTCCGCTTCGTCGACGCGGTGCTGGGCGAGCAGGAGCTCCGCGAGGGAGCGCTGCGTCTCGCACAGCGTCGCGCGGTCCTCGAGCGGCGCGAGGATCCGGATCGACTCGCGGAAGAGGCGCTCGGCACGGGCGGTGTCGCCCTTGTGCCGCGCCGTCCACGCGGCGAAGTTGAGCGTGCGGCCGAGCATCCACGCGGCACCGGCCTCTGCGAGGTGCTCGCGGGCCGCCTCGAGCGCGGCGTCTGCGTCGTCGAGCTCGCGCCGGTACAGGTGCAGCTGGCCGGCGAAGCGGAGCGCCCTGCCCCGTGCCTCGGCGCTGCCGCTCTCCTCGGCGAGCAGGATCGCCTGCTTGATCAGCGGCTCGGCGCGGTCGAACTCGAGCCGCGCCAGGTAGACGCTCGCGAGCTCGTCCGCGGCCTCGCTCTCGAAGCCCTTGTGCTCGGAG
>JBJMJY010000122.1:0-6660 GCA_045806105.1 Gaiellaceae bacterium | reverse complement strand
TGTGCAGCGTCTCGCCCTGGCTTCTCTAGGCTGCGCTTCCTGTAGATGGGTTTCTTCTCGTATCTCACCGGCTTCGGTGGCCGGGACATGGCCGTCGACCTGGGCACCGCAAACACGCTCGTGTACGTGCGCGGGCGCGGCATCGTCCTGTCCGAGCCGTCAGTCGTGGCAATCGACGCAAGAACCGCGGAGGTGCATGCGGTGGGGATCGAGGCCAAGCGCATGCTGGGCCGCACGCCCGGCACGATCTCCGCGATCCGCCCGCTCAAGGACGGCGTGATCGCAGATTTCGACGTCACCGAGCAGATGCTCAGGCACTTCATCCAGAAGGTGCACCAGAACCGCTGGGCGCACCCCCGCGTCGTCGTCTGCGTCCCCTCGGGCGTGACCGGCGTCGAGAAGCGCGCGGTGGAGGAGGCGACCCTCAGTGCCGGCGCGCGCCAGGCCTACCTGATCGAGGAGCCAATGGCCGCCGCGATCGGCGCCGGCCTCCCCGTCGCCGAGCCGACCGGGAACATGATCGTCGACATCGGCGGCGGCACCACCGAGGTCGCCGTGATCAGCCTCGGCGGGATCGTCGTCAGCCAGAGCCTGCGAGTCGGCGGCGACGAGATGGACGAGGCGATCACCAGCCACATCAAGACCGAGTACAAGCTGCTCGTTGGCCAGCAGACGGCGGAGGAGATCAAGCTCGAGGTCGGCTCCGCCTTCGACCTGCGCGACGAGGTGCAGGCGGAGGTGCGCGGCCGCGACATGCTCACCGGCCTGCCGAAGACGATCATCCTCTCGAGCGAAGAGGTCCGGCGCGCGCTCGACGGCCCGGTCGGCCAGATCGTCGACGCGATCAAGTCGACGCTCGACAAGACCCCGCCCGAGCTCGCGGCCGACATCATGGACCGCGGCATCGTGCTCGCCGGCGGCGGCGCGCTCTTGAACGGCCTCGACGAGCGCCTCCGCCACGAGACGCAGATGCCGGTCCACCTGGCTGAGAGCCCCCTGACCTGCGTTGCGGTCGGCTCCGGCCGGAGCCTCGAGGAGTTCGAGGCGATCCACCGCAGCCAGACGCAGAAGAGGCGGAACAACCACCGGCCCTAGGCCGGGTTCCCAACTTCACGGTCCCCCGGAGTCTTCCCTACACTAGGGCGTTCTCGTGCAGCAGAGGAACCGCAGCGCACGGATTGCGGTCCTGGGGTCCCCAGCTCCCCGCTCCAGGCCGACCGGCATGTCCTCCCGCAGCTCTACCGCCGTCAAGCGGCGCGTCGTGGCGGGAATCCTCGTGCTGCTCTCGCTCGTGCTGATCACGATCTACTTCCGCGAGCCGGCGGGCGGCCAGCTGCACGGCGTCCAGAGCGCCGGCGCCACCGTCCTGCGTCCCTTCGAGGTCGCGGCGAACCGCGTGGCGAGCCCGTTTCGCGACGCCTACGGCTGGTTCTCGGGTCTGGTCCATGCGAAGTCCGAGAACGCCGACCTGCGCGCGAAGCTCGACCGCCTGCGCGCGCAGGTGATCCAGAACTCGACCGCCGAGGCCGAGAACGCCGATCTCAAACGGCAGGTGCACTACATCCACTCGCCCGACTTCCCACAGGACTTCTCGCCGGTGACGACCGAGGTGATCGGGCGGCCGCCGAGCGAGTTCGACCAGCAGGTCACGATCGCGGCGGGCTCCGGCAGCGGGATCCGCGTCGACGACGCCGTCGTCACCGCCGACGGTCTCGTCGGCAAGGTCAGCACCGTCGCCGGCGGCCAGGCGCAGGTCACGCTGCTCACGGACCCGAGGCTCAAGGTCGCGGCGCTCGACCTCGACGCGCAGGCGGCCGGCCTCGTCGGCCACGGCGAGGGGCCCAGCACGCTCACCCTCGACCGCGTGAAGAAGTCCGCCGTCGTGAACGAAGGCGATTCGATCGTCACGCAGGGCTTCAAGCTGCAAGGGCTCTCGTCGATCTACCCGCCCGGCATCCCGATCGGCTATGTCAGCGGCGCCTCGCTGAGCGAGGTCGACCTCTACTGGCAGGTGCAGATCTCACCCAGCGTCCATTTCGACTCGCTCCGCTCCGTGATCGTCCTCGTCCCGAAGACGCGCCGCCGGTGACCTTGAACCTGCTCGAGCCGGCGAAGGCCGCGCTGCTCGTCTTCGTCGCGGCCATCCTCCAGGTGACGATCTTCAACGAGATCGACATCCTCGGCGGGTACCCCGACGTCGTGCTGCTGACCCTCGTCGCGATCGCACTGCTGCGAGGGTCGATCTACGGCGCCGTCTGCGGCTTCTTCGCAGGGCTCCTCGTCGACACGGCGACGCTCGGGACGCTCGGCGTCACGTCGCTCCTGCTGACGATCGCCGGCTACTGGATCGGCCGCTACGGCGAGACGACCGGCCGCGACCGGGTGCACGCGCCGTTCGTCTCCGTCGCGGTGGCGACGGTGCTCGTCCAGATCGGCGCGCTGCTCCTGCACTACATGCTCGGCGACGACGTCTCTGCGCGGACCGTGCTGCTCGAGGCGCTTCCGGCGAAGGTCGGCCTGAACCTGCTGCTGACGCTGCCGGTGTACGCACTCACGCGGCGCCTGCTCGCACTTGCGTCGCCGCCGGAGGGCGCAACGGAGGTGCGGCTGCTTGGCTAGCAGCGGCAACCGGCTGCCGCGCACCGGCTCCGACCGCTTCCTGCCGCCCGACCCGCGCGTCGAAGGCCCGTACCGCTTCACGCCCCAGCTTGCGTTGCGGATCGGGATCCTCGGCGCCGTCGCACTCGCGGTCTTCGGCGTGCTCTTCTTCCGCCTCTGGGCGCTGCAGGTGCTCTCCGGGCCGCAGTACCTGCGGGCAGCGCTCGACAACCAGCTGCGCTCGGTGCGCGTCGAGGCGCCGCGCGGCCAGATCCTCGACCGCAACGGCCGGCCGCTCGTGACGAACGTCGGCGGTACCGCGGTCGTGATCCACCCGGCCGACCTGCCCGACACCTGGAAGGCGCGCTACGCCGAGCTGAAGCGCGTCTCGCAGATCCTGCACGTCCCCGTGAAGCAGATGCTCCACGGCATCAAGCTGCGGGAGGGCGACCCCGTGACGGCGGTTGTCGTGCGCGAGGACGTCAAGCGGACGGCCCCGATCAGCTACCTCGCCGAGCACCAGGACGAGTTCCCAGGGGTCGAGATCACCGACACGTTCCTGCGCAGCTACCCGTACGGCTCCCTCGCCGCGCACTCGCTGGGCTACGTGAACGAGATCAACGCCGAGCAGCTGAAGCGGCTGCAGAAGAAGGGCTATGCCGCCGGAGACAAGATCGGCGAGGCCGGGGTCGAGGCGACCTACGACTCGTACCTGCGCGGCCGCGCGGGGCTCGCGCAGCTCAGGGTCGACTCGCTCGGCCACCCGCGCAGCCAGCTGCAGACGAAGCGCCCGGCCGTGCCCGGCGAGTCGATCAAGCTCACGATCGACGTCCGCCTGCAGCGGGCGGCCGAGGACGCGATCCGCTACGGGATCAACCGGGCACTGCTGAATCACCAGTGGCAGGCAGCCGGCGGGGCGATCGTCGCGCTCGACCCACGGGACGGCGCGATTCGCGCCATGGCCTCCTACCCGACGTACAACCCGCGTGTCTACACGGGCCGCGTGACGATGAAGCGCCTGGCCGCCGCGGGCCTCACGCCGGCGACTGCCGAGGGTGACAACTACCCGGGCCTCGATCGCGCCACCGCAGGCGTCTATCCGGCCGGCTCGACCTTCAAGCCCGTGACGGCGCTGGCGGCACTCGAGACGCACGTCCTGCCGTCGCCGGCGACAACGCTGCCCTGCACCGGCTCGTACACCGTGTATAGCGAGTTCGACGGCAGCGTGAGCGAGGTCTTTCACAACGTCGACCCGTTCATCGACGAGCCGATGACGCTCCCGACCGCGCTCTCGGTCTCCTGCGACACCTGGTTCTACGAGCTCGGCAACCGCTTCTACAAGGAGCCGGCGAGCGCGGGCCATCCGCTTCAGGACTGGGCGGCGAGGTTCGGCTTCGGCCGCAGGACGGGCGTCGACGTCGGTCCGGAGTCGAGCGGTCTCCTGCCTACGCCCGAGTGGCGCAAGCGCGCCTTCACCCCGAAGACGGACCCCGGCAACTGGCAGATCGACCGCCTGTGGAAGCCGGGCGACTCGATCCAGCTCGCGATCGGCCAGAAGGATCTCCTCGTGACGCCGCTGCAGATGGCGCGCTTCTACTCGGTCATCGCCAACAACGGCAAGCTCGTGCGGCCGCACATCGTCCAGCTCGTCCAGGAGGGCGGCGGCAATCCGCGCTCGCCCGCACGCGTCGTCCATACCTTCACGCCACCGGCGCCACAGCCGCTCGGCCTCAACCCGACTTACCTGGCCGCGGTGCAGGACGGTCTCTGGCAGGCGACACACTCGACGACAGGCACGTCGACGAGCGTCTTCGGCACCTTCCCGATCCAGATCGCGGGCAAGACCGGCACCGCGCAGAAGAACCCCAACACCGATCAGCTCGACCAGTCATGGTGGTGCGGGTACGGCCCGGCCGCGTCGGGTGAGACACCGGAGCTCGTCGTCTGCGCGCTGATCGAGAACGGCGGCTTCGGCGCCGAGGCCGCGGCGCCGGCCGCGCTCGAGGTGTTCAAGGCGTACTTCCGCGACCAGTTGAGCCCGACGGGGACACCGACCGGATGATCGAGGCCGTCAACACCCGTGCACGAGGGCTGCGGCCGCAGCGGGCCGAGGCCGTCGGCGTGGCGTCCGCCGTACGGCGACTCGACTGGTGGCTGCTCGGCGCGACCGCGGCGCTGCTCGCGTTCGGCCTCTGGGCCATCGCCGGCATCACCGCCCACGACGTCAGGGGGAACGCCAACTACTACGTCGTACGGCAGGGGATCTACGCGGCCGTCGGCTGCGTCGGCTTCGTCGTGCTCCTGTTCGTCGAGCCGCAGATCTACCGGCGCTACAAGCGCTGGCTCTACGGCGGCACGGCAGGCCTGATGCTGCTGGTGCTGCTGGGCGGCACCGTCTCGCGCCACTCGAAGCGCTGGCTCGACATCGGGCCGTTCCGCTTCCAGCCGTCGGAGTTCGGGAAACTGCTGTTCGTCCTCTTCCTGGCGGGCTTCCTCGCCGACCGCGCGAGGCGCCTGGGGGAGAGCCGGACGGTGCTGGAGGCGATCGGGCTGGGCTGCCTCCCGATCCTGCTCGTCTTCGTCCAGCCGGACGTCGGCACCGCCATGGTCTACATGGCCGCGCTCGCGGCGGTGCTGTTCATAGCGGGCGTGCGCTGGGCGCATCTCGCCGCGCTCGGCGTCGGGACGCTCGTGGCGATCCTCGCGGTGCTCTGGCTGCTGCCCGCCGGCGGCGTGCACGTGCTCAAGCCGTACCAGGAGCAGCGGCTCACCGGGTTCACGCACCCGGACTCCGACCCGGCCGGGGCGACCTACAACGTAGCCCAGTCGATCAACGCGGTCGGCGCGGGCGGGGCGCGCGGGCGGGGCGAGGCGGGCGCGACCCAGACGAACCTCAACTTCCTCCCCGAGCACGCGACCGACTTCGCCTTCGCCTCGCTCGCGGAGCAGCGCGGGTTCGTCGGGGTCTCGGCGCTGCTGCTGCTCTACCTGCTGGTCGTCTGGCGCGGACTGAAGGTAATTGCCATCGCCCGCGACGCGTTCTCGGCGATCGTGGCCGGCGGGATCGTCTTCGCGTTCATGTTCCAGGTGTTCGTGAACGTCGGCATGAACATCGGCGTCGCCCCCGTGACGGGCATCCCGCTCCCGTTCGTGAGTGTCGGCGGCTCCGCGCTGATCGCAAACCTGCTCGCGATGGGCGTGCTGCAGGCGATCCACGTCCGCGGCGCGGCGCGGCCGAAGGCGTACCGCTAGCACAGGCTTTCGCCCGCGTACCCACTCGGGCGGCACCACGCTGGCTCAACCCATGCGGCTCCCGCACGGGTCAGGTGCTGTGGGGGGCGACCCCACGGTACGCCGGTTTGGCGGTGCCCGCGCGCTTGAGATAGTTGCCGCGGATGACCCCTACCAAAGGAGCGCTCTATGGCCTACGGGATCGTGCATCGTTTTCCGGGAGGGACACAGGAGCAATACGAGGCCTCGATCGCCGCAGCGCATCCGAGCGACGGGAGCCTGCCCGAAGGGCAGATCTTCCACGCGGCCGGGCCGTCGCCTGACGGCTGGACGATCATCGTCATTCATGACTCGCAGGAGAGCTGGGAACGCTTTCGCGACGAGAAGCTGATGCCGACCATGAACGAAGGCATCGACGGCGGCTTTCCCACGCCCCCGCAGGAGACGAGCTTCACCGTCCACAACCAGCAGACAGGCTGAGAAGAGACGCCATCGCTCTGGATCGTGCGACCTACAAGGCGCTAAATGTCTTTGAGGCTCTATCGGCGATGGAAGGAGCGGCGCAGACGCACGCGCGAGCGCTACGCGGAAATGACCGACGAGCAGCGAGAGGCGATCGACCGCTACGAGCACCGCCCTGAAATGGGGCTTCCGGGCGCGACCATCGCCCCACGCGACACCCGCCCTCGCTAGCGGCGCAGGCGAGCCCGCTCCCGCTTACCTCCGCGGGCTCGCTCGAGATCACTGCGGCTAGGCCTTCACGACCTCGTTCAGTTCGTCGAAGGTGATCGACGGCATCGGGGCACCCTCCGGGAACGCCGGCTTCACCGA
>JBJMJY010000121.1:0-7504 GCA_045806105.1 Gaiellaceae bacterium | reverse complement strand
GACGCGTGGGCGCGGGTGCTCGACTTCATCGAGCGCCACCGCCGTTGATCAGGGAGGCGAGGCGGGACGAGGCGGACGTGCTCGCCGCGATCCAGCGGGATGCGTCGCTCGCGGCCCTCGGTCACGTCTTCCCGCCGGAGTCGTACCCGTATCCGATCGACGACGTGCGGCAGCGGTGGCGCGACGCGCTCGGCGACGCGGAGGCGACGGTGCTGGTCGCCGAGGAGGACGCGACGGCCGCGGGCGTCGCGATGGCGCGGTCGGAATGGCTCGACGGCCTCTACGTCCTGCCGGCGTGGTGGGGCACTGGCATCGCGCAGCGCCTGCACGACGAGGCGCTCGAGCGCGTGCGTGCAGGCGGCGCCAAGCAGTGCCACCTCTGGGTGCTGGAAGCCAACGACCGCGCGCGGCGCTTCTACGAGCGCCTCGGCTGGCGGCAGAACGAGACGACGCGAGTCGTCCCGTTCCCGCCGCACCCGATCGACGTCGGCTACTCGATCGAGCTCTAGGGCGCGTAGGGGTTCGGCAGGGCGGTCCAGAGCACGACCGCCTCCTCCGCTTCCGAGGCGTTGCGCCAGGTGTGCGGCTCGCGCGGCGAGTACGTGAGCGTGTCGCCTTCGTCGAGCACGTGCGTCTCGTCGCCGACGCGTAGCTCGAGCGAGCCCCGCAGCACGTACACGAGCTCGACGTCGGCCGGCAGCGTGTACGGCTCGTCGCCGGCGCTGCCGCCCGGCGGGATGTGCGACTCCGTCACGTGGAAGCGCCGCTCGTCACGGGAGCTGAGCAGCAGGTGCTCCGCGTTGCCCATCGCCAGCGAGCGCCGCGTCTGCTCCTCGCGCCGGATCAGCCGGCCGGCCGGCACGTCGTCGACGAGGGTCCCTACGCGGATCTCCAGCACTGCGCAGATCCGGTAGAGCGACGACAGCGACGCGGAGGTGAGGTCGCGCTCGAGCTGGCTGATGAACCCGGCGGTGAGCCCGGCCTGCTCGGCCACCTCGGCGATCGTCAGCCCGCGCTCGAGCCGCCGCGCCCGCAGGCGCGCGCCGATGCGGAGTCCGGCGGCAGGCGAGGCGGTCTTCACGATGTAAGTCTAGGCAAAGAGATTTTAGTACTGCTAAAGTCGCTCCGGTGCATCGTGTTCTGCTCGCGATTCTCGCAGCGGCAGTTGTCATCGCCGCCGGCGCCGCGCAGCGGGCGAACCCCGCGCCCACGACTGCGGCGGACGACGTGCGGGTGCTGATGCAGCGGATCCGGGAGATCCACCCGAGCCCGTTCCACGCCACGCCCGAGGCCGCCTTCCAGGCGGCGGCCGAGGACCTCGCCGCCCGCGCGCCGGCGCTCTCACCCGATCAGCTGCTCGTCGAGCTGATGCGCTTCACGACGCTTCTCGGCGAGCGCGACGGGCACTCCGGGATCTTCCCGCTCGACTCCGCGCACCGGCGCGTGCTGCACCTCTTCCCGCTCTACCTCTACAAGTTCAGCGACGGCCTCTTCGTGGTCGCGGCGCCCGGCCACCGCGCGCTCGTCGGCTCGAAGCTGCTCGCGGTCGACGGCCTGCCGGTCGACGAGCTCGAGCAGAAGGTGCGCCCGCTCGTTCCGCGCGACAACGAGGCGACCCGGACCGACCGCTTCATGAGCTTCGCGCTCACCGCCGAGGTTCTGCACGGGCTCGGCCTGCGCAGCGGCACCGGCTCGGCGCGGTTCACGTTGCAGAAGCCCGGCGCGGCAGCCGGCGAGGTCACGCTCACGCCCGTGACCGCCGCGAAGTACCTCCGCCTGATGGAGCCCACCTTTCCGGGCTTCGTGTACGCGCTGCCGCGCCGGGCCGCCCCCCTCTACCTGCGCCGCCGCGGGCGGGACCATTACGTGACCACGATCGCTCGCGGGCGAGCCGTGTTCGTCGGCTACAACTTCACGCTCGGCTCGACCTACACCGAGGCGCGCCAGGTCCTGCGGCTCGCGAAGCGGAAGCAGGTACGCCGCGTGATCGTGGACGTGCGGCTCAACCCCGGCGGTGACAACCACACCTACGTCGACCTCCTGCGTGCGCTGCGCTCGAAGACCGTCAACCGCCGAGGGCGGCTCGTTGTCCTGATCTCACGCAGCACGTTCTCGGCCGCGCAGAACTTCATCACGGAGCTCGAGCGCAAGACGAAGGCGGTCTTCGTCGGGGAGACCTCCGGCGGCAGCCCGAACCTCTACGGCGACGCGGCGGGGGTCGATCTCCCGTCCACCGGGGTGAATGTCGAAGTCGCCGGCCGGTACTGGCAGAAGAGCTTTGCCCGCGACCCGCGCGTCGCGATTGAGCCGAAGCTCACGGTGCCGCTCGGGTCGAGAGCGTTCTTCCGCGGCAAGGACCCGGTGCTCGCGGCCGCGCTCGCCTATCGCGCCGGGCGCTAGATTCCGCGCCATGAGGCGCACCCGCTTCGCTCCGAGCCCGACGGGGTCGCTCCACGTGGGCAACGCGCTCAGCGCCGTCGCCAACCGGTCGCTCGGCGACTGGATGCTGCTGCGCATCGACGACACCGACCCGGCGCGCAACGTCCCCGGCGGCGAGGACGAGCTGCTCCGCGACCTCGAGTGGCTCGAGATCGAGTGGGACGAGGGGCCAAAGCGGCAGAGCGACCGGCGGGAGCGCCACCTCGAGGCGGCGGCGCAGCTCGGGGACCGCTTCGACGGCACAACGCTGGTCCGGGAGGACGCCACGCCGACCTACCACTTGGCCAGCGTGGTCGACGACGTCGACTTCGGCATCACCCACATCGTGCGCGGCAACGACCACCGGCCGAACGAGGCGCTGCACCGGCGCCTGTTCGAGGCGCTGGGCGCCGCTCCGCCGGAGTTCCTCCACCACGGTCTGATCCTCGGCGAGGACGGCAAGAAGCTCTCCAAGCGCGCCGAGGGCGCGACGGTCGCGTCGCTGCGTGAAACCGGCATCCCCGCGGAAGCCGCGCGCGCGTATCTGGACGAGCTCGCCGTCCCGAGGCACGACGTCCACTACGACCTACCGCGCATCCGCAGGCTCGCGATCGAGGCGATCGGCGCGCTGGACGACGAGGAGCTCGCGGCGCGCGTCGGCGCGCCCGTCGAGCTCGCGCCGGCGCTCCGCGGCGCGCGCGACCTCAACGAGGCACGCGACTACGCCGCCGCGATCCTCGGCCCCACCCCGGTAAAGGTGGACGCGCCGGAGACGCTCGACCGCTTCCGCGAGCTGCTCGAGCGCGGGAACGGCACCGCCGACCCGAAGGAGCTGCTGCGAGAGCTGAAGGCCGTCGGCGGCGACCTGCGCGCGCTGCGGCTCGCGCTCACCGGCCGCGAGCGCGGGCCCGAGCTCTGGACGGTGATCGCGGCGCTGCCGCGGGAGGAGACCCTGCGGAGGCTCGATGCGGCTCTATGACACCGCCACCAGGCAGCTCCAGGAACTGCCGCCGCCTCCCGGGCCGATCCGGATGTACTTCTGCGGCCCGACCGTCTACCAGCGCATCCACGTCGGGAACGCGCGGCCGTTCGTGATCTCGCTGTGGCTGAAGCGCTGGCTCGAGCGCGGCGGCTACGACGTCACGCTCGTGGAAAACATCACCGACATCAACGACAAGATCTACGCGGCCGCCCCGGGTGACAGCGCGCGCCTCGCAGCCGACGCGAGCGGGTGGTACGTCGAGGACACGGGCGGCCTCGGCCTCGGCCGCCCAGACGTCGAGCCGAAGGCGACCGAGACGCTCCCGGAGATCGTCGCGCTGATCGAGGAGCTGGTCGAGGCCGGCCACGCGTACCCGGCCGGCGGCGACGTCTACTTCCGCGTCGAGAGCTTCCCCGACTACGGCAGGCTCTCGGGCCGGCACGGCGACGAGGAGGCGACGCGGAACCCCTCCGAGGAGCCCGAGGCGGACGAGCCGAAGGAGGACCCGCGCGACTTCGCGCTCTGGAAGGCGCACAAGCAGGGCGAGGACACGTGGTGGGACTCGCCGTGGGGCCGCGGCCGGCCGGGCTGGCACATCGAGTGCTCGGCGATGGCCGAGGCGCACCTCGGGCCGGTCTTCGAGATCCACGGCGGCGGGATCGACCTCGTCTTTCCGCACCACGAGAACGAGATCGCGCAGTCACGCTCACTCGGGCACGACTTCGCCCGGATCTGGATGCACAACGGGATGCTCCGGCTGGCCGGCGAGAAGATGTCGAAGTCGCTCGGCAACATCGTGTCGTTGCGTGAGGCGCTCGACGAGTGGGGCCGCGAGACGCTGCTCGTCTACTTCCTCGGCGGCCACTGGCGCAAGCCGATCGACTACTCCGACGAGGTGCTGCAGCAGGCGGCTGCGCAAGCGGAGAGCTTCCGCAACGTCTTCCGCGGCGAGCCCGGAGAGGGCGGCGACTGGGATGAGCTCGCCGCCGCCCTCGACGACGACTTCAACACCCCCGAGGCGCTCGCGGTGATGCACGGCTGGAGCGACCACGAGCTCCTGCGGCTCGGGCTCGAGGTCTTCGGGCTCGAGTCGCTCGCCGAGGGGGAGGCTGCGCCGGTGGAGCTCGAGGAGAAGGCCCGTGCCC
Source organism: Gaiellaceae bacterium (assembly GCA_045806105.1). Lineage (GTDB taxonomy): Bacteria > Actinomycetota > Thermoleophilia > Gaiellales > Gaiellaceae > AC-32. The sequence continues at coordinate 2,959 of JBJMJY010000121.1, read as the reverse complement.
GCCTCGAGGCCCGCGAGCACAAGGACTTCGCCACGAGCGACCGACTCCGCGACGAGATCGCCGAGGCGGGGTGGGAGGTCCGGGACGTGGACGCCGAGCCGGGCTATCAGCTCGTCCCGAAGCGGTGACCTCCGAGCTCGTCTACGGGCGGCGGCCGGTGCGCGAGGCGCTGCGCGGGCCGCGTGAGGTGCTCGAGCTGCTGGCCACCGAGCGGGCGCTGAAGGCCGAGCCGTGGTTGCGAGACGACGGCCCGCGCGTGCAGGTCAAGCTCGAGCGCGAGCTCACGGCCGAGGCCGGAACCCAGGATCACCAGGGCGTGGTCGCGAGCGTGGAGCCGTACCGCTATGCGGACGCGCACGAGCTCGCGGCCGGGCCGGCGCCGTTGCTGGCCGTGCTCGACTCGGTGACCGACCCGCGGAACCTCGGCGCGGTGATCCGCAGCGTCGAGGGCGCCGGCGCCGACGGGGTGGTGCTGCCGGCGCACAACTCCGCGCGGATCACGCAGGCCGTTGCGCGCGCCTCCGCGGGCGCGGTCGAGCATGTGCGCGTCGCCGTGGTGAAGAACCTCGCGCGCTATCTCGGCGAGATCAAAGGACCGCACCTCTGGGTCTGGGCGGCGGCCGGGGAGGCGGAGACGTCGCTGTGGCAAGCCGACCTTTCCGGCGGCGCGGTCTTCGTCCTCGGCGCGGAGGGCAAGGGCCTCCGCCCGCTCGTCCGCCGCACCTGCGACGACGCGCTCTCGATCCCGCTCTACGGCGGCGTCGAGTCGCTGAACGTGAGCGTCGCCGCGGCGCTACTGCTCTACGAGGCGAGGCGGCAGCGGCGGTGAAGGCGCTCGGGCTCGTGTGGCTCGGCATCCGGACGGACGATCTCGAGGAGACGCTCCGCCTCTTCCGCGACGTTCTCGGGCTCGAGCCCGTGCTCGAGGAGGAGGGGACGGTCGAGCTCGAGCTTCCGCGGGGCGAGCGCGTGCAGCTCTTCGGCCCCGGCCACGCCTATCACGACCGCTTCGAAGGCGCGGGGCCGGTGCCGCTGTTCGAGGTGGACGACCTGGAAGAGGCCGGGCGGCGGCTGCGGGAACGCGGGCTCGAAATCGGTCCGCGGGATCAGGACGCCGCCTGGGAGTGGTTCGACTTCCGCGGTCCAGACGGCAACGTCTACGAGCTGGCGCGGCGCCTTGGCTAAGGCGTTCGCTTGCGACGCCGACCCCAGAGGCCGTGCCGGCTTTGCCGGTGCGGCCGTCTTACACACATTCATCCAGTGCCACGGCAACCGAGGTTCCGTCCGCGATGTCCTCTGAGCCGACGCTGTACCTGTTCGACGGCTACAACCTGCTTCACGCGGGCGAGTTCGAGGATCCGCGCGAGCTCGTCGACCGCCTCGCGAGCTTCGTCGCGCTGAACGGCGCGCGCGGGGTGGTCGTCTTCGACGGCGTCGGCGAGGACCGGACGCACGGGCCGCTGGACGTCCGTTACGCCGACCACGCCGACGCGCTGCTCGAGCGCCTCGCGGCCGAGCACCGCGGCAGCGAGACCGTCTGCCTCGTCTCCTCCGACTCCGCGATCCGCGGCACCTCGGGGCAGGAGGTACAGAAGCGCAGCTCGCGAACGTTCCTGCGGGACCTCGAGGCACCGACGCACGAGGACCCGGGCCGCTCGCAGCTTCGGGATCGCGTAGACGAAGAGACGCGAAAACGCTTGGAGAAGCTGCGCAGAGGGCAAGGGTCCGGTTAAGTTCACTAACACGCAAGGTCTTGTAAACGTGCTGGGACCTTGCTATCTTGACCTTCAACCTCAGGGTGAGGCTTGAGTAGCTCGCCCGTCCTCGAGAGGGAGAGCCGTGCCAGCCCGCACCGCCCAGACCGCTCACTCGCCGCAGAAGCTCCAGCGAGAGCTCGCCGACCTGCAGCTCGTCATGCGCGCGCGCAACGGCGATCAGAAGGCGCTCGACGAGCTCATCCGCCGCTACACCGGCTTCGTCCGCCTGAAGGCGAGCTCGTACTTCCTCGCCGGCGGCGACGCCGAGGACCTCATCCAGGAGGGCCTGATCGGCCTCTACAAGGCGGTCCGTGACTTCAGCCCCGAGCTCTCGTCGTTCCGCAGCTTCGCCGAGCTGTGCGTGACGAGGCAGATCATCACCGCGATCAAGACGGCGACGCGGTACAAGCACGCCCCGCTGAACACGTACGTCTCGTTCAGCCACACCCCCGCTGGGCAGGAGGCGGACGGCGACTGCACCCTCGGCGACGCGCTGCCCGGGCCGTCGGTGGACGACCCGTCGGTTTGCGTGATCTCGACGGAGGAGCTACAGAGCCTGGTCTTCACCCTCGGCTCGGGCCTCTCGAAGCTCGAGGCGGACGCGCTCAAGCTCTACCTCGAGGGGGAGTCGTACGAGACGATGGCCGAGCGCCTCGGCTGCGACACGAAGACGATCGACAACGCCCTCCAGCGCGTGAAGCGCAAGGTGCTGGCGCACCAGCAGGCGCGGCAAGTCCTGCAGTAGCGCTTAGCCGGAGAAGGGCTGGAGGGCCCGCGCTGCCTCGAGCATCAGGGCCCGGTCGGAGGCGAGGATCGAGACGTACACACCGTTCTGGATCATCAGTCCGGCTCCATGAACGACGAGCAGTTGCCCAGGGCGCGGGAGCAGGGACGGCCGCCACCCGTACTGCGGGCTCGGTTGCGTTGCCTCCTCGATCCGGACGTACGGCCGGTCGTCGAGGAAGGCGTGGTCGCCGTACTGGAACTCGAGGCCGCTCGAAACGATCGGGTCTCTGTTGGCCTCGGGCTCGAACAGGATCGACAGCTTCGCCTGAAGGACCTGCGTCAGCGGTAGGCCCTGGAACAGGGAACCGAGGGCGAGCGCGCCCGGAACGACAGCGGTCGCGTCCTCAGCTGCAATGGGCGCCGGCTCTCGCATGAACGCTTTCGGCTGCGGCTCGCTCGACGGGCGCGGCGGCGTG
>JBJMJY010000120.1:0-17767 GCA_045806105.1 Gaiellaceae bacterium | reverse complement strand
CTCGAGCAGAACCTCGTCAAGCGCCACCGGCCGCCGTTCAACGTCAAGCTCCGCGACGACAAGTCGTTTCCCTACATCGCCGTGACGGTCGGGGACGACTATCCGCGCGTGATGTTCACGCGCGAGCGGCATCGGCGTGGGGTCGTCTACTTCGGGCCGTACGCGAACGCGAAGAAGGTGCGCGAGACGCTCGACGTTCTCAACCGGGTCTTCCCGTACCGGCCGTGCGAGGGGCCCCAGCCCGGCCGGCACTCGGGGATTCCGTGCCTCGACTACCACATCGAGCGCTGCCTGGCCCCGTGCGTCGGGTACGTCTCGAAGGAGCAGTACGGCGAGATCATCGACGGCGTGATCGAGTTCCTCTCGGGCGAGACGCGGCCGATCCAGCGCGAGCTCGAGCGCAAGATGAAGGACGCGGCCGACGGGGAGCGCTTCGAGGAGGCCGCGCGCTACCGGAACCGGCTCTTCGCCGTCCGGCACCTCGTCGAGCGGCAGACGGCCGACCGCCGCTCGGTCGGCAGCGTGGACGTGATCGGGATCGCCGCCGACGGCGACCGTGCAGCGGTGCAGGTCTTCCCGCTGCGCGACGGACGGCTGATCGACCGCTACGCCTTCCACCTCGAGAACGTCGAGGGCCAGGACACGGCGACGCTGCTCGAGGCCTTCGCGACGGAGTACTACGGCTCGTCGCCGAGCGTGCCGCCGCAGATCGTCGTGCCCCCGGAGTCGGGCGACACCGGCGCGCTGGAAGAATTCCTCTCGGAGCGGCGGGGCTCACGGGTCGAGGTGCGCGCGCCCTCGCGCGGCGAGAAGCGGCGTCTGCAGGAGCTCGCGACCGAGAACGCGCGGCTCGCCCTGGAGTCGGAGGCCGCACAGTCGGAACGCAAGCGGCTGCGGCGGGTCGAGGCGCTGGAGGAGCTGCGAGAGGCCCTGAACCTCGAGAGCCTGCCGCTGCGCGTCGAGTGCTACGACATCTCGAACATCCAGGGGGAATCGGTCGTCGGCTCGATGGTCGTGTTCCAGGACGCGATGCCGAAGAAGGCGCACTACCGCAAGTTCGGCGTGCGCACGCTGGACGGACAGGACGACTACGCGGCGCTCGAGGAGGTCGTCTCGCGCCGGTTTGCGCGGCTCGAGGCCGGCGCGGCGGCCGATGATTACGACGAGTCTTTCTCGGCCAGTCCGAACCTGGTGGTGATCGACGGCGGCAAGGGCCAGCTGGCGGCGGCGCTGCAGGCGATGCAGGCGTACGACCTGCCGCGCGTGGCCGTGATCTCGCTCGCCAAGCGCGAGGAGGAGGTCTTCGTCCCGGGCCAGCCCGACCCGATCGTCCTGGACCGCGACTCGCCCGGGCTGCACCTGCTGCAGCGGATCCGCGACGAGGCGCATCGTTTCGCGCTCGGCTTCCACCGCCAGCGGCGGGACGCAAAGGCGCGCGAGTCGATCTTCGACACGCTGCAAGGCGTCGGGCCGGCGAGGCGGCGCGCGCTGCTACGGCACTTCGGCTCGGCGGAGCGGTTCCTTGCCGCCTCGCAGGAGGAGCTGGAGGGCGTGCCGGGGATCCCGCAGCGCACCGCCCGCTCGATCTACGCTCAGTTGCACAAGGCAGGTAGGGCGTAGCCGCCGCACGCGTCGGCCCCGCAGCCGCCTTCGCGCTGCTCCGGCGGCGCAGCTTCGGTCCCTACTTCGCCGGCAACGCGCTCTCCGCGAGCGGCACGTGGTTCCAGAACCTCGCCGCTGCGCTGCTGGTCTACCGGCAGACGCACTCGGCGCTGCTGCTGGGCGTGCTCAACTTCGCGCAGTTCCTTCCGATCCTGCTGCTCGCGCCGTGGGCCGGCGGCGCGTCCGACCGCTGGAACCGCAGGACGCTGCTGCTCGTCAGCCAGAGCGTCGCGGTCGTGCTCGCCGGCGGGCTGGGGCTGCTCGCATGGCAAGGACTCGCGCCGCCGGCCGTCGTGATCGCGGACGCGGTCGCGCTCGGCGTCGTCAGCGCCTTCTCGGCGCCCGCGCAGCAGGCGTTGATCGCGACGCTGGTCGAGGAGCCGGAGGTGCCGACGGCTGTCGCGCTCAACTCGATGACGTTCAACCTCGCGCGCGCGGTCGGCCCGGCGACGGCCGCGCTCGCCGTCGAGTACCTTGGCATCCCGGCCGCCTTCGGCATCAACGCCGCCTCATACGCGGTCTTCGTCGGCGCGCTGCTCCTGATCGGCCCGCAGCCGCAGGAGCTCGCGGATAGCTCCGTCGGGCACGTGCGCGCGAGCATCGACCTCCTGCGCAGGCGGCCGCAGCTCGTCGTGTTCCTGGTGATCGTCGCCGCGGTCGGATTCGCGTCCGACCCCGTGAACACGCTCGCGCCGGCGTGGGCGCACGCGTTCGGCGAGAAGGACACCTTCGGCGGCTACATCGTCGGCGTCTTCGGCGCGGGCGCGGTGACCGCGGCGTTCGTGGTCGCGGGCCGCGTGGGCGGCAGCCGGCGCCGGATGTTCGCGACGCTGCTCCTGCTCGGGGGCGGGATGGTGGTCTTCGCCCTGACGCCCTGGCTGGCGCTCGCGCTGCCCGTGCTGTTCGTGGCCGGCTTCGGCTACCTCGCCTCGAACACGCATGCGACCTCGCGGCTGCAGCTCGGCGTCGAGCCGTGGGAGCGGGGGAGGGTGATGGCCCTCTGGAGCGTCGCCTTCCTCGGGTTGCGCCCGTTCGCGAGCCTGATCGACGGCGCGATCGCAGGCGCGTACGGCGTGCGTGTCGCGGCGGTCGTCCTGGCTCTGCCCGCCCTGGGCTGCGCCGCCTGGGTCGCCGCGCGGGCGCGCACCCGCGGCTGGGGACCGGCGCGCGCCGAGATCCCGCCGGCCTGAGGCTCAGCGCACTGCCAGCGACGTCGCGAACGTCGCCTCGTGCAGCTTCCCGCGCGACCGCGGCGACGCGAGCACGAACACCGGCACCGCCCGGCCGCTGGCGAACGAGGTCGAGATGTAGTCGCCGACCATCGATCCCTGAGAGGTCGGCGCAATCCCGCTCATCGGGACGCGCCGTGAGTTCAGCAGCTGCGGTCGCGTCCAGCTCGTGCCGGCGTTCGACGAGGAGACGAAGCGGACGTCGAGCGACGAGCCGCGGTAGACGTAGTACGCGAGCGCCAACCGCCCGGGCCGCGACGGGTCGGCGTCGAGACCGGGAAGCTCCGCGTCGCCTACGCCGGTCGGGATCCGGGTGACCGGGGTCCACGCGAGTCCGTCGACCGTCGAGGTGTAGACGATGTTGTTGGACGCGCAGCCGGGTCGGAACGAGCAGTCGGCCCACGCGACGTAGGCGCGGCCGTCGGAGCTCAGCGCCGAGGTAGGCAGCAGCGCCGCGCGCAGGCCGCGGTGAGTGCGGTACGAGGCGCGGGCGATGCCGAGCTGCGCCGTCCACGTGGTGCCGCCGTCGTCCGAGCGCAGCACCGAGAAGTCGTCCTGGTCGTAGTACGCCACGAGGACGCGGCCGGTCGGCAGCACGACCGGCTGCACCCCTGGCGCGAAGGCGCCGCGGATCGAGACTCGCCCCGGGAAGCCCGGCGCGGTCGTGGCGGCCGACCATGTGAGGCCCGCGTTCGACGAGGCCTGCGTCACGATCACCTCGCCCACGATGTCGCTGTAGCTCAGGTAGCAGCGGCCGTAGAACGCGCTCTGCGGCCAGTTGTCGCAGGCGATCCACTCCTTGTCCTGGCCGAGCCTGCCGCTCGTCGCGACGGCGGTCACCGGCCGCCCCCAATGGAGCCCGTCGGCGGAGCGGTTGACCCTGAGCGAGGAGCCGCCTGCGCCGAAGACGAGCGAGACCGCGAGCCAGGCCCGGTGCTTCCGGTCGTAGACGACGGAGGGGTCGCTGGCGCGCGGACCGAGCCCCGGGAGGAAGCCGCGCTGCCAGCGCCGGCCGGCGTCGCGAGAGACGGAGAAGCCGATCGCGTGCGCGCCGCCGTCGAAGACGCGGCCGACCTGGAAGACGGCGACGACGGTCTTGCCGAATGCGAACGAGTCGGGCTCGACCTCGGTCGCGTGCTGGCTCTCGCCGGTGCGGAAGGGGTCGCTCGACGCGCGCCGGCTGACGATCTCGCAGTCGCGAGCGACGCGATCGAGCTCGTCGACCGTGGCGAGGTCGTGCCCGCCGCCGCAGAAGACCCTGTCGCGCAGCCCGTTGACGGCCTGGAGCCGGTCGGGCCCGCGTGTCCCGCGGATCCGCGCCGCCGTGGCGGCCGAGGCAACGACGAGCAGGAGCGCGAGCGCGACGAAGAGTGGCCGGCTCAGCGGCTGCCGCCGGCGCCGCCCGGCGCGCCGTCGGTGTCCTCGCCGGCGAGGAACGAGTAGCGGTAGTCGCGCGGCGGGACGAAGGTCTCCTTGATCGTGCGCGGGCTGACCCAGCGGATGAGGTTCCACATCGACCCCGCCTTGTCGTTCGTCCCCGAGGCGCGCGAGCCGCCGAACGGCTGCTGCCCGACGACCGCGCCCGTCGGCTTGTCGTTCACGTAGAAGTTGCCGGCCGAGTAGCGCAGCGCCTCCTGCGCCTCGTCGATCGCGGCGCGCTCCTGGGAGAAGATCGCGCCGGTGAGGCCGTACGGCGCCGTCTCGTCGACGAGCTCGAGCGTCTGCTCCCACTCGTCCTCGGGGTAGACGTAGGTCGTCACGATCGGCCCGAAGAACTCCTCGCTCATCAGCCGGTCACGCGGGTCCTTCGTCTGGATGACCGTCGGCTCGACGAAGTAGCCCTCGCTGTCGTCGACGCCGCCGCCGGCGATCACCTCGGCGTTGTTCCCGCGCGCGTGCTCGATCGCCTCGCGTTGGCGGGCGAAGGACTTGTCGTCGATCACCGCGCCCATGAAGTTCGAGAAGTCGCTGACGTCGCCCATGCGGATGGTGCCGACCTCCTCGACGAGCCGCTCCTTCAGCTCGGGCCAGAGATTCGAGGGCGCGTAGACCCGGGAGGCGGCCGAGCACTTCTGGCCCTGGTACTCGAACGAGCCGCGCAGGATCGCGGTCGCCACCGCGTCGACGTCGGCGCTCGGGTGGGCCACGATGAAGTCCTTGCCGCCGGTCTCGCCGACGATACGGGGGTAGTTGCGGTACTTGCCGATGTTCCCGCCGACCGTCTGCCAGACCGAGTGGAAGACCTCGGTCGAGCCCGTGAAGTGCACGCCGGCGAGGTGCTCGCTCGCGAGCACGGCGTCGCCGACGGTCGCGCCGCTCCCCGGAATGAAGTTGACGACCCCCGGCGGCAGGCCCGCCTCCTCGAAGAGCTTCAGCGTCCAGTAGGACGAGTAGGCGGCGGTCGAGGCCGGCTTCCACAGCACGACGTCGCCCATCAGAGCCGGGCTCGAGGTCAGGTTCGCGCCGATCGCGGTGAAGTTGAACGGGCTGATCGCGAACACGAAGCCTTCGAGCGGCCGGTACTCCAGCCGGTTCCATACGCCCGGCGAGGAGACCGGCTGCTCCTCGTAGATCCGGGTCATGAACTCGACGTTGAAACGGAAGAAGTCGATCACCTCGCAGGCCGCGTCGATCTCGGCCTGGTGCGCGGTCTTCGACTGGTTGAGCATGGTCGCGGCGACGAGGGTCGAGCGCCAGGGGCCCGCGAGCAGCTCCGCGGCGCGGAGGAAAACCGCGGCGCGCTCCTCCCAGGGCAGCCGGTGCCAGTCCTCCCAGGCCTCGGCCGAGGCGGAGACCGCCTGCTCGACCTCCGCGGGCCCCGCCTTGTGCACGTCGGCGAGGACGTGGTCCTTGTCGTGCGGCATGACCGCCTGGAAGGTGTCGCCGGTGCGGATCTCCTCACCGCCGATGACGAGCGGGATCTCGAGGCGCTCGGCCTCCATCTGCTCGAGCCTGATCCGAACCTCCTCACGCTCCGGCGAGCCGGGCGCGTACTCGAGCACCGGCTCGTTGTGCGCGGACGGCGGTCGGAAGATCCCGGGGCGGCTCATCGGTGGGATTCTACGATTCGGACGATGGTCCGGCAGGTCGCCTACGAGGTCGCGGGGTGGGGGGTCGGCGAGCTCGTGCTCGTGGACGACCTGGTCGCCTGGCACGAGCTGCCCGCGGCGCCGGGAACCGCGGCAGGGGCGCATCCGCTGGTGGATCGCGTGCAGCGGTACTTTGCCGGCGCGCGAGACGGCTTCGAGGACGTGGAGCTCGACCTCGAGTGGTGCACGCCGTTCCAGCGCGCCGCCGTGGAGGCGCTGCGCTCGATCCCGTACGGCGAGACGGCGACGTACAGCGAGATCGCCGCCCTGGCGGGGCATCCGAACGCCCAGCGCGCAGTCGGCTCGGTCTGTGCCTCGAACCGCTTCGGACTCTTCGTCCCGTGCCATCGCGTCGTGGCCGCCGGCGGGCTCGGCTCGTACGGCTCGCTCGGCGTCGGCTACAAGCGGCGGCTGCTGGAGCTCGAGCGTGTCGTTCTCTGAGGACGTCCGCGCCGAGCTCGCCGGGATCGCACCGGTGCGCGAGTGCGACCGGCTCGCGGAGCTGTCGGCGCTGTTCCACTTCGCCGGACGGCTGCACCTGCTCGGCCGCGGCGAGGTGAGCCTGCATCTCGACCTCTCGAGCGCAGCGGCGGCGCGGCGGGCGTTCCGGCTCCTGCGCGAGTTCGGCGTCCGCTCGGAGATCCGCACCTACCAGCGCCACGCCTTCGGCCGCGAGACGCGCTACCAGCTGCACGTCGAGGGAGGGCCTGCGGCGCTCGGCGTCCTTCAGCGGGCGGGCGTCGTCGACTCGCGCACGCGGCCGCTCGACCGGCCGCCTCGGCGCGTCGTCTCGCGGTCCTGCTGTCGCTCGGCGTACGTGCGCGGGGCCTTGCTCGCGTCGGGGTCGGTCAGCGCGCCTCCATCGCTTCATCTCGAGGTGCGAAGCGAGTCGCGCGAGGGAGCGGAGGCGGTCGCCGCGGCAGCGGCCTCGGAAGGCGGCGAGCTGCGGGTGATGGAGCGCGGCGACCACGCCGTCGCGTACGCGAAGGGGATCGATCGCATCGCCGGCGTGCTGGCCGCCGCCGGCGCGAGCGAGGCGGCGCTCGCGCTCCAGGAGCGCGCCGTCGTCGGCTTCACGCGCGCGCGCGCGAACCGGCTCGCGAACGCCGATCACGCGAACGTCGTTCGAGCGGTGGCTGCGGCTCGCGCGCAGCTCGAGGCGGTGCGGCGGCTCGAGCGACGCGGCCGGCTGGAGGAGCTCTCGCCGCCGCTACGCGAGATCGCGCAGCTGCGCCTGAAGAACCCATCGTTGTCGCTCCGTGAGCTGGCCGCGAAATGCGATCCCCCCACCAGCAAATCGGCCGCCCATCGCCGCCTCGGCGCACTCATGCGCCTGAGCCGACGTTAGCGGCGATCGTCGCCTGCGACGCCGACCATAGAGCGCGTGCGGGCTTTGCCGTACGCGCGTCTCAATCCCGACCGGCCACCGGCAAAAGCCGGCGGGCCGGAGGGGAAGCTCCGAGGACGACCTCCCCCTCCGCTTTGTCGCGCTCCGGACCTTGGCGACGGACGGGGTCTGAATCCATCGCCGGACGAGCGCAAACCCGCCGAACCGAGAGTATTACCCAACGCACCCGGCAAAGACCACGGTGTTTGCAAATGCGAAAATTCAGCTTCCCCTCTAGACTCGCCGTAGCTATCGAAGGGGAGGCGAAACGTGGCTGTTCGGGTTGGGATCAACGGGTTCGGGCGGATCGGGCGCAACTTCTTCCGGGCGCATCTCAAGCGCGGCGGTGACTTCGAGGTCGTCGCGGCGAACGACCTCGGCGACGCCGAGACGATGGCGTACCTGCTCAAGCACGACTCGGTCCTGGGCACGCTCGACGACGACGTCTCGGCCGGCGACGGGTCGATCCGCGTTGGCAGCCAGGAGCTGAAGCTCCTCTCCGAGCGCGACCCGGTCGACCTTCCGTGGAGCGATCTCGGCGTGGACGTGGTGATCGAGTCGACCGGCTTCTTCACCGACCGTGACGGCGCCGCGAAGCACCTCGACGGCGGTGCGAAGAAGGTGATCATCTCGGCCCCGGCAAAGGGCCCGGACGTGACGATCGTGCTCGGCGTCAACGACGCGGACTACGACCCGGAGGCGCACGACGTGATCTCGAACGCCTCCTGCACGACCAACTGCGTTGCGCCGCTGGCGAAGGTCCTGCACGACGAACTGACGATCGAGCAGGGCTACATGACCACGATCCACGCGTACACGAACGACCAACGCGTGCTCGACCTCCCGCACGAGGACCTGCGCCGAGCACGGGCCGCGGCGATCAACCTGATCCCGACCTCCACCGGCGCCGCCAAGGCGATCGGCCTCGTCATGCCCGACCTCCAGGGCAAGGTCGACGGCATGTCGATGCGCGCGCCCGTGCCGACCGGCTCGATCGTCGATCTCGTTTGCCGCGTCGGGCGCGAGACGACGAAGGACGAGGTGAACGGGCTCTTCCGCGCGAAGGCCGACAACGGTCCGCTCGAGGGGATCCTCCGCTACACCGAGGAACCGCTCGTCTCGACCGACATCCAGCACTCGCCGTACTCGTCGATCTTCGACAGCGAGCTGACGATGGCAAACGGGAGCCTGGTCAAGGTGTTCGGCTGGTACGACAACGAGTGGGGCTACTCGTGCCGGCTGGTCGACCTCGTGGCCAAGGTCGGCGCGACGTTGCCGGCGACCGTCTCGGCGTAGCCGTAGTGCCGCGTTCGGTCCGGCAGGCCGACGTCGGCAGCAAGCGCGTGCTCGTGCGCTCCGATCTGAACGTGCCGCTCGACAAGGGCCGGGTCGCCGACGACACCCGGATTCGCGCCTCGCTTCCGACCCTGCGCTACCTCTTGGAGCACGAAGCGAAGGAGGTCGTCGTCTGCTCCCACCTCGGTCGGCCCAAGGGGCCCGACCCCGCGTTCTCCGTGACCCCTGTCGCCCGCCGGCTGCGCGAGCTCTTGCCCGACGAGCGGATCGACGTGCTCGAGAACACCCGCTTCGACCCCGGGGAGACGAAGAACGATCCCGAGTTCGCGCGGCGCCTGGCCGACGACACCGACCTCTTCGTTGAGGACGCCTTCGGTTCGGTGCACCGCGCGCACGCCTCGACGGTCGGCGTCGCGCAGCTGCTCCCTGCCTACGCGGGCCTGCTGCTCGAGCGCGAGCTGACGGAGCTCGGAAAGCTGCTCGGCGACGTCGAGCGGCCGTTCGTGCTGGTCTCCGGCGGCGCGAAGGTCGAGGACAAGCTCGGCGTTCTGCGCAATCTCGGCGGCAAGGCCGACACGGTGCTGGTCGGCGGCAAGATGGCCGAGGAGCTGCGCGAGGGGAGCCCGCTCGGCTTCCCGGTGGAGCTGCCGAGCGACGTCGTGGCGGCGGCGGCGTTCGAGGAGGACGCGGAGGCAAAAGTCGTGCCGTACGACGCGCTTCCGGAGTGCTGGCTCGGCCTCGACATCGGCCCCGAGACGTGCGAGCGCTTCGCCGCCGCGATCGCGGGTGCGAGGACGATCTTCTGGAACGGCCCCATGGGGGTGTTCGAGTGGCCGCGGTTCGCGGAGGGCACGAAGGCGGTCGCGGAAGCCGTCGCGAAGGCCGACGCGTTCTCGGTCGTGGGCGGCGCCGACTCGATCCGGGGGCTGAACGAGCTCGGGCTGCTCGATCAGGTCTCGTGGGCGTCGACCGGCGGCGGCGCCGCGCTCGAGCTGCTCGAAGGCAAGGAGCTGCCTGGCGTGGCGGTGATCCCGGAGTCGTGAGGGGCGTGGTCGAGATCCGCTCGACTCGGCGCCCTAGGATCCCATCGTGCTAATCGCCGGCAACTGGAAGATGTTCAAGGGCCCGCGACAGACGCGCGAGTTCTGCGCGGCGTTCCGCCCGCCGGACGGGGTCGAGGCGGTGCTGTGTCCGCCGTTCGTCTCGCTCGCCGTCGCGCTCGAGGGCGGCCACACCGTCTTCGCGCAGAACGTCCACTGGGCCGAGGAGGGCGCCTACACGGGCGAGATCTCGCCGGGGATGCTCGAAGAGCTCGGCGTCGCGGGCGCGATCGTAGGACACTCCGAGCGGCGCCAGTACTTCGGCGAGACCGACGAGACGGTCGCGCGGCGCACGTATGCCGCCCTGGAGCACGGCCTGCGGGTGATCGCGTGCGTCGGCGAGTCGCTCGAGGAGCGCGAGTCGGGCCAGATGGAGCTCGTCCTGCGGGTGCAGGTCGAGGCCGTCGGGGACGCGGTCGGCGCGCACGAGCGGCTCGTGATCGCCTACGAGCCGGTCTGGGCGATCGGCACCGGCCGCACCGCAACGGCCGACCAGGCACGAGACGCCCACGCATTCATCAAGAGCCTGCTCGACGTGCCCGTGCTCTATGGCGGCTCGGTGAAGCCCGACAACGCCGCGGAACTGCTCGCGCAGGAAGGCGTCGACGGCGCCCTGGTGGGAGGCGCGTCGCTCGAGGTCGAGTCGTTCGAGGCGATTTGCCGGGCCGCCGCGAACTAGTTGTCCTCGTCGTCCTCGATGGCTGGGGCTGCGCGCCCGCCGGCCCCGGCAACGCGGTCGAGCTGGCAGAGACGCCGGTGTTCGACCGGCTCTGGCGCGAGTACCCGCACACGACGCTCGTGGCCTCGGGCGAGGCGGTCGGGCTGCCGCCCGGCCAGATGGGCAACAGCGAGGTCGGCCACCTGACGATCGGCTCCGGCCGCGTGCTCGACCAGGACCTGCAACGGGTCAACCGCGCGATCGCCGACGGCTCCTTCTTCGAGAACCCGGCGCTCAGGGCTGCGTTCGACCGTGGCGGCGACGTCCACCTGCTCGGGCTCGTCTCGCACGGCGGCGTGCACTCGCACATCGACCACCTGCAGGCGCTGCTGCGGTTTGCGCCGGAGCGCACGTGGATCCACGCCTTCACCGACGGCCGCGACGTCTCACCGACCTCGGCCGCGCGCGACCTCGCCGAGTTACCGGCCGACCGGATCGCGACGGTCGCCGGCCGCTACTGGGCGATGGACCGTGACAAGCGCTGGGAGCGGACGCAGCGCGCCTTCGACGCGATCGTGAACGGCCAGGGCGAACATGCGGACGACCCGGTGGCGGCCGTCGAGGCGAGCTACGCGCGCGGCGTCACCGACGAGTTCGTCGAGCCGATCGTGCTCGAGGGAAGGCCCCGACTGAAGCCGGGCGACGCGGCGATCTTCTTCAACTTCAGGCCCGACCGCGCGCGGCAGCTGACGAAGCTCCTGCTCGACGCCGGTTTCGACGTCACCACCATGACGCGCTACAGCGACGAGCTCCACACGCCCGTCGCCTTCGGCGAGCAGCGCGTCGCCGAGACGCTCGCCGAGGTGCTCGCCGAGGCCGGCCTGCGCCAGCTCCACGCCGCCGAGACCGAGAAGTACGCCCACGTGACGTATTTCTTCAACGGCGGCCGCGAGGAGGAGTGGGAGGGGGAGATGCGGTTGCTGGTGCCGAGCCCGCGGGAGGTCGGGACCTACGACAAGAAGCCCGAGATGTCGGCCGAGGAGGTTGCGGCGCGCTTCTGCGCGGAGCTCGAAGGCGATGGGTACGCGTTCGCCGTCGTCAACTTCGCGAACCCGGACATGGTCGGCCACACGGGCGTGATCCCGGCGGTGGTGCGGGCGGTGGACACGACCGACGCCTGCCTGGGCCGCGTCGTCGAGGCCGTCTGCCAGCTCGGCGGCGTCTGCCTCATCACGGCCGATCACGGCAACGCGGAGACAATGCTCGAAGACGACGGCACCAGCCCGCACACGGCTCACACGGCGAATCCAGTGCCGCTGGTCGTCACCGACGAGGCCGCGGCCCTGCGCGACGACGGGGAGCTGAGCGATCTCGCTCCGTCCGTTCTCGCTTACCTCGGCCTAAAGAAACCTTTACAGATGACGGGCAAAAACCTCTGCAAATAGCCCAATTAGGGTAGGTGCAGACCGCTGCCTTGCCGTCTATACTCCGCAGGCCTTGTCACTGGCTCAGCCGGATCTCGGCGTACTGCGGAAGGCACAACGGGGTGACGAGCGAGCCTTCTCGCTCATCCTGCGAGCCTACGAGACGCCCGTCTTCAACTACGTGCTCCGCCTCGTGGGCGGGGACCGGGCGCTCGCCGAGGATCTGACGCAGGAGGTCTTCCTGCGGGTCTTCCAGGGCCTGCCGAAGTTCTCTCTCCGCTCGAAGTTCACGACCTGGCTGTTCCAGGTGACGAAGAACCGCGTGCTCGACGAGCTGCGTGCGAGCGAGCGGCGGCCGCGGGCGCTCGTCGCGATCGACGACATCGCCCCACTCGAGGTGCTCGACGCGCCGATCGAGCGGCTCGAGGAGATCGACGCGCTCTGGCGTGCGGTCGAGAACCTCAGCACCGACCTGAAGATGGCGCTGCTGCTCCGCGACGTCGTCGGCCTCTCCTACACCGAGATCGCCGACGCGCTCGAGGTCACCCTGGCGACCGTCAAGTGGCGGATCTACAAGGCACGCGAGGAAGTGCAGGTCGCGCTCGTGCGCGAGGGCGTCAGCTTCGGCACCCAGCCGGCTAGGGCCGAGCAGCTCTAGCCCGCAGCCACGCCGAGACGTTTCGCGCCTGCTGCTGCGCGTTCGCGCCTCGTGGAATCGGCCGGACCGCGGCCGGCGCAGGCCGCTGCGGCGGCGGGCTGCTGCCGTCGCGGGTGGCCAGGGCGAGGCCGACGGCGAGGGCCGCGACCGCGGCTAGGGCGGGGAGGGCGAGCCACCGGCGTGAGCGGCGCCGAGCCGGAGCGACGGCGGCGGCGCGCGTCGGCGCGGTCGGCCGGTCGCCGAGCTCCCGGGCGAGCTCGTCGGCCGAAGCGGGGCGGTAGGCGGGGTTGCGCGCGAGCGCCCGCATGACCGCGTCCTCGACCCGCTGCGAGACCACGGGCGCGAGCTCGCCCACCGGCGTGAGCTCGGGTCGGCTCGCAAGATCGGCAAGCGACTCGGGCTCGTACGGCGGCCGGCCCGTCAGCAGCTCGTAGAGCACGGCGCCGAGCGCGTAGATGTCGGTCGCCGCCGTGACCTCCTCTCCGGCGGCCTGCTCGGGTGCGAGGTAGGCCGCCGTCCCGAGGACGGTGCCGATCTGTGTGAGCGCGGTCGCCTCCGCGGCGCGCGCGATCCCGAAGTCCGCGACCTTCAGCGTCCCGTCCCTCCGCAGCAGGAGGTTGTGCGGCTTCACGTCGCGGTGCACGAGCCCCGCCGCGTGGGCGTGCGCGAGGCCGTGACAGGCCTGTGTCACCAGCTCGACCGCCTCGCGCGGGGGCAGCGGGCCACGGTCCTCGAGCGTTGTGCCGTCGACGTACTCCATGACGATGAAGGGGCGGCCGTCCTCCGCCTCGCCCGCGTCGTAGACCGCGACCACGTTCGGGTGCGAGAGCCGCGCCGCGAGCCGCGCCTCGCGCAGGAAGCGCCTGCGGAAGGCGGCGTCGCCGGCGAGGGCCTCCGCGAGCAGCTTCACCGCCACCGGGCGGTCGAGCTCGACGTCGTGCGCGAGATACACCGTCGCCATCCCGCCGCGGCCGAGCGGCCGCTCGAGCCGGTAGCGGCCGCCACCGACGCCGGAGGGACCCACGCTAGTCGTCCTAGTCATCGTGCTTCTTCTCGTGGTCATTCTTGCCACGCCCCTTGCCGTGCTCCGGCTCCACGGGCTGGGGCTCCACGCACGTCGCCAACCGCTCGGCGAGGGAGTTCGCGGCCGACATGAGCGGCTCCTTGTACCGCGGCGGAATCCGCCTAATCGACGTCACGACGTCCAGGCGGAAGCGCGCGGCGGCGTCGCGGGCCTCGCAGGTCCCGGGCGCCAGCGTGGCCACACGGTCGGCCTCGGTTGCGAGACGCTGCGCGACGGCGGCCGGGATTCGCGGCGGCTTCGGCGCGGGCTCCGCGCGCTCACCGCCGCCGCAGCCGGCGAGCAGGAGCGCGCTAGATGCCGTGAGCAAGCCGCTGCGCCAGCGCATCCGGCAGCCCCCTCTCGTGAAGCTCCTCCTGCGTCCGCTCGACGGGGTACTCGACGCGCCGAAACGATGCCAGCCCCGCGCCGAGGTCGAGCAGCAGCCACGCCGCCCGTGGATCGCCGTCACGCGGCTGGCCGACCGAGCCGGGGTTGAGCAGCCGCCGGCCGGGGTCGAGCCGCGTCTCCGACCCACCCGGCGCGAGCCCGCCGCCCAGCACGTCCTCCTGCAGCGTGATCGCCAGTGGCACGTGGCTGTGGCCGACCAGCACGAGCGGCGCTTCCGTCAGTTCGAGCGCCGCGGCGGCCGCCTCGGCCGAGAGCACGTACTCCCAGACCGGGTCGCGCGGGCTCGCGTGGAACAGCTCGACGCCCTCGCGCGCCCCACACGGGCTCAGCGACTGCAGGAACGCCCGCGAGCCCTCGGCGAGCACGCCGCGGGTCCAGCGCGCCGCGACGACGGCGTCGCCGGTGAACTCGTCCAGGTCGATCTCGCCGAGCACGCCGAGGTCGTGGTTCCCCGCCAGGCAGAGGGCGGAACGGCGCTCGGCCGCCGCGCAGCACGGGTTCGGCCTCGGCCCGTAGCCGACGAGGTCGCCGAGGCACCAGAGCTCGTCAGGCTCCTCTCGCTCGACCTCCTCGAGCACAGCCTCGAGGGCGTGCCAGTTAGCGTGGACGTCGGAGATGACCGCCACCCGCGTCGCCAAGGGGCCAACCTTAGTCGCGCTCGGGGCCTGGGCGGCCGTCGTGGCGCTCGCGTTGGGGTGGGTCCTCGCGGCATGGCTGCTGGCGCGGACGACGATACCGGGCAACCTGCACGAGCCACACGTCAGCGCGGCCGCGGAGTTCCCGGCCCGCGTGCTGCACCGCTCGGCGCGCTACGACGGCGTGCTGCGCTGGCTCTGGGTCGCGGGCACGCTCGTGACGCTGGCGGCGCTGCTGCTCTTCACGAAGCTCGGCCCGCGCATCGCGGCCGCGTGGGAGCTCGGGCGAGTCGCGACGGGGATCATGGTTGGCACCGTCACCACCCTCGGCACCTGGGCCGCGACCCTCCCGATCGGTGCGATCGCTCTCTGGTGGGGGCGCCGCTATCACCTCGAGAAGCAGGACTACCTCTCGTGGGCGTTGCAACAGTGGCCGAGCCTGGTCTCACAGGTTGTGGGGCTGACGGTCGGCCTCACGATCCTGCTCCTGCTGGCGGGCCGCTTCGGCCGGCGCTGGTGGCTGGTCGCAGCTCCGCTGTTCACAGTGCTCGGCGCGCTGCTCGTGCTCGTGCTCCCGTACATCGAGTCGATCGGGACGCGGCCGCCGCACCACACCGCGGTGAGCGCACGCATCCGCGAGCTGGCGCGCGAGGAGGGCGTGGCCGGGACGCCGATCCGGATCCAGAAGATGAGCGACGAGACGACGTCGGCGAACGCGTTCTCGACCGGGATCGGGCCGTCCGCACGCGTCTTCGTCTGGGACACGTTCTTCGACGGGCGCTTCACGAACCGCGAGATCGAGCTCGTCGTCGCGCACGAGTTCGGCCACGTCGCGCACCGCCATATCTGGAAGGGCCTCGCGTGGTCGCTGCTCCTGACCCTGCCCGGCTTCCTTGTGGTCGAGTTGGCAACGCGCCGGCGCGGCGGCCTGCAGCAGCCGGACGTCGTGCCCTACGCGCTGCTCGTGCTGGCGCTGATCGGCCTCGTGGTGACGCCCTTCGGCAACGCGATCTCGCGCCACTACGAGGCCGAGGCGGACTGGTCGGCGCTGCGGGCGACGCACGACCCCGCGTCGGCCGAGAGCCTCTTCCGCAAGTTCACCCGCTACGACCTCGTGCAGCCGAACCCGCCGCTCTGGTCGTACCTGCTGCTCGACGACCACCCGACGGTCGTGCAGCGGATCGCGCTCGCCCGCGCCTACGACGAACGCGAGGGCCGTTAGGTGTCGTTGTCGGGCGTCTCGGGGAGGTTGCGGATGCCCTCCCGGGACGACCACTTCGACCACGAGTCCTGCATCGCGTCGAGCAGCTCGCGCATGAAGCGGGTCGACATGTTCACGCGCGCCACCACGACACCCGGAACGTCGCCGTCCTCGACCTCGTGGTCGATGCGGGCAAATGTGAGCGTGAACTCGTAGTCAGAGAAGCTGATGTTGGCGAAGTTCGAGTAGACGCCGGCGAGGTGCTCGGGATCGAGATGGATGTTGAGCTGGCGCTCCTGGCCGTCGCCTTCCACGGGTCCACGATACTACCGGTGTGATCGAGTCGCTCAGCGCGCGCCGTGTCGCGTACGCCGTCGCGGCTCTGGTGGCGGTCGTCGTAGGCGGCACGGTCGCCTTTCACCAATGGCTGAACGAGACGTGGATGCAGTCGCTCTACCGGACGACCGTCACGATCTCCCTCGCCGGGCTCGACACGGTGCCGCGCAACGACGAGGCTCGCGCGGCCTCGATCGTCCTCGTGCTGGCCGGCCTGACTATCTTTGCCTACATCGCGACGGTCCTCGTGGAGGGGATCTCGCGAGGTGTCTTCGAAGGTGCGATCGCGGAGCGGAGGAGGCGACGGGCGATCGAGCGGCTGAGCGATCACTACATCATCTGCGGCTACGGGCGCGTCGGCCGTCGGGTGGCGGCCGAGTTCCGCGAGGAAGGCGTGCCGTTCGTCGTCCTCGACTTCAGCGCCGACGCGATCGTGGCCGCGCGCGAGGCGAACGTCCTCTACGTCGAGGGCACCGGCACGGAGGACGAGGACCTGCGCGAGGCCGGCCTCGAGCGCGCGCGCGGGCTTGTCGCGTCGTCGGACTCGGATGCCGACAACCTCTACATCACGCTGTCGGCGCGAAACACCCGGCCCGAGCTGCTGATCGTCGCGCGGGCCTCCGACGAGGACGCGGCGAAGAAGCTGCTGCTTGCCGGCGCCGACCGCGTCGTGCAGCCGTACTCGACGGCGGGCAAAGAGATGGCGAAGCTCGTCCTGCGGCCACAGGTCGCGGCGTTCCTCGACATCGTCTCGACCAGCGGCGGCCCTGACCTGCTGTTCGAGGAGATCGAGGTCAAGGAGAGCTGCGCTCAGGCGGGCAAGAGCATCCGCGACCTGCGCATCCGCGAGCAGACGGGCGCGATGATCGTCGCGCTGCGCAAGCACGATGGGACCTTCGACGCGACGCCGCAGCCGGACGCGGTGCTCGACGCCGGCGACGTGATGATCGCTGCCGGCGCCCCCGACGAGCTGCGCCTGCTCGAGGAGCTCTTCGCCCCCGCGGAAGCCGTTGCCTGACGCGGTCGCGCGGCTGGAGGCGCGCCTGAGCGAGCTCGCCGGCGCGCCGGTGGAGCTCGACCGGCCGAACGATCCCGGGCATGGCGACTACGCGACCAACGTGGCGATGCGGCTGGCGCCGGTCCAGCGCCGTTCGCCCCGCGAGCTCGGGGAGGAGCTGGCGGCGAAGGCGGCGGAGCTGGACGAGGTCGAGCGCGCCGAGGTCGCGGGGCCCGGCTTCGTCAACCTCTGGCTCGCGCCGTCGTGGTTCGGCGGGGCGCTCGGCGAGATCCTCGAGGCGGGTCGCGAGTTCGGCGGTGGCTCGGCCGAGCGGCCCGAGAAGGTGCAGGTCGAGATGGTCTCCGCGAATCCGACCGGGCCGATCACGGTCGCCTCGGCGCGGAACGGCGCCTTCGGCGACTCGGTCGCGCGCCTGCTCGAGTTCGCGGGGCACGAGGTCGAGCGCGAGTACTACTACAACGACGCCGGGACCCAGATGGAGAAGTTCCGCGCTTCGGTCGAAGCCCGCCGCCGTGGCGACGAGCCGCCTGAGGACGGCTATCAAGGCGCATACATCGACGAGCTCGCCGCGAGTGACGAGGACCCCGTTCCGAAGATGCTCGA
>JBJMJY010000119.1:0-21920 GCA_045806105.1 Gaiellaceae bacterium | reverse complement strand
GAGCTGCACAGGCGAGAGTGCACTGAACGCGTCCTGGTCGGCTTGGGTCCCACAAAAGAGGAGCACGTAATTCATCGTCGATCCTGCCTTCCGGAATAGAGAGTCACTGTCTATACGACGAACGGCGACGGTCGGAACATGACAGCCCCGCGAATGTCGTTCGTCCGGAATGACGCAGCGCCGGAGGCGGCCGCTGCGTTAGCTTCGCCGTGCCGAGCGAGGTTGCTCGGTTGCTACTGGGTCATACCGCGCCCTCGCAACGAACCCGCGCTGCGCCTTGCGGGTGCGTGTTGAGGCGCGATCGCCCGAAAGACGGCCCTTTCAAGACGGCGTCCTCGATCTGAAGGCTCCATAAAGGGCTCCATACCTACCGCACGCTGAGGATTGTGCATGTGGAACCGAGAGAAGAAATCCCGTTTTGCCGGGGTTTTGCAGAGCCCTCTGACGGACTCGAACCGTCGACCCCCTCCTTACCATGGAGGTGCTCTACCAACTGAGCTAAGAGGGCAGCTCGGCAATTGTAGGCGCGATCTCACGTGCCGCCTCCGACTCGCGTTTAGATTCACGAGATGCCCAGCGCAGTCGTGGACACTCCGATCGGGCCGCTCGGTCTGATCGCTTCGGACACGGGTCTCCGGGCGGTGCTGTTCGACGGCAGCAGGATCCAGCCCGAGGGGAGCTCCCCCGTTCTCGACGAGGCCGCGCGCCAGCTGGAGGCCTACTTCGACGCCGAGCTCGTGACGTTCGAGCTGCCGCTCGAGTTGCACGGAACAGCGTTCCAGCGCCGGTGCTGGAACGCGCTTGCCACCATTCCGTACGGGCAGACCGTCAGCTACGGCGAGCAGGCGCGCCGCCTCGGCCTCGGGAGCGAGAAGGCGCGAGCGGTCGGCGCCGCCAACGGCAGCAACCCGCTTCCGATCGTGTTGCCGTGCCATCGCGTGATCGGCGCCGACGGCTCGCTCACCGGCTTCGGCGGCGGCCTGCACGTGAAGCGCTTCCTGCTGGAGCACGAGGGCGCGCTCCTCGCGCTCGGCTAGCGGCGCTCGTCGAGCAGCGAGCCGACGTACCACTCGTCCAGCGGGTCGAAGCTGTCGTAGGCCTGGCCGACGACCGCGATCTCCTCCAGCGGGTGCGGGCAGGCGACCTCGTCGGCGACCTCGGCAAGGCGGCGCAGGGCGTCGACGTGCCCAACCGGGACCGCGGCGACCACACCTGCAGCGTCCTCGGCCCGCGCCCAGAGGCATGCCGCCGCGAGCGTCAGACCGGTGATCGCGCCGTCGTCGACGAGCAGCACCTCGCGCCCCTCGACCGGCAGCGTCTCGTGCTCGAGCCGCGACTCCAGCCGTTGCGCGTCGCGCCTTGCGCGCACGACGACGTCCTCCACGGCGGCCTCGGGGACAAGCAGGTACGGCGGGCCATGCGCCGTCGTCGCGCCGAGCCGGCGGCCGTGCGCGTTCACGCGCTCCACGTCGACGGCGGTCAGCGGGAGCCCGAGCTCGCGGGCGACCTCGGCGGCGACCGCGACGCCGCCCCGCGCCACTCCCACGACCACGCCCTTCCGGCCGCGCAACGCCTCTGCAAGCTCGCGGCCCGCCGCCGCGCGATCGCGGAAGAGCGGCTCCATCCACGGCACGATCCGCATGCCGAGGATTCTCCCTGACCGCGTCAGCACCGATGGCAACGCCGACCGCTCGGGCGACGGATCCCCCTTTCGGGCCTCGGCGCGACCGTCCGGCACGCCGAAAACGCCTTGAGTGCGCCTGCGGACGCCGATGCTGCGAAGAGCGGCACGGGTTTTCCCGTGCCTCTGTGCGTGCGTGATTGCGGTCGCCGGGCTCTCGGCCTGCAGCTCGCACTCGACGTCGGAGCAGGACGTCGTCGTGCGGGTGACGCTGAAGGATTTCCGCATCAAGGTTTCCCGCCTCCACGTCCGCGCCGGGGAGGTGCGGTTCGTGGTGAAGAACAAAGGGCCGGACACCCACGAACTACTCATCGCCCGCACGGGCGCCTCGCTGCCGATGCGGGCAGACGGCGTCACGGCCGACGAGGAGGCGCTGGAGCCGGTCACGGTCGACGAGGTCGAAGCCGAGTCGCCCGGCGCCCTCAGCGTGCTCCGGGTGAAGCTGCGGCCCGGCCGCTACGAGCTCTTCTGCAACATGGCCGGCCACTACCTCGGCGGCATGCGCGCGCGCCTGGTGGTGAGCTGATGGGGCGCGCAGGCCCCGCGTTCAGACCGTTCGCCTCGCGCGGGCGGCGCGCCGTCGCGGCGATTCTGGCCACCTTCGCCCTGTTCTCGGCAGTCAGCGTCGGGCTCTCGATCTGGTCGACGTCCCGCTCGCAGTACAAGGCGTCGGTGCTCGAGGTTGCAGCTCGCCAGCGGACGCTCTCGGAGCGCTACATCAAGGAGATCGTGCTGGCCCACGCGGGCGTCAAGGCAGATCCCGCCTACGTGGGCTCGCTGCTCGACAGGAGCGCCCGTGCGCTGCTCGACGGCGGGCCAGCGCCCGCTGTCAATGGCGACGATGACAAGACGAGGCTGTCGTCTGCGAGCGGCGGTCAGGTCCGGGCGCAGCTCGAGCAGGAGCACAAGCTCATCCGCGACCTGCGCGCAACCGGCGCGGCGTTCGTGGCAGGGAAGCCGATGCACGAGGTCCGGCTCACCGCCGGTGAGCGTCTAACCGTGCGCGATCCGGTCACCCGCTTGCGCGTCCTCTCCGCGCTGACGTCCAACGTCTCGTTGAATGCGGCACGCTCGATCGCGACGGCCCACGACCGCGACATCGACGGCCTGATCACGCTTCAGGCGATCGCCGGCGCCATTGGCTTCGTCGCGTCGCTGCTGCTCGGCTGGGCGTTGATCGCGACGACCAGGCGGCAGACCGCGCACTTCCGCAGCCTCGTGACCGCTTCGACCGATCTCGTGCTGGTCTTCGGCGCCGGCGGCTGTCGCTACGCGAGCGACTCCGTCACGCAGATGCTCGGCCGGCAGGATCGGGACCTGCTCGGAGAGCAGTTCGCCGGCTTCGTGCATCCCGACGATCTCGCGCTCGTCCATGCGGCGTACACGCACGGGGAGCCGACGGAAGTCGTCTTCCGGCTGCTGAACCGCTTCGGGGAGTGGCGGCACCTCGAGGCACACGTGACCGATCTCCGTACGGACCGCCAGATCCGCGGCGTCGTCTTCAACGCGAGGGACGTCAGCGAGCGCGTCCGGCTCGAGGAGCAGCTCACCCGGCAGGCGTTCCACGACGGTCTGACCGGAATGGCGAACCGCGCACTCTTCCGCGACCGTCTCGACCAGGCGCTCGCGCGCTCCGAGCGGTCACTCGGCCTCCTCGCCGTCCTGCTGATCGACCTCGACGGCTTCAAGCAGGTAAACGACAGCCTCGGCCACGACGCCGGCGACCAGCTGCTCAAGGTCGTCGCCGAGCGGTTCGAGACGGAGCTTCGCCCCAGCGACACGCTCGCGAGACTCGGAGGCGACGAGTTCGCCGTCCTGATCGACGGCGCGCACGAGGCGCAGGCAAGCTCGGTGGCGCGACGCCTTCTGAGCACGCTCGCGGAGCCGGCCTGGATTGCCGGACGCGAGCTGAGCGTCGGCGCGAGCATCGGCGTCGCGCTCCACCCCGGAGGCCGCGGGCAGAGCGAGGACCTCCTCCGCCACGCGGACGTGGCGATGTACGCCGCGAAGGAGTCCGGGCGTGGGCGCTTCGAGCTCTTCCACTACGACATGGCCCGTGAGCTCGGCGAGTTGCTCGGGCTCGAGCACGAGCTGCGGCTCGGGCTGCAGCGGCGCGAGTTCGTCCTCCACTACCAGCCTGAAGTCGACCTCGAGAACGGCGAGATCGTCGGGGTCGAGGCGCTCGTCCGCTGGAACTCGCCGCGGCGCGGCCTCGTTCCGCCGGACCGGTTCATTCGCGTGGCAGAAGCGACCGGGCTGATCCTGGGCCTCGGCGAATTCGTGCTCCGCGAGGCCTGTGCCCAGACGGCGGAGTGGCGGCAGGAGGGATTGCTTCCCGAGCGGTTCATCACGTGGGTCAACCTCTCCGGCCGGCAGCTCGTCGGCGGCGGGATCAGCCGGACCGTCAGGGCCGCGCTCCAGGACGCTGGCCTCCCGCCCGATTGCCTCGGCCTGGAGGTGACGGAGACGAGCCTCGTCCAGGAGGGCCCGGGCGGTGCTCGGGCTCGCGCGGAGCTCCAGCAGCTGCACGACGACGGTGTGCGGATCGCGGTCGACGACTTCGGCACCGGCTTCTCGTCCCTCGGCCAGCTGCGCAGCTTCCCTGTCGACATGATCAAGGTCGACCGCTCCTTCGTGCAGGGCGTCGACGAGGAGGCCAAGGACGCCGCGATCACCGCGAACCTCGTCACGCTCGCCCACGCGCTCGGCGTCCTCGCGATCGCAGAGGGCATCGAGTCCGACAGCCAGCTTGCCTCCCTGCGCGGCCTCGGTTGCGACCTCGCACAGGGCTTTCTCTTCGCGCGCCCACTGCCGGCGGAGGACGTTCGGAACGTGCTCGCAGGCGGCTTCGGCGACCTAGTCAACGCGTCGGGCGCCGCAGCCTAGGCGGCCACGGCCACGGGCGGGTTTTCCTGGTCGCTCCGGGGTACGAGGGGCGCGTGGAAACCCGCGAGCTCCTCCTCGGCGACTGGTCTGGCTGGCTGCGCGACCCGATCGACCTCCTGCGCCTCTCGTACGTCGTCGGCGTGCCGGTCGTCTGGCTCGCGCGTGGGGACTTTCCACTAAACCTCGCCGTCTCGGCGGTCGCCGTTGTCGCGGTGCGCTTCCTCCTTCTGCCGCGGGTCTACGACCTCGCGTTCTGCCTTGCGCTCGGGCTGACGGGCTGGGGC
This sequence comes from Gaiellaceae bacterium, assembly GCA_045806105.1. Taxonomy (GTDB): domain Bacteria; phylum Actinomycetota; class Thermoleophilia; order Gaiellales; family Gaiellaceae; genus AC-32. Next base: position 17,069 of record JBJMJY010000119.1, on the reverse strand, counting down.
GACGCGCTCGGGCTCTACGAGCGCATCGGCTTCTACGACGTCGTCGTGCATACCCTCGCGTCGTTCTTCCTCGCGCCCGTCTTCTACATCCTGCTCGCGCGCGCCGAGGTGCTGCCGGACCTCAAGGACGTGAAGACCGCGCACCACTACGTCGGCGTCTTCGTCGTGACCGTCGCGCTCGGCCTGGCCATCGGCGCGGTGTGGGAGATGGCGGAGTTCACCTCGGACCACTTCCTGGGCACGAACCTCGCCAGGAGCGAGCGCGACACGGCCACCGACCTGATGGTCGACGGCATCGGCGCACTCGGCGGCGGCGCGCTGCTCGTGGTGTGGGCGCGCTACGGCTGGGGCTCGGTGCGGCGCGTGCCCGGCGAGAACCGCGGCGAGCAGATCGCGGCGTGAGCGAGTGGGGGCGGGAGGATTCGAACCTCCGTAGGCTGAGCCGACGGGTTTACAGCCCGTTCCCTTTGGCCGCTCGGGCACACCCCCAGGGGTCGGCAATTGTAGCCACGCCGCGCGCTCGAGCCAGCCGTGGCAAACTCGCCGCTCAGCGGGACCGACGAAGGAGGTCACATGGAAGCCGCGACCGCCGGCGAGCCTCGTCGTTTCGACCACCTGCGCGAGCACTCGATCGGGCTGCCGCAAGTCCTGTTCCAGTCGATCACGCACATGGCGCCCGCCGCAGCCGTGGCGTACTCGATCTACATCTCCGTGCCCGATGCGCGGCAGGCGCTGCCGCTCTCGGTCGGCCTCGCGCTGATCGCCTGCATCTGCGCGGCGACCGCGATCGGCCAGCTCGCGAAGCTCTTCCCGTCGGCGGGCGGGATGTATACCTACGTCGCGCGCAGCCTCGGCCCGGGCTGGGGGTTTCTCGTCGCCTGGCTGTTCATCGGCTTCGAGCCCCTCGTCGCCCCGTTCCTCTACCTTGAGTTCGGCTGGGCGATGACCGAGGTCTTCCAAACCGAGGTCGGTTGGCACTACAGCGGCCAATGGTGGATCTGGTTCCTCCTGATGGGGCTCATCGTCCTCGGGCTTACCTATCGCGACATCCGGCTCTCGACCACGGCCGGCGTCATCCTCGGCGCCTTCGAGATCGCGATCTTCGGCGCGCTCGCGGTCTGGATGCTGATCTCGAACGCGGGCGACTTGAACGCGCAGCCGTTCAACCCGAACCACGCGGTCGGCGATTGGAGCGGCGTCTTCAAGGGGATGGTCTTCGCGATCCTCGCCTTCATCGGCTTCGAGGCCGCGGCGCCGCTCGGCGAGGAGGCGAGACACCCGAGACGCACCGTCCCACGTGCGGTCGTCGGATCGGCGATCGTGATCGGTCTCTTCTACGTCCTCTGTGCGTATGCGTGGGTCTTCGGCGCCGGCTTCGACCACTTCGTCGCGCAGGCGACGGGCGCCGACCCATGGCGGAACCTCGGCAAGGTCTTCTGGAGCACCGGCTGGATCCTCGTCTTCCTCGCGATCTGCAACTCGATCGCAGCGAACTCGAATGCCGCCGTCAACGCAGCCACGCGCGTCTTCTATGCGCTCGCCCGCAACGGCCTCGCGCCGCGCCCGCTCGCCCGGACGCACCCTGAGTTCAAGACGCCGAACGTGGCGATCATCTGGCTCACGATCTTCGCGCTCGTGCTCGGGGTGTTGTTCGGCTGGAAGTGGGGCCCGCTGACCGGCTTCGCGATGATCGCGACGATGGCGGTGCCGGTCGTGATCCTCGTCTACATGCTGGTGGCGGCGGGCTGTATCCGCTACTACCTCGGGCCGGGCCGCAGCCAGTTCAACCCCCTCCTCCACCTGATCCTGCCGATCGGAGGGATCGTGCTCTTCTTCTTCCCACTCTATTACCAGTTCTACAAGGTGCCTCCGACCTACCCGATCAAGTACGCCAACTGGGTCGCGATCGCGTGGACGGTGCTGGGTGTGTTGCTCACGCTCTGGATCGTCCGGACGAGGCCCGAGCGGCTGGAGGACATGGAGCGGGTCTACGTCGAGGACGAGACGGTCGCGCCGGAGACGCCGCCTGCGTTGCTCCCGGAGGCGTGATGGCCGTCGCCGCCGCTCACCGCCTCTCGCGCGACCAGGTGATCTGGTCGTTCGGGCCCGACCTCGAACCTGTGCTGGAGGTCGACCCCGGCGAAACCGTCACCTTCGAGACGAACGACTGCTTCACCGGGCAGATCCAGAGCGAGGACGACCTCGTCACGGAGATCGACCTCGAGCGCATCAACAGCGCGACCGGGCCGGTCGCGGTACGGGGCGCGGAGCCAGGCGACTCGCTGGTCGTCGAGATCCTCGACGTGCGCCCGATCGAGCGGGGCGTGGCGACCCTGATCCCCGGCTTCGGCCAACTGATCGACAAGGTGCAGGCTCCCCTAACGCGGCTTTTCGAGGTGCGCGACGGCGAGATCCGGATGAACGAGCGCGTCTCGTTCCCGGCGCGGCCGATGGTCGGCGTGGTCGGAGTGGCCACCGACGGCGACACGCTCTCGAACGGCCTCGCGGGCCCGCACGGCGGGAACCTCGACGACCACCTGCACGGCAAAGGCGCGCGCATCTTCTTCCCGGTGCGGCAGCCCGGCGGGATGTTCGCGGTCGGCGACATGCACGCTTCGATGGGCGACGGCGAGATCTGCTTCACGGGCGTCGAGATCGCGGGCGAGGTCGACATCCGCTTCGACCTGCTCAAGGGGAAGCAGGCGACCTGGCCGGTGACGGAGCTCGCCGACCGCTGGCTCCCGCACGCGACCGCGGACGACTTCGACGAGGCGCTGAAGCTCGTCTCGGAGGAGGCGGCGCAGCTGCTCGTCGACGCGCACGGCTTCACCGTCGAGGACGCGTTCGTCTTCCTCTCGGTCGCATGTGACGTCGGCGTCGCGCAGGCGTGCAAGCCCGCGCCGCGGTTCGGCACGATCGCGCGTTTCTCGATCCCGAAGATCGCCGCCTGCGCGGCGCCCTTTTCTCCGACGTAGCGCCCCACTACGCTTCGTGGTGTGATCTGCTCCGCCTGCGGCCAGGAGAACCCTGACGTCGCGCGATTTTGCCTCGCGTGCGGGCGAGAGCTGGCGCCGGGCAAGCCGCGCGAGGAGCGGCGGGTGGTGAGCGTGATCTTCGTCGACCTCGTCGGCTTCACGGAGCGGTCGGAGCAGCTCGACCCCGAGGACGTGCGCGCGATCCTCGCCCCGTACCACGACTGCGTGCGGAACGAGATCGAGTCGTTCGGCGGTTCGGTCGAGAAGTTCGTCGGCGACGCGGTAGTGGGCGTCTTCGGCGCGCCGACGGCGTTCGGCGACGACGCCGAGCGCGCGATCCGCTCGGCGCTGGCGGTCAAGGAGAGCGTCGGCGAGCTGAACTCGCGAAGAGGGCTCGATCTGCAGCTGCGGATCGCGGTGAACACGGGCGAGGCGCTCGTCACGCTCGACGCGCGACCGGAGCTGGGCGAGGCGATGGTGGCCGGCGACGTCATCAACACCGCCTCGCGGCTGCAGAGCGAGGCTCCGACGAACGGCATCCTCGTCGGCGCCGAGGCGCACCGGCTGACGCGCGAGGCGATCGTGTACGAGCCGGTCGAGGCCGTGGTCGTCAAGGGCAAGGCGGAACCCGTCCAGGCGTGGCTCGCGGTCGAGACGTCGGCGCCGATCGGCGAGCGCCGGGGTGCGCGCGCGCCGCTCGTCGGGCGGGCGCGCGAGCTCGAGGTGCTGCGCGGGGTCTGGGAGCGCACCGCCGCGGAGCAGCGTCCGCACCTCGTCACGGTCATCGGCCAGGCCGGTGTCGGCAAGACTCGCCTCGCGACCGAGTTCACGGCGGCGGTCAAGGCGCTCGGCGGCCGCGCGATTCACGGCCGCTCGCTGCCCTACCGCGAAAGCAGCGCCTACTTCGCCTTCGCGGTCCAGGTCAAGCAGCTGTGCGGCATCTTCGAGACGGACCCGCGCGAGGTCGCCCTGGCGAAGCTGCGCGAGCGCGTCGGGTCGCTCGTCGGGCCGGGCGAGGCCGACGCGATCACCGGGCACCTGGCGATCCTGCTCGGGCTCGACCCGGAGGGGTCGGTCGCCGACCGCGAGACGCTCTTCTTCTCGGTGCGCGTCTTCATCGAGGCGGTCGCGCGCGACAAGCCGACGATGCTCGTCTTCGAGGACGTGCACTGGGCGGACTCGAGCCTGCTCGACCTGATCGACCTGCTCGCCGCGCGCCTGCGCGAGCTGCCGATTCTGCTCCTTGCGCTGGCGCGTCCGGACCTGCTCGACACGCGCCCGTCCTGGGGCGGCGGCCTCCCGGCGTACACCGCGCTGCCGCTCGAGCCGCTCAACGCGGAGGAGTCGCGCGAGCTGGCGCGGCACCTTCTCGCCGAGGGCGCGAGCGAGACCGTGGCCGCGGGCGCGGAGGGCAACCCGCTCTTCATCGAGCAGCTCGCGGCGACGATGCTCGAAACCTCGTCCGGAGCGGCGACGGCGCTGCCGAACTCGATCCGCGGGATCCTCGCAGCGCGGCTCGACGCGCTGCCGGCGGCCGAGCGGTCGCTGCTGCTCGACGCGGCCGTGATGGGCAAGACCTTCTGGCGCGGCGCCCTGCTGCGGATGGCGGAGGCCGAGAACGGGCTCGGGGAGCTGCTGGCGGCGCTCGAGCATCGCGACCTGATCCGGCGCGACACCGTCTCGGCGTTCGAGAACGACCAGCAATACTCGTTCACGCACGTGCTCATCCGCGACGCCGCCTACGAGCTGCTTCCCCGCGCGCGCCGGCGAGAGCGCCACGCGGAGGTGGCGCGGTTCTTCGAGGACGCCACGTCGGAGACCGGCGAGGCGATCGCCGCGTTGGCCCGCCACTGGCGCGACGCGGGCGAGGCGCCGCGGGCGATCGAGTACTTCGTCACCGCGGGAGAGCAGGCCGAGCGCGGCTGGGCGAAGGAGAAGGCGGCCGCGCTCTACCGCGAGGCGCTCGAGCTCGTCGACGGCGGCGACGAGGAGCAGCGGAAGGCGATCACGCGCAAGCTCGCGGTCGCGCGGCAGGCGCACTTCCACGTGCTCGACGCGAGGATTCTCGGGCGCGGCGAGGCCCCGGCCTAGAAAGGCCTGACGAACTAGCCGGGGAAGTCGGCGGGCGTGACGTCGCCCGCGATCTCGGCGATCGACTCGACCTGGTGCTCGCCGAGCTGGCCGGCGTGCCGCTGCACCGTTTCCTCGTCCGGCGCCTCGTAGACGCAGAACGTCCGCACGAGCCCGTCGTCGTCGACGGTTACGTGGCTGTGCTCCCAGGTGATCTCCGGAAACCCGTCCTCGATGCGCTCGCGCGAGCGGCGGCCGAGGCGCGGCATGTCTTGCTCGTCGACCTCGAACTTGCGTACGACCAGGTAACGGGGCATCGGAAGGATCCTAACCCGCATACGATTGGCGGCGTGCAACGGTACGACGCGATCGTCGTCGGCGCCGGCCCGGCGGGGTCCACTGCCGCCTTCCGCCTGTCGCGGGCGGGAGCGCGCGTGCTGCTGCTCGACCGCGAGCGCTTCCCGCGGGACAAGCCGTGCGGAGGGGGGCTGACCTACCGCGCAGTGCGGGAGCTGCCGGTCTCCGTCGAGCCGGTGGTCGAGGACACGGTGCGGCGGTTCCAGCTCGGCTTCCGCTACGCGCACCGCTTCGAGCGCCGCACCGAGGAGCCGCTGATTCTGATGACCCAACGGCGCCGCCTCGACGCGCACCTTGCGGAGCAGGCGGCCGCGGCGGGCGCGGACTTCCGCGACGGCGTCCGGGCGACCGGGCTCGAGCTGGAGGGGGGTGGGGGTGTCGTGCGGTTCAACGGGTCGGCCGCGTCGGCGACCGTCGTGATCGGCGCCGACGGGGTGAATGGGCTCACGCTCCGCGCCCTCGGCCTGACCGTCGCGCGGGAGCACGGCGTCGCGCTCGAGGGAAACGTCCCTCTTGTTCACGCGCGCGAGGACTATCGGGGGCGCGCCGTGGTCGAGCTGGGCGCGGTGCCCGGTGGCTATGCCTGGGTCTTCCCGAAGGGCGACCACGTCAACGTCGGGGTGGGCGGCTGGGAGTCGGAGGGGCCGCGGTTGCGAGAGCACCTCGAGCGCGCGTGCGCAGGCTACGGCCTCCCGGCAGACCGGCTCGAGTCCCTGCGCGGCTATCGCCTGCCGATGCGCGGCCTCCGCGATCCGGTCTCGCGCGGCCGGGCGCTGCTGGTGGGCGACGCGGCCGGTCTCGTCGACCCGCTCTCGGGCGACGGCATGTACGAGGCGTTCGTCAGCGCAAGGCTCGCTGTGGAGACCACGCTCGAGCTGCTGGAAGGACGTGCGGCGACGCTCGACGCGTACGCGGTGCGGCTGGAGGCGGCGCTCTCGCGGACGCTGGCTGCGTCGTGGAAGGCCAAGTACGCGCTCGAGCGGTTCCCGCGGCTGGTCTACGGCGTCGCGCGCCTGCCGCTCGTATGGGGCTTCACCTCCGCGTTCCTACGCGGCGACGTCGCGCATCCGGGTGACGCGAAGGGCCTCGTCCGCGCGCCGCTGCGCCTGGTCGACGCCCTCGGCCGCTGAGCCGCCGTCACACTTCCGTCACGTGTCTGACACCGCAGTTGGGCCCGAGAAGCCCGACACCCGCCCAAGGCTGTGGAGGGTTCGTGACGTTTCGGGCACGTGTCTGACGCCGGGGTCGGCGTCGCGGCCCGTCGTAGCGGCTCAAGCGCTGCGCGGCCGCTGCCGATCAGCACTCTCGTGGACCTGAATGCGGCCCTGGCGCGCGCCGTCGAGCTCGGCGCGAGCGATATCCACCTGAAGGTCGGGCAGCCGCCCGTCCTCCGCCGCGACGGCGACCTCGGGCTGCTGCCGGACCACGCGCCGCTCTACGACAGCGACCTCGACGTCGTGCTCGCCGCCGTCGCCGACCTCGCGCCGGCCAAGCTCTCGCACTTCCACGAGACCGGTGAGCTGGACATCGCGTACACGGCCGCCAGCCTCCCGCGCTTCCGCGTGAACGGCTTCCGGCAGCGCGGCTCGATCTCGTTTGCCTTCCGCGTGATCCCGAACGAGGTCCCGAGCTTCGAGCACCTGCGCCTACCCAAGGGCGTGCGCCGGGTCGCCGACGAGCACCGCGGGCTCGTGCTCGTGACGGGCGCGACCGGCTCCGGCAAGACGACGACGCTCGCGGCCGTGATCGACCACATCAACCGCACGCGGCGCCAGCACATCGTGACGATCGAGGACCCGATCGAGATCCTGCATTCCGACCAGGGCTGCATCGTCAACCAGCGCGAGGTCGGGCTCGACACCGACTCGTTCCTCGCCGCGATCCGGCGCGTGCTGCGCCAGGACCCGGACGTGATCCTGATCGGCGAGCTGCGCGACGCCGAGACCGCCGAGACCGCGCTCAAGGCGGCCGAGTCCGGCCACCTCGTCTTCTCGACGATGCACACGATCGACGCCGCCGAGACGATCGGCCGGATGATCGAGTTCTTCCCGGCGGAGAAGCAGGAGCAGATCCGCTCGATCCTCGCCGGCGTCCTCCGCGGTGTCGTCAGCCAGCGCCTGCTGCCGCGCACGCAGGGCGGCCGCGTCGCGGCGGTCGAGGTGATGATCAACAACTCGCGCATCGCCGACCTGATCCGCGACAGCAGGGCCGAGGAGATCTCGGACGCGATCGCCGAGGGCCAGTTCTTCGACATGCAGACCTTCTCCCAGGCCCTGATCGAGCTGGTGGTCGCGGGAGAGGTCGAGAACGAGGTCGCGGCGAACGCGTCCACGAACCGGCACGATTTCCTCGTCGAGCTCGACCAGGCGCTGAAGCGCAAGGCGGCAGGCGTCGAGACCGACCGCCCCGTCTCGGCGATGGCGGAGCCCGACCCGAAGCCGGGCGCTCCTGCCGAGCAGTCGCTGCCGAACCTCCGGATCGCCGGCTCGCAAGAGGCATGAGGCTCGTAGCAGCTGCGGCGCTGTCGGCGCTCGTGCTCGCCGGCTCGGCGGGCGCGGACGTCTTCCAGGTCGTGCCCACGACCGTCACCCCGGCCGCGCCTGCCTTTCTGCCGACCGCCGACGTGCCGAACGGGCCGGGATCGATCGCCTTCCCCTCGACGCTGCTCTCCCCGCCCGCGGTCCCGGCGACCCGCACCTATTCAGAGCTGCTCGCGCTCTGGCAGCGCGACGGCGCCCTCTACGGCGTGCCGTGGCAGGTGCTGGCGGCGATCAACAAGATCGAGTCCAACTTCGGCCGCAACATGGGCCCGAGTTCGGCGGGCGCGCTCGGCTGGATGCAGTTCATGCCCTCGACGTGGGAGCGCTGGGGCGTGGATGCCGACGGCGACGGGCTTGCGAACCCGTGGAGCCCCGAGGACGGGATCGCCTCCGCCGCGCGCTACCTCGCTGCGAGCGGGGGCGCGACCGACATCTCCCGCGCCGTCTTCTCCTACAACCATGCGCAGTGGTACGTGGACGAGGTCCTCCAACTCGCGCAGCTGTTCGGTTCCGGCGGGGTGGACGCGACCTCCGGCCTCGACCGCCTGCAGGTGTCGCTCGACCAGGCTCGTGAGCGGGTGGTGCGCGCCAACCGAAAGCTCGTGCGCGCCCTGCGCGGGCTGCACGCGCTCGACCGCGTCGAGCAGCGCCTCACTCGGCGCGCGGCGGCGACGAGCCTCCTTTCCGACCGCTTGGAGCTCGACCGGCGTGCCGCGCAAATGTCCGTCAGCCGTTCGCTTGCCCAGAACCGGGTCGCCGAGCTGCGCGCGCGGCTCGGGCAGGCACAGCGCGACCTCGCGCTCGCGAAGGACCGCTCGCTCGCCGCGTCCTTCGCGCCCGCAGCCGGCTCGCTGCTCGCCGCACCCTCGTACGACGGCACCTATGTCTTCCCGGTCGGTGGCGGCCCCTCCGTGGTGTCGGTGTCGCACCACCACCACGACTATCCCGCGGCCGACATCGGGGCTCCCGCGGGCACGCCGGTGTACGCGCTCGCCGACGGCACGGTCGAGCGCGCGTGGCAGTACCCGAGTGGTCGCTGCGGGATCGGTCTGACGATTACGACCGCCGACGGCCAGACCTGGACGTACTGCCACCTCTCGTACCTCGACCCGGCCGTGACGAGCGGAGCGGCGCTCGCGGCCGGCACCGAGGTAGGCCTGGTCGGCCAGACCGGCCACGCAACCGGGCCCCACCTGCACCTCCAGCTCGACCCGGCGACCTCGTACCCCCAGCTGCAGGCGTGGTTCCAGGGCTTTGCCGGCACCGCCTTCCGCTGGCAGGACGGGGGCCCGAGCGACACCCGCTCGCCCGCCTCCGGCCGCGTCTTCACCGTCGTCCCGACGCCCGAGGAATCGAATGGATCCGTCGTGCTCTTCACCCGCTGATGAGGAGTCGCCGCACCGGCCGGAGAATTCGGTAGGAATGGTGGAGAAGCCGTGGGTTCCGCGCTATGTTTCGTCAGGGTTAGGTTCGCCTTCGGCGGACGGCCCACTTGCTGAATGAAGCCGGCGCTCGCCCACCTCTCGCCGACCGTTCCCGCCGCCTTCGCGACGGCGGTCGCGATCTCGCTGTCGGGCTTCCTGCTGGCCAGCGCAGGGGTCCAGGGCGAGCCGGTGCCGCTGCTCCCCGCAGTCGGCGACGTGGCCGGGAGTGTGATCGCGGATCTGCCGACCCCCGCGAACAAGCATGCATCGGAACGGGTGACGCGAGCTGCCCGCTCCGCCGAGCCGCCCACTGCCACCCCTGAGGCCTCTGGGCTGCACCGGCGAGCCGGAGTGAGCGAGCAGCACCGGGTGCGCAGCCCCGCTCGCGTCGTCCGCCGCGCCGCGCCTGCTCGCGTGCAGACGCCCGCCCCTGCCGCGACCCCGGTCAGAACGCGCACGTTCCCCAAGACGCTCGCCGCAAAGGGGAAGGCGGTGGGCCACGGCCACGGCCACAGCCACGCCCACGCGCCGAGCCCATCGGTGGGCACCCGCGTGCATGGGCACGGCAAGGCGGGCGGCCATCACCGCGGACTTCCGCCGGGACACGCGAAGAAGGCGCCGGCCGCTCCGGACCCCGCACGTGCCACTCCTCCAAAGGCCAACGGCGGCGGCGCACCGGCTGATCACGGCGCCGGGAACGGGCACGACGGGGGCAAGAAATAGGGAGCGTCGCCAGCGGGCGTCTGCGGCTCGTCGCCGGGCTGATCCTTCTGGCCCTGCCGCTTGTCGTGACGGTCTGGCTGTTCGGCGGGCTCGCCGCTCGTAGGGAGCGCACCAAGGCCGATCAGCACCTCCTCGTCACCGTCAACGCCGCGGCTCGGAAGTACGGGAAGCTCTCGGCGCAACTTCGCGAGGACGCTAACCGCGCCGCCAGCTCGCCGAAGGTGCAACGCGCCTTCGTGGATCATGATGGCCTCGCGCTCGAGCGCCTGGAGGGGCGGTACCCCGGTGTCACGCTCCTTCAAGGCTCGCACGTCGGCGCACCCGGAGCACGCATCGCTTTGGCGAACGTCGCGTTCGCGGTCGGCGGAACGACCCGCGGGAGGGCCGTGGTGTTCCGTCCCGACCGTCGCTTGCTCCACGAGGTCTTCGGCACGAAACCGCCGGTTCGTGTGGGCGTGTTGCTTCCGGGCCGCCTTGTGTTCACCGACAAGACGATTCCGCAGCGGTCCCGGCCGACTCTCGGGAAGGCTGCCGACCTCACGGTCGACGCCTCGACGAATCGAGTCGTCGCCTGGCCGATACCGGGACAGGAGACGCGCGCTGCCCTGGTTGCCCTCAAGCCGCGATCCGAGATCGACGCCGCTGCGGGCACTGCCCGCTGGCGGGTCGTCGGGCTCGGCCTGGGCCTGATCGGCGCGCTGCTCGTGCTTGCCTACGCCCTGGCTCCTGCGCTGGCCCGCAGCCGGCTCTCGCGCCAACAGCGAGACGAGGCCGAACGCGTGCTGGCGCATCTCGGCGACGGCGTCTTCGTCGTCGACCGTGACGGGGTGGTGCGGCTCTGGAACCAGGCGGCCGAGGCGATCACGGGCCTCCGGGGGGCTGAGGTGCGCGGCCGCCCGGCGGAGGAGGCGATTCCGGGTTGGACGACGATCGCAACCTTCGTGCCGGTTGCGGATCGGCCCGGCGAAGCGGACGGCCCCTCGAGCTCGGAGACGGTCCCGGTGGACATCGCAGGACGCGAGCTCTGGCTCTCGATCGTGGCCGTGGCGCTCGACGATGACACCGTCTACGCCTTTCGCGACGCGACACATGACCGCCGGCTCGAGAACCTCCGCTCGCAGTTCGTGGCGACGATCTCGCACGAGCTCAGGACACCGCTCGCCTCGTTGCACGGCGCGGCGATGACGCTGAGGGAGCACGACCTGCCCGCGCAGACTCAGGATGATCTCCTCGAGATGATCGCCGAGCAGTCGAACCGTCTCGCCAACCTCGTGGAGGAGATCCTGTTGGCAGGACAGCTCGACAGCGGATCGCTCCGGATCGTCGCGGACACTTTCGATCCGGAGGAGCTGGCCCGAGGAGTGGTCACGGCTGCGCGATCGCGGGCGGGGGCGGAGACGAGGGTCGCTGTCGTGGCGCCTCCCGTCGTGCCGAAGGTGCACGGCGACGGCGAACGCACCCGCCAGGTGCTGCTCAACCTGCTGGACAACGCGATCAAGTACTCGCCGTCCGGTGGGCGAATCGAGGTGGAGCTCGCAGCGGTGGGCGACCGGCTCCGCTTCAGCGTTCATGACGAGGGCCTTGGCATCCCCATCGGCGAGCAGGAGCGGATCTTCGACAAGTTCTACCGCCTCGACCCCGACCACCGGCGCGGCATCGGCGGAACCGGACTCGGCCTCTACATCTGCCGCGAGCTCGTCCAGTCGATGCACGGGAGCATCTGGGTCGAGTCGGAACCTGACAAGGGCACGACGTTCGCGTTCGAGTTGCCGGCGGAGCCGCTGCCGGCTTCCGTCTAGCGCGCACGCCACAGCACGACCATTCCGGCCGATCCCCCGGTAGGGGGATGCCAACGCCCCGCACCGTGCCGAAGGGTGAGCATGCGGCTCGCGTCTCTCTTGCCACGCGCGGTCATCGTTGCCGTGATCTGGATCCTCGGCACCGCGGCGTTCACCTTCGCGGCGGACTCGACGATCGTCGGCCCCTCGCCCTCGGCCAAGCCCACGCAGCGGGCCCAGCCGCGCGAGTTGGTCGTCCCGTCCGTCGTCGGCCAGGCCTACGTCTTCTCGAAGGGCATCCTCGAGGACGCGGGCTTCGCATGGCGGGTAAAGGGCTCGGTTCGCGGCTACTCCTCGAACCGCGTGCTGACGCAGAGCCCCGCGCCGGGCACGCGCGTCGTCGACACCGGCGCGCCCACGATCACGCTGCGACTCATCCGCGGGCCCTACGAGCAGCTCGGGACGCCCGTCGACTCGGCGCCGTACCGCGGCACCGCGATCCGCCTCGCCGGCCTCGCAGCCGCGACCGCTCCCGCGCCCGTAAAGAAGGCGCCGCTCGCGAAGAAGCCGGCCGCGAAGAAGGCGGCCGCGAAAAAGCCGGCGAAGAATCCGGCCGCGAAGAAACCGGCCAAGAAGGCCCTCAATCCGGCCGCGCGCCCAGCTGCGTTCACGGTCGAGGGCGCCCCGAGGGAGCCGCTCGACGAGATCACCCTGCCGGCGCGCGCCCTCCGCCTCGAGGCCTGGGTCGCGGGCAAGCCGAAGACGAGCCGCAACGTGCAGCACTGGCTCTATCAGCACGCGTGGATCGTCACCGGCGCCAAGTTCGGCTGGTGGCACGGCGAGCAGGCGCTGCAGACGCTGATCCGCGTCGACGAGCACATCCGGTCGGAGTGGGGAATCGGCCGCAAGAGCGAGTCCGTCGCCCGCGCGGCGCTGGCCCAGGTCCGACACCGGGCTCGATGAGCCGCCTCCCGCGGCTCCGCGGCGAGCGGGGCTACACCCTGGTCGAGATGCTCACCGTGATGGTGATCATGGGCGTCGTGATGAGCAGCCTGACAACGGTGTTCGTGCAGGCCTCGAACTCGGAGAACGACATGAACAACCGCTTCCAGGCCCAGCTGACCGCGCGGCTCGCCCTGGACAAGATGCGCCGCGAGGTGCATTGCGCGAGCGTGGGGACGCCGACCGGCGTGAGCTCCGCCGTGACGATCACGCTCGCCTCGTACTGCAAGACCGGCAGCGGCTCGATCACCTGGTGCACGCGCAGCAGCGGCACGAGCAGCTACGCGCTGTACCGCGTCGTCGGCACGACGTGCACCGGGGGCGTGAAGTGGGCGGACAACCTGATCGTGTCCGCGTCCGCGAGCGCCTGTAGCGGCGCCCTCTGCATCTTCAACTACACCGCGCAGTCGCTCACCTCGCTCGCGAAGCTCAAGGTCGACCTCCCGGTCAATGTCAAGCCGTCGAAAACGGTCGACACCTACGAGCTGATCGACGACATCGTCCTGCGCAACAGCACGCGCACGTAGCTCCAAGGGGTTACCGCGTTCGGGGGATGGTCGAGGTCAAGGCGCCGGACCAGCGCACCGATGCCAAACGCATGCGGCGTCGTCTTCGCTTGCTCAAGGCCAGGGACGAGCGCGGGCTCGCGCTCGTGATGGCCATCGGGATCATGAGCGTGCTCGCCATCGTCGGCACGACGGCGATCGCCTATTCCGCCTCCGGCTCGAAGCAGGCGGCGCAAACGCGCTCCAGGCAGTCGGCGTTCTCGCTCGCGGAGGCCGGGGTCAACAACTCGATGTCGGTCCTGAACCTCCCGACCAACAACGCCCTCGACCCGGACACGCTGCCGAAGTGCACCAACAACGAGAAGAAATACAGCGATGCGAGCGCCGATCGCACCTCGACCTCGGCCTGGAGGCACAGCACGATCGACGGCGGCACCGTCGACTGGTGCGGGACGCTCGTACGCAAGGACGCGCTCTGGTTCCTGACCTCGATCGGCAGGTCGAGCAACCCGAACAGGCCGTCGACCGACGTCACGCGGACCCTCGAGGCGACGGTCACCGTCACCCCGACGACGACGCAGCCGCTGAACAACCCGGTCTGGAACTACCTCTACGCCGGCCATACCGGAAGCACCTGCGACCAGACGCTGAACAACAACATCTCGGGTGCCTCGCGTATGTACGTCGCGGGCAACCTCTGCCTGAGCCCGAACGTGCAGCTCAACCAGTCGACCGTGATCGTCGGCGGGACGCTCGACGTCTCCAACAACGCTGCCGTCGGAGCGTCGACGAGCATGGCAACGCGCGTCGAGACCTACGTCGGCGGCAACTGCCGCTACGCGACGGGTTCCTGGGGCAGCTGCGGCGGTAACCAGGACGCGCGGCACATCTACAGCAGACTTTCCGTTCCCGGCCCCGACGGCATCACCATCGGCGTCAACCAGCCCGCGCCGGTCGTCGCGCCACCAGCAGCCGACTTCCCGACGTGGTACGAGAACGCGATCCCGGGCCCGTCGCAGACGTGCACGACCACCAGCGGCACGCCGCCCACCTTCGACTCGAACTACCCAAGCCGCGACAACAACCTCTCCTCCGCGGCCGACCTCACGCCGAACAGCTCGTACTTCTGCCGCGTCGGCTCTGGGGCGAACACGACGCTGAACGGCGCGCTCACGGCGTCGGCCACGACCCTGACGGTGAGCTCGGCCACCGGCTTTCCGACGACGTCCTTCGTGATCCGCGTCGACGACGAGTTCATGACGGTCACAGCCGGCTTCGGCACCACCACCTGGACCGTCACGCGCGGCACCAACGGGAGCACCGCGACGACGCATGCAACCGCGCAGACCGTCGAGTGGAAAACTCCGTCGAGCGGCGAGCTCTCCTGGAACGCGACCACGAAGACGCTCACGGTCAGCGGGACGATCTACATCGACGGGAGCGCGAAGATCTCCAACGGCTCGCTGAACTCGTACAACGGGCAGGGCACGATCTACCTCTCGGGAACCTTCCTCGCCACGGGATCGGTCTGTGCGTCGATCTCGGGCTCGAACTGCAACTTCGCGGGCTGGAACCCGGACTTCGACATGCTGATGATCGTCGCCAACGGCAGCGGCGGCCAGGTCACTCCCGGGGACAGCATCCAGATCGACAACAACTACTCCTACCAGGGCGGCCTCTACGGCACGAACGCCGTCGAGTTCGGCAACAACGTCAACGTGGACGGCCCGATCGTCGGCAGCCAGATCCTCCTCTCGAACAACCTGACGACCAACGCGTTCCCGACGATCTCGGTGGTCCCGGTCGGGATGCCGTCGAACGAGGAGGTCTACGCTCAGCCGAACCCGCCGCAGGGCTTCACGGGCTGAGCGGCAGGCGAGCCTCAACCCGCGCGGCGGCGCCGCCGATAGAGCCAGCGTGGACGTAGCTCTCGGCCTCGTTGCCTTCTGGCCCGCGCTTGCGCTCGGCAGCTTCCTGAACGTCGTCGCCGCGCGCGTGCCGCTGCGCCGCTCCGTCGTCCGTCCGGCCTCGGCCTGCATGAGCTGCGGCCACGAGCTGGCCTGGTACGACAATGTCCCCGTCATCTCGTGGCTCCTGCTGCGCGGCCGCTGCCGCTCGTGCGGGGTGCGCATCAGCCCGCTCTACCCCGCTGTCGAGCTCGCGACGGCCGGCCTCGTCGCCGCCTGCTTCGTCGCCTTCGGCCTGAGCGGAGAGGCGTTCGTCGCCTCGTTCTTCTGCATCGTGCTCGTCGTGCTGAGCGCGATCGACCTGACGCACCGGATCGTGCCGAACCGGATCGTGCTGCCGGCGGCGCTGGTCGTACTCGTCGCGCAGACGGTGCTCGAGCCGAGTCCGGAGTGGACGCTCGGCGCCCTGGGCGCGGCGGGCTTCCTGTTCGTGGCTGCGCTCGCATACCCGGCCGGAATGGGCATGGGCGACGTGAAGCTGGCGCTGTTGCTCGGCGCGATGCTCGGCCGCACGGTCTCCGTCGGCTTGATGGTCGGCATGGTGGCCGCGCTCGTGCCGAGCGTCGTGCTCCTGGCCCGTCACGGCTCGGCCGCTCGCAAGATGGGGATCCCGTTCGCGCCGTTTCTCGCCTTCGGCGCGCTGGTGGCGCTGTTCGCCGGCCAGGGGCTGCTGGACTCGTATCTGAGCCGCTTCTAGCGCTCAGCTTCCCAGCGGGTTCTGCCGATACCTCGTTCGAGGGATCCCATGGACCTGAAGCGGCCCAACAAGCTCCGCCTTTCCGGACGCTCCGGAGAGGCTGACGCCCCGCCCGCGGGCGACTCCGGGCTGGGCGCACCCTTCGCGGTCAACGAGGTCGCCGAGCTCGTCGCCGACCTGATCGAGGCCACCGGCCTCGTCAGCCGCGACCGCCTGGCCGCCGTCCGCGGCCGCGTCAAGCAGGGCGGCTCGTTCGCGCAGGCCGTCCTCGACGAGGGCGTCGCGACGAGCGAGGGCCTCGCGCGGACGCTCGCCAGTCGCTACCAGCTGCCCCTCGTCGAACTGCCGCTCGTCGGCGTCACGCAGGAGGCGGCCGAACAGATCCCGGTGCACGTGCTCGAGCGCGTGATCGCGGTTCCGTACGCGCTCGACGGCAACACGCTGCGGATCGCGATCGCCGACCCGGGCAACGTCCACGCGATCGACGAGCTGCGCCTGGCTACGCGCTACACGCTGGAGCTCGGGGTCGCCTCGCGCGAGGACATCGAGGGCGAGATCAAGCGCCTCGCCCGCGCGTCGGAGGCCTTCGGCGCCCGCTCTGCGATCGACGAGGAGGAGGGCTTCCTCGGTGAGGAGGAGCAGGCGACGCAGGAGGACGACCTCGAGGTCGACGACGGGATCTCGGATGTCCCGCTGGTGCGGCTCGTGAACTCGATTATCTTCCAGGCCGCCGAGGACGGGGCCAGCGATATCCACTTCGAGCCGCAGGAGGACGCGCTTGCGGTCAGGCTGCGCATCGACGGCGTGCTGCACGAGGTGCAGCGCATCCCGAAACGGATGATGCCCGGCGTCACGACGCGCCTGAAAGTACTCGCGAAGCTCGACATCGCCGAGCGGCGCAAGCCGCAGGACGGCCGCATCGCACTGACCGCCGCTGCGGCCGGCCGCATGATGGACATCCGCGTCGCCGTCCTGCCGACGGTTGAGGGCGAGTCGATCGTCATGCGTCTCGTCGACAAGTCGAAGAAGG
>JBJMJY010000118.1:0-38341 GCA_045806105.1 Gaiellaceae bacterium | reverse complement strand
AGGGCACGATCGGCCTGGTGCGCGCCGCCGAGAAGTTCGACTACCGGAAGGGCTTCAAGTTCTCGACGTACGCGACGTGGTGGATCCGCCAGGCGGTCGCCCGCGCGCTCGCAGACAAGGCGCGGACGATCCGTATGCCGGTCCACGTCGTCGAGAAGCTGAACAAGATCGTGCGCTCGGAGCGGAAGCTTCGCGCCGAGCTCGGCCGCGAGCCGACCTCGGGCGAGATCGCCAAGGACGTCGAGCTGACAACGGACGAGGTCGAGCAGATCCGCCGCAGCTCGCAGGCGCCGGTCTCGCTCGAGAAGCCGGTCGGCGACGAGGAGGAGTCGGAGTTCGGGCACTTCCTCACCGACGAGAACGAGCCGCTGCCGGACGAGGTCGCCGAGGTCGAGATGCGCAAGGCCACGCTGCAGCGCGTGCTCGACACGCTCAGCGCCCGCGAGCGCCGTGTGCTCGAGCTGCGCTACGGGCTCAACGGCGAGCACCCGCGGACGCTGGACGAGGTCGGCAAGACCTTCAACGTCACGCGCGAGCGGATCCGGCAGATCGAGAACCAGAGCCTGAAGAAGCTGCGCGCGCTGGGCGACTCGACCGCGCTGCGCGACGTCGCATAGCACGGCCTATGACGTAACCCGCGCAGACTCAGGGCTTTGCCCTCCGCTGCGCGCTCGGTGGCGAAGCGTTGCGGCGGCGGCAGGTCAGTAGACTCCGCCGCCGTGCCCGAGCCCTGGTTCGACGAGCTTTCCGAGCTGCTGAGCATTCCGAGCGTCAGCGCCGATCCCGAGCGCGCCGGCGACGTGACGCGTGCTGCGGAGTGGCTTGCAGAGTTCGTCCAGGGCGCCGGCGGGTCGGCCGAGGTCGTCCAGACCTCGACGCAACCGCTGATCATCGGCGACCTCCCGGCCTCCGATGGAGCAGCGCCGACGGTGCTCGTCTACGGCCATGTCGACGTGCAGCCGCCCGACCCGCTCGAGCTGTGGGAGTCCGAGCCCTTTGCGCTGGAGCAGCGCGGCGAGTGGCTCTACGGCCGCGGGATCGTCGACGACAAGGGCCAGCTCTACATGCTCGCGCGGGCGGCCGCCGAGCTCGCGGCCGCCGGCGAGCTGCCGGTGAACGTGCGCTTCGCCTGCGACTCCGAGGAGGAGACCGGCGGCCACCAGATCGTGGACTTCCTCGCCGCCGACGAGCGTGGCGCGGACGCGGCGCTCATCTTTGACAGTGGCATGACGACGCGCGGCGTGCCGGAGTTCGCGGTGGCCACGCGCGGTCTCGTCTACTTCCACCTCACCGTGCGCACCGGCGGCCGCGACCTGCACTCCGGCCTGTTCGGCGGCGCGGCGCTGAACGCGACGCACGCGCTCGTGCAGATCCTCTCGGCGGTGCAGGCGCGCGACGGGCGGCTGCCCGAGCCGCTCCGTGCCGGCCTCGTCCCGCCGAGCGACGAGGAGCGTGCCGCGTGGGAGGAGCTCGTTCCCGGTGCGCAGATGCTCGCCGACGCCGAGGCGCGGCCGGTTGACCCGCGGGCGGCCGAGGAGTTCTACCTGCGCACGACCGCGGAGCCGTCGCTCGAGGTCAACGGCATCCACGGCGGCTCGCCAATGCTGCAGAAGACGGTCCTGCCGGTGCAGGCGGAGGCGAACGTCTCGATCCGGCTCGCGCCCGGACAGGACGTCGACCAGCTCGCGGCGGCGGTGGAGCGCCTGCTCCGCGGGGCGGTCCCGGAGGGCGCCGCGCTCGACGCCACGCGGCTGTCGTCGGCGCCGGCAGGCCTCGTCCCGCCCGACACTCCGGCCGTCCAGCTCGCCCAGGACGCGTTCGAGCACACGATGGGGCGCCGTCCGCTGCTCGTCCGCTCCGGCGGCACGCTGCCGATCGTGCCGGCGCTCGTCGACAAGGGCATCCCGACGATCGTCACCGGCTTCGCCACGCCCGAGAGCAACATCCACTCGCCGAACGAGCGCCTGCTCGCGGAGTACATGCCGCTCGGGATCCAGACGGCGAAGGAGCTCTTCAGGCGCCTGGCGGCGCTAGACCGTTAGCGCGGGCTCGCAGACGAGCCACTCATGCCCGAAGCGGCGCATCTCGTCGATGATCGGCAGCAGCGCCCCGCCCTTCTCGGTCAGCTCGTATTCCACCCGGGGCGGCGACTCGGCGTAGCTGCGGCGCACGACGATGCCTTCCTGCTCGAGCGCGCGGAGGCGCTCCGAGAGCGTCCGCGGGCTGATGCCCTTGCACGAGTGCTCGAGCTCGGTGAACCGGCGCGCGCCCTCGGAGAGGTCGTGCACGAGCACGGCGGTCCACTTCGCTCCGAGGATCTCTGCGCACGCGGCGACCGAGCACGTCGAGTCGTGGATCGGGTTCATCGTGCGCATCAGCTCAGATCGTAACGGGAGCCGCCGCGAACCAGTAGGGTCGGAGGTCGTGTCGCAGCTCGACAAGGAGCTCCGCGAGCGGATCGAGGAGCCTGCCTCCGACGAGGCGGAGCGCGAAGCGCGGCTCTCTCCCGGCGACGCCGTCGCCCAGATGCGAATCAAGGTGCCGGCCCAGCGGAGCCGCAAGCTGCGCGCGCTACTGGAGCGCGTGAACGCCGACAAGGGCCTCAAGGCCTGGTGGCACGTGGCGAACGTCAACGCAGTGAAGCGCCTCGGCATCAACGACCACTCCTGGGTACACATCCAGATCGTGGCCAACATCGGCCTGAGGCTGCTGCGCATCCTGCACAAGCGCGGCGTGGAGCCCGCGATGGTCGTGGACTACGACATGAAGCAGGAGGACGCCGAGGTCGTCGTCCTGCTCGGCGCGCTGCTGCACTGCGTCGGGATGGCGGTGCACCGCGACCGGCACGAGGACTGGAGCCTCTTCCTGGCCGAGCCGAAGGCGCGGGAGTTGCTGGCCGGACTCTACGACGAGCCCGAGTTGACGGTCGTCGTCTCGGAGGTGCTGGAGACGATCACCTCCCACCGCGAGTCCGGCCACCCGCTGACGCTCGAGGCCGGGATCGTCCGCGTCGCCGACGCGCTCGACATCGAGGAGGGCCGCTCCCGTATCCCGTTCGAGCGCGGCCGCGTCTCGATCCACTCGATCTCGGCGGCGGCGATCGACGAGGTGATCATCGCCGAGGGCGGGGAGCGCGCCGTCTCGGTCGAGATCAAGATGAACAACTCGGCCGGCGTGTACCAGGTGGACGAGCTGCTGAAGTCGAAGCTGCACGGCTCGGGGCTCGAGCCGTACGTCGAGGTCGTGGCGCGGATCGAGAACGAGGCCGAGAAGAGCCTCGTGCCGATGTACCGCCTCGAGTAGCACACTTGACGTATCGACGGATGTCGATACGATCGGGGCGTGGAAACGCCGCTGCCGGTGATCCAGTGCTGCACGCCGCTCGCCGCCGAGACGATCGACGAGGCCGAGGCCGCGGCGACGGCGCAGCTGTTCAAGGCACTGGCCGACCCCGCCCGGGTGCGGATCGTGAACCGGCTCGCGCAAAGCGAGGAGCCGGTGTGCGCGTGCGAGTTTCCGTCGCTGCTCGGCCTCAGCCAGCCGACGGCCAGCCACCACCTCTCGAAGCTCACGCGCGCAGGGCTGCTCGAGCGCGAGCAGCGTGGCAAGTGGGCCTACTTCTCCCTCAACCCGGAGGCCGCGGCGCGGCTGGCCGGGATCGTCCGACTCCAGGAGGTTCCTTCATGAGCACCGATACCGCAGACGCGCTACGCGAGCAGGTCCGCGAGCGCTACGCCGAGGCCGCGCGCACCGTCACGACCGGAGGCAGCGGCTGCTGCGGCGATTCCGGCTCGGCCGACTTCGGCGAGTCCCTGTACAGCGCCGGGCAGCGCGGCGAGCTCCCCGACGCGGCCGCCCTCGCGTCGCTGGGCTGCGGCAATCCGACCGCCGTTGCCGAGCTGCGGGAGGGCGAGGTCGTTCTCGACCTCGGCTCCGGCGGCGGGATCGACGTGATCCTCTCCGCGAAGCGGGTGGGCCAGACGGGCGTCGCGTACGGGGTCGACATGACCGACGAGATGCTGGCGCTGGCGCAGCAGAACGCGCGCGAGGCTGGCGTCACGAATGTCCACTTCCTCAAGGGCGAGATCGAGAACGTCCCGCTCCCCGCGGAGTCCGTGGACGTCGTGATCTCGAACTGCGTGATCAATCTCTCCACCGATAAGGCCGCGGTGCTGGCCGAGACGGCGCGGGTCCTGAAGCCGGGCGGCCGGCTCGGGATCAGCGACATCGTCGCCGAGGACCGGCTCTCGCCGGCCGAGCGCGCGGAGCGCGGCAGCTGGTGCGGCTGCGTCGCCGGGGCCCTCTCGCGGGCCGAGTACGTCGCCGGGCTCGAGGCGGCCGGCTTCGAAGGGGTGAGCGTCGAGCTCACGCACGAGGTCGCCGACGGCATGCACGGCGCGATCGTGAAGGCCGTCAAGGCCGGATGAACGTCCTCTTCGTCTGCGTCGGGAACCAGGGCCGCAGTGTGATGGCGCAGCGCCTCTTCGAGCGCGCCGCCGAGGGCGCCCACGCTGCGCGCTCGGCCGGCACCGCGCCGGGCGACGTTCCGCACCCGGAGGTCGTCGAGGCGCTGCGCGAGGTCGGGATCGACGCGAGCGACCACGTGCCGCACAGGCTGGACGACGCGGATCTCGAGTGGACCGACGTCGCCGTCTCCGTCTGTGCCGACGAGGTCTGCCCGGCCACGCCCGGCGTACGTCAGATCAGGTGGGCGATCCAGGACCCGATCGGCCTGCCGCTCGAGCAGGTGCGTCCGATCCGTGACGAGATCGAGCGCCGCGTCGAGCAGCTCGCTCGCGAGCTCTAGCCCTTCGGCACCGGCTCCAGGCTGTAGCCGACGCCGTAGCGCGTCTGGATGAACGTGTGCCGCGGCGCGCGGGAGTCGATCTTCTCGCGCAGGCGGCGGACGCAGACGTCGACGGTGCGGTCGCGGTGCGTAGCGCGGCGGCCCCAGATGCGCTGCAGCAGCTCGTCGCGGCTCGCGACGCGCCCCGGGTCCTGCGCCAGCGTGTAGAGCAGCCGGAACTCGGTCGGCGTCAGGTCCGCGTTCTCGCCGTCGACGAAGGCCTGCACCGAGCGCGGGTCGATGCGCAGCTCCTCGATCTCGAGCTCCTCGCCGCGGTCCTCCTGCACCCCCCGCACCCCGCGCCTCGCCGCGGCCTGGACGCGCGCGACGAGCTCCTTCATCGAGAACGGCTTGACGAGGTAGTCGTCGGCCCCGATCTGCAGCGCGTGCACGCGGTCGTGCTCCGTGCCGCGCGCGCTGACGACGAGGATCGGCGTGCCGATGCCCTCCGAGCGCGCCTGCTCGATCAGCGCCCAGCCGTCGAGGCCCGGCAGCATCAGGTCGAGCACGAGCACGTCCGGCCGCTCGTAGCGCAGGCGCGCGAGCCCGACCTCGCCGGCGCCGACGCGCACCGGATCGAGGCCGGCCGCGTCGAGGTGCTGCGCCATCCCCTCGGCAATCGTGTCGTCGTCTTCGACGATCAGGACCTTGGTCACGCGATACTCACCTTAGTGTCTGGCACCGATTACGAGGCGTTGCGAACCGCCTTCACCGCGTCGGTCTCGCACGAGCTGCGCACGCCGCTCGCGCGGCTGCAGGCGCTGCTCGACTCGGCGGAGCTCCCGGGAGCCGACCTGCAGGCGCTGCTCGCCAAGGCGCGGGAGGAGGTTGGTGAGATGACCGAGCTCGTGGACGACATCCTCTTCCTGAGCGAGCTGGAGCAGCGACGCGAGATCGTCGCGCTGGGCGAGACCGAGGCGGCGCCGGTCCTGCGCGGTCTCGTCTCGGAGCTCTCCGAGCGGGCCGAGCTCGCGGGCCTGAAGCTCGAGTTGCGCATCGAGGACGAGACGATCGAGGTGCCGATCCGCCGGCGGATGCTCAGGCTCGTCGTCGAGAACCTGCTCGAGAACTCCCTGCGCTACGCCGGCGAGGGCGCGACCTGCACGGTCACCCTCGCCCGCGCCGGCAGCGAGATCGTGCTCGAGGTCGCCGACGACGGGGCGGGCGTGCCGGACGAGGACGTGCCGCGCCTCTTCGAGCGGTTCTTCCGCTCGGACCGCGCCCGTACGACCCGCGGGACGGGCCTTGGCCTGGCGATCGTCAAGCACGTGGTCGAGGCTGCAGGCGGGAACGTCGAAGCCCGCGGCGGTCGTGGCCGCGGGCTCGACGTTCGGTGCGCCCTCCCGACTTGAGCTAGCTATGGACCCTGCTCAGGCTCTTGCGGGCCGCCTTTTGCACGATCTTCGGCAGCTCGACGAACCGCAGCTTCGGCCCGTACGACTGGCCCTTCGTGACCGCCCAGTCGACGAACTTCTTCAGCTCCGCCGCCTTGCCGGTCTTCAGGGGCAGGATCACGTACGTGAAGGTGCAGATCGGGTAGGCGAACCTCGCCTTCGCGTTCGGGTTCACGACCGTGATCGAGTTGTCCTTGCTCTGCAGCCGCTTGAGCGACGCCGCGGCCGCGCGGATCTGGCGGATCCCCGGCAGCTCGAAGTTCCCGGCGCGGTTCTGGACCTTCGCGATCTTGAAGTGGTTGTTGAGCGAGTAGGCGACGTCGACGTACGTGATGCCGCCCGCGGTGGTCTTGAGCTTGCTCGCGACGCCCGAGCTGCCTTTCGCCCCGACGCCGACCGGGAAGCTCGGCTGCGTGCCCTTGCCGACTGCGTTCTTCCACGCCTTGCTGACGTGTGAGAGGAAGTCGGTGAAGTTGTAGCTCGTGCCGCTCGCGTCGCTGCGGTAGATCGGGACGACCTTCTCGTGCGGCAGGTTGACGCCCTTGTTGATCTTCTGGATCTTCGGGTTGTCCCAGTACTTGATCGAGCCGCCGAACATGCCGGCGAGCACGGTCCCGGTCAGCTTGAGGCCGTAGCCGATGCCGCTGACGTTGTACGGGATCGAGGTGGCCGAGAAGGCCCACGGGATCTGGACGCAACCATGGCAGCCGGAGGACTGATCCTTGCTCAACGGCGCGTCGCTCGCACCGAAGTCGACCGTCCGGTTCGAGATCGCTGTAATCCCGCCGCCGCTGCCGATGCCGCTGTAGACGATCTTCGAGGCGTGGTAGGCCTGCGTCCACTTGGTCACCAGCGGGACGACGAAGGTGCTACCTGCCCCGACGAGCGTCCCGTTCTGCGTGGCCGGCTTCGCGGCCGCGAGGCTCGTCCAGGCCGTGAGGGCGATCGCAGCGATCACGAGCACGGCAAGAGCCGCCGAAGTGGCTCGATTCCGATTCACGTTGTCTCTCTCCTCTCTCAGGTGGTACTCCCTGCGGCGAGGGTGCCGCGGCCGCAACCCGCTATGGGCTGAAAGGCGGTAGGCATCTGGTAACGGTTCGGAGACAGCCGCCTGTGCAAGCCGGATCAGCCGTTAGCGTGGCCGCCGTGAGCTCGATCTCCGCCACGCAGGCGCTCGGCGGAACACGAAAGCTCCGGGACCGGCTCGGAGACCGCCTGCTGTTCCTGCTGACGCTGGTTGCCTCGCTGGTCGCGACCGGCGCGATGATCGCGATCGCGTACAAGGTCTTCAGCGGCGCGTGGCCGTCGATTCAGGACTTCGGCCTCGGCTTCCTCACGAGCACCGACTGGGACGTGAACAAGGCGGCCTTCGGCGCTCTGCCGGGTCTCTACGGCACCGCCGTCACGTCAGCGCTCGCGCTGCTGATCGCGGGTCCGCTCGCGATCGCGATCGCGCTCTTCCTGAGCGAGCTCGCGCCGCGCGCGGTGCGTGGGGTGATCGGCCCGCTCGTCGAGATGCTCGCCGCGATCCCGAGCGTCGTACTCGGCCTCTGGGGCATCCTCGTGCTCGGGCCATTCGTGGCCGAGCACGTCGAGCCCTGGCTGAACGACACGCTCGGCGGGTTTATCCCGATCTTCAGCGGCGACGCGCAGTCCAGCGGGATCTTCATCGCCGTGCTCGTCCTCTCGATCATGATCGTCCCGATCGTCGCGAGCATCTGCCGCGAGCTCTTCCTCGCGGTGCCGCGCGAGCTCGAAGAGGGCGCTCTCGCGCTCGGCGCGACTCGCTGGGAGATGGTGCGTGGGGTCGTGCTGTCGTCGTCTCGGCCCGGAATCGCCGCCGCGCTGATCCTCGGTCTCGGCCGCGCGCTCGGCGAGGCGATCGCCGTGACACAGGTGATCGGGGCGGGCTGGTGGATCCACAAGTCGCTGTACGACCCCGGCGACACGCTCGCGAGTCGGATCGCAGCGCAGTTCCAGGGGGCGCAGACGAAGGAGCAGACGGCGTCGCTCTTCTACCTCGCGGCGATCCTGCTGGTCATCGGCCTGGTCACGAATCTCGCCGCGCAGCTGATCGTGCGGCGGTTCGAGTTCCAGCGGACAGGCGGCAGCTGATGGCAACGGTCGAGCCGGCACTCTCCCTGCGCGGGGACGGGCGCACCCGTCGGCGCCGCTTCGCCAACAAGGCCGCCGAGGGCGTGGCGCTCGCGGCCGCCCTCGCGGCGATCGCGATCCTGGCGATCGTCGTCCTCTCGGTCGCCAAGCGCGGCTTCAGCGAGCTCAGCTTCGGCTTCCTGACGGAGGACCTGCCGCTCTTCGGCCAGCCCGGCGGCGGGATCGCGCCGCTGATCGTCGGCTCCGCGCTCCTCGTAGGCATCTCGACGCTGATCGCCCTGCCGCTGGGCGTGCTGACGGCGCTCTTCGTGACGGAGTTCGCCGAGCGCCGCGTCGCCTCGGGAATCCAGCTCACGCTCGACCTGATGAACGGCCTGCCGTCGATCATCCTCGGTGTCTTCATCTTCGGCCTGCTCGTCGCGGGCCATACGCAGAGCGGCTACGCGGGAGGGATCGCGCTCTCGATCGTGATGCTCCCGCTGATCGCGCGCTCGGCGCAGGAGGTCCTGCGGCTCGTCCCGACCGCGCATCGCGAGGGCGCGCTCGCGCTCGGCGCCAGCCGCTGGCGAACCGTGCTCGGCGTCGTGCTGCCGAGCGCGCTCGGCGGGATCCTGACCGGGACGGTGCTCGCGATCGCACGCGCGGCCGGCGAGACGGCGCCGCTGCTGTTCGCCTGTTCCATCTACGCGACGACGGTGCAGTGGAACCCGGCGCATGCGCTGCCGAACATTCCGGTGCAGATCTTCATCTGGTCGGAGTCGGCCGATCCGAACGACCACAAGCGCGCCTGGGCCGCGGCGCTCGTCCTGCTGCTGTTCGTCCTGGCGACGAGCCTGCTCGGACGGGCCGCGCTGGCGCGGAGCAGGAAGAAGCTGGGCCAGTGACCGAGGAGGAACCTGTGACCGAGACCACTACGATGCCGCCGATGAGGCAGGTCGACGTGGCCGAACGAGAGCGCTCGCTGCCAGAGGTGAGCGAAACCGTGTTCGAGATCCAGGGCCTGGAGGCCCGCTACGGGTCGAACCTGGCCCTGAAGGACGTCTCGGGCCAGATCTACAAGAACGTGATCACGGCGGTGATCGGGCCTTCGGGTTGCGGCAAGAGCACCTTCATCCGCTGCCTCAACCGGATGAACGACACCGTCCCCGGCTTCGGCCTGGACGGCCGCGTGCTCTACCACGGCCAGGACATCTACGCCGCCGGGGTCGAGCCGATCGAGGTGCGCCGCCGGATCGGGATGGTCTTCCAGAAGCCGAATCCGTTCCCGAAGACGATCTACGACAACGTCGCCTGGGCCCCGCGCGTGCTCGGGCTGAAGCAGGGCCTCGACGAGCGTGTCCAGAACGCGCTTCAGAGCGCGGCGCTGTGGGACGACGTCAAGGACCGGCTCAAGAAGAGCGCCCTCTCGCTCTCGGGCGGCCAGCAGCAGCGGCTCTGCATCGCGCGCGCGATCGCGATCGAGCCGGAGGTGCTGCTCCTGGACGAGCCGGCCTCGGCGCTCGACCCGATCGCGACGCAGAAGATCGAGGAGCTGATGCGCGACCTCAAGCGTGACTACACGATCGTGATCGTCACGCACAACATGCAGCAGGCCGCGCGCGTGGCCGACCGGACGGCGTTCTTCAGCCTGGAGGTCCAGGACAGCCAGCGCTACGGCGTGCTCGTGGAGTACGACGACACCGAGAAGCTCTTCACGGCCCCTGCCGACCAGCGCACGGAGGACTACGTCACCGGGCGGTTCGGATGAACGTGCGCGTCACCTTCCAGGAGGAGCTCGACCAGCTCGAGGCGTCGCTGCAGGAGGAGGGGGCGCTCGTCCTCCGCGTCCTGCGCGGGGCGCTGAACGCGCTCGGGCAGCGCGACGTCGAACTCGCCGACGACGTGATCGCGTTCGATGACGACGTCGACCGCTGCTACGTCGGCATCGAGGAGGCAATCCAGTCGCTGCTCGCCCGCCAGACGCCGGTGGCGACCGACCTGCGGCTCGTGCTCGCATTGCTGCACATGAACCTCCACCTCGAGCGCATGGCCGACTACTCGGTGACGATCGCGAAGCTGACGAAGCTCGTCGCCGACGTCGAGGGCGACCCGATGCTGATGCAGACGCTCCAGGAGATGGGCGACCGCGCGGAGGAGATGATCCGTGTCAGCCTCGACGCCTTCGCGAGCCGCGACCTCGCCGCGGCCGAGTCGCTCGTCGACCTGGACGAGCTGATCGACCGCTCGAACCGGCGGTTCGTCGAGCGCGTCGTGGAGGTCGTCGGCGAGCCCGGATTGCGCGAATGGGTGCTGCGGATGGTGATCGTGTCGCGGACGCTCGAGCGCATCGGCGATCACGCCGTGGACATCGGCGAGCAGGTGTCGTTCCTGCTCACGGCGGAGTTCCGCGAGTTCACGGACGCCTCGCACCCGGAAGAGCGATGAACGTCCGCGCACTGCTCCTCGTCGCCGTGCTCGCGGCGGTCGTGGCCGGCTGCGGCGGCTCCGACGGCAAGGGCGGCTCGACGGGCGGCGGCGAGAGCAAGGTGCTCGTCGGCGCCGGGAGCACGCTCGTCGCCCCCCTCCTCTCGCAATGGTCGAACGACTACGCGAAGAAGACCGGCGTGACGATCACCTACGGCGCGATCGGCTCCGGCGGCGGGATCGCCCAGATCACGGCCCACACCGTCGACTTCGGTGCCAGTGACGCGCCGTTCTCACCCGACCAGTCCGCCGCGTGCAAGGACTGCCTGCAGGTCCCGTGGGCGCTCGCGGCCACCCTGGTCTCGTACCACGTCAGCGGCGCGCCCGCCCAGCTGAAGCTGAGCGGGCCGGTGCTCGCCGACATCTACCTCGGCAAGATCACGCGCTGGAACGATCCGCAGATCGCGTCGCTGAACCCCGGCGCCGAGCTTCCCGCGACCAAGATCACGCCGGTCTTCCGCAGCGACTCGAGCGGCGACACGTACGCCTTCAGCGACTTCCTCGCGAAGGCCAGTCCGGCGTGGAAGGCCCAGAAGGGCGTCTCCACGCAGATCAGCTTCCCGGCGGGCGCGGGCGGGAAGGGCAACGACGGCGTCGCAGCCGTCGTGCAACGAACGGACGGGGCTCTCGGCTACCTCGCGATCTCGTATGTCTTCGGTAACAAGCTGGACTACGCGCTGATCCGCAACGAGGCGGGGAAGTTCCCCGTGCCGGGGCCGGCGTCGATCACATCCGCTGCGAGCTCGGTGAAGTCGATCCCGCCCGACAACGCGATCTCGCTGACGAACCCGCCCGCCTCCGCGCCCGACGCGTACCCGATCTCCACCTTCACCTACGCGCTCGTCCCGGAGAGCTCGCCGAAGGCGAAGACGCTCCAGGACTTCCTCACCTATGCGATCGGCGACGGACAGGAATTCGGCAAGAAGATCCAGTTCGCGCCGCTGCCCGCGAAGGTGGTCGAGGTCGACCGCAAGACGATCGCCAAGATCCACTAACGGCCGTCGCGACTTCGCAACTGGTCCGTAACCAGAACGAAGCCCACGAACGCGCCCGGCGCGGCCACAGTTCCGGCTGGAGATGCGCGTCGCGCTCATAGCCCACCGGCCGAGCCCCACGAGCCTGGCGCTCGCGGCCCGGATGTGGAACGGCACGCCGATCGAGGTGCTCTCGCCGCGGGACGCGCTGCTGAGGCTCGGCGAGGGCGACCTCGCGCTGGTGCGGCTCGACGTGCGCGACGATCTCGGCGGCATCGAGGACGGGCTGCACGAGGTCGAGCGCCTCTCCGACCAGGGTGTCAGGGTCCTCAACGCGCCGGCGGCGCTCCTGCGCGCGCACGACAAGCTCCTCACCGCGCGCACGCTCCGCCGCGCCGGGCTGCCGCATCCGCGAACGACGCTGTTCGAGCACCACGCGCGGCCGCCGGACCTGGACTTCCCGGCCGTCGTCAAGCCGCGCTTCGGCAGCTGGGGCCGCGAGGTGACGCTGTGCAGCGACCGCCACGAGTTCGAGCGGACGCTCGAGCGGCTGTCCTTCCGCAGCTGGTTTCGGGCAACGGGTGCACTCGCGCAGGAGCTGATCCCGCCGCTCGGCCACGACCTGCGCCTGATCGTCGCCCGCGGCGCGGTGATCGGAGCCGGGCGCCGCACGGCCGTGCCCGGCGAGTGGCGCACCAACGTCGCGCTCGGCGCCACCGTCTCGAACGCTTCGCCTCCGCCGGTGGCCATCGCTCTGGCGACGGCCGCCGCCGAGGCGTCGGGGCTCGATCTGGTCGGCATCGACCTCCTCCCGACCGGCCCGGGCGGCTTCTCGGTGCTGGAGCTGAACGGCGCCGTCGACTTCAGGCCCGCATACGCGGCGCAGGGACGCGACATCTTCTCGGACGCGGTCGCAGCGCTGTCGGGCTGCCCGCGGCCGTCGGTCGAGCCCACCTCTGCGGCAACGGCGAGCGCCTAAAGACGAGGGGCCGGCGCAGAGCCGGCCCCGGAGCGACCGCGTGCCCCAAGGGAGAGGGGAGGGCAGCGGGCGCCGTTTTTGCCTTGTCGTCGTTTCTGACGACAGCGCGCGGCGGCGGTTAGCCGCCTTTACGGAATCTCAACCTCCGGCCCGCTGGCTACGACCAGGGCGGCGGGTTGTGCGTCCAGCTGCCGCCGAGCATCGTCGCGACGACCTTCACCTGCGCGAGCTCCTCCGGCTCGCACGCGACCGGGTCGCGGTCGAGGACGACCAGGTCGGCGAGCCGGCCCGGCACGAGCGTCCCCCGGCGCCGCTCGTCACGCGCCAGCCACGCGGGTGCCACGGTGGTCGCGTGGAGCGCCTGCTCCACGGTCAGCGCCTGCTCCGGGCGCCACGCGTCCCGCTCGTCGAGCGTGCGCAGGACGCCGGCGCGGATGCCGAGCAGCGGGTCGAGCTCCTCGATCGGCGCATCGGAGCCGTTCGCGAGCACGGCGCCCGACTCGAGCAGCGAGCGGAACGCGTACGGCTCGCTGTCGAGCTCGCCCCAGAAGCGGTCGGCGAGGTCCCGGTCCGAAGGTGCATGGCTGAACTGCACCGACGCGGCGACGCCGAGCTGCGCGAAGCGGCCGGCGTCCTCGGCCGCGAGCAGCTGCGCGTGCTCGATCCGCTGCCGCAGCCCGAGCGGCTGCCACTCCGCTCGCGTGGCCTCGAACGCGTCGAGCGCGTCGCGGTTGGCCTGGTCGCCGATTGCGTGGACGGCGATCGGGAAACCCGCTCGCGCGCCGTTGCGGATGTACTCCTCGAGACCCTCGCGGCTGGTGATCTCGACACCGGAGCCGTCGAGCATCCGCGCGGTCTGCGAGCCGAGCGTGCCGTCCACGAAGGCCTTCAGGTAGCCGAGGCGCAGCAGCGGTGAGCCGAGGCCGCTGCGGACGTCGACATCGGCGAGCTCCTGCGCCTTCTCGGCGGGCAGTGACTGCCACACGCGCAGGAGGAGCGCGCCCTCGGAGTCGAGCCGCTGCCAGAAGCGCAGCGCGCCGAGCCAGCCGTCCTTGTCGTGGACCGCGGTCACCCCGCGCGAGGCGGCGAGCTTCATCCCCGCGCGCATCGCCTCCACGTACTCGTCGTCGGTCGTCTCGATGTAACGGTCGCGGAAGTGCCAGCACGACTCCTCCCGCAGCACCCCCGTCGGCTCGCCCCGCTCGTCGAGCTCGACCACCCCGCCCGGGACCTGTAGGTCGCCGTTCGCCTGCGCGAGCGCGGCCGAGTTGAGCCAGACCGAGTGCGAGTCGCGGGCCATCAGCGCCACGGGACGTTCGGGCGCGATCGCGTCGAGCTCGTGCCGCGTCGGCTCGACCGGCGGCGACCAGTCGCCGCTGCGCCAGCCGCGCCCGCGCAGCCAGCCGCCGCCCGAGCCCCGCAGGGCATCGCGGACGCGCGCCACCGCCTCCTCGAGCGACGCCGTGCCCTCGAGCCGCACCTCGCCCTGCGCAAGCGCCCAGGTAGCGAAGTGGACGTGCGCGTCGCTGAACCCTGGCACGACGCAGCGACCGCCCAGGTCGACGCGCTCGGGGCCGGGGAGGGCCGGCTCGTGCGCGCCCACGCCGCCGACGATCCGATCGCCTGCGATCGCGAGGCTTCGCGCGAGCGGTAGCGCTGGCTCCATCGTGCGGACGACGCCGTTCTCGAGGATCACGCCGCCGTGATCGTACGGCGGGAACCGCCTACCTGCTCGGGGACGGCTCGAGCCGCTCGGCCATGCTTCGCAGCACCGCCGCCGAGCTCGAGCGCACGGCGGTGCGCCGAGGGCGCTCGCGTGTGGGCTTCCGGGCCGCCGGCCGCTCCGGCTCGAGCGAGCCTGCGATCTTCCGCTGCACGGCCTCCGAGGCTATGAACAGGTCGAACATTTCGCGTTCCTCCTTTTGTGAATCGATTCAGCAGTCACAGTAGCTGAAACGGTTCATCGTCCGTAGTATTCCCGCCAATGGGCGATCGGCGCGTGCGCCTACGAGACGTCGCGGAGCGGGCCGGCGTCTCCGTCGGCAGCGCGTCGCAGGCGTTCGGCCGCCCGGAGCTCGTGTCGGACGAGGTGCGAGGGCGCGTGCTGTCGGCGGCCGAGGAGCTCGGGTATCCGGGGCCGGACCCGGCGGCGCGGCGGCTCCGCACCGGCCGAGCGGGCGCCGTTGGCGTGATCTTCGCCGAGCGGCTCGGCTATCAGTTCACCGACCCGGCCGCGCCCGCGTTTCTGCGCGGGGTCGCCCGCGGCATCGAGGAGGAACCCACCGGCCTGCTCCTGATCCCCGACTCGCGGCGGCGCGACGAGGCGGCCCGGACGGTGCGGGAGGCGGCGGTCGACGGCTTCATCATCTACTCGGCGCCGCAGAACGACCCCCGCGTCGAGGCCGCGCTCGCACGCCGGCTGCCGGTCGTGACCGTCGACCAGCCGCGCGGGGCGGAGACGCCGTTCGTCGGCATCGACGACCGGGCCGCCGCGCGGAGCGCGGCCGAGTATCTCCGCGAGCTCGGCCACGAGCGGGTGGGCGTGCTCTCGTTCGTGACGACCCTGGACCCGGGAGCCTCGCTGCAGCTGGACCTGACCGTCGAGCGGCTGCTCGGGTACGAGGATGGGCTCGGCGCCGCCTGGGACCCGAGCCTCGTCCGCACCTGCCGGCCGAACGCGCCGGAGCCGGCGCGCGAGGCGACCACCGAGCTGCTGCGCCTGGACGAGCCG
The DNA here is from genome assembly GCA_045806105.1 of Gaiellaceae bacterium. GTDB lineage: Bacteria > Actinomycetota > Thermoleophilia > Gaiellales > Gaiellaceae > AC-32. The sequence continues at coordinate 22,839 of JBJMJY010000118.1, read as the reverse complement.
CCGACCGCGATCGTCGCGATGAGCGACAGCCTCGCGATGGGGGCCCTGCAAGCGGCGGCCGAGGCGGAAGTCGCGGTCCCGGACGAGTTGTCGGTCGTCGGCTTCGACGACAGCGCCGTGGCGCAGCAGGCGAGCCCCGCGCTGACGACGGTCTCGCAGCCCCAGGAGGAGAAGGGGCGGCTCGCTGCGCGGTACCTGATGGAGCAGGTGGAGCGCGGAGCCAGCGGGCGCGGGCGGTCCCAGCACACGATCCTGCCGACGGAGCTCGTCGTCCGCGCCTCGACGGCGCCGCCCCGAAGCTAATGCTCGACGTCTTCGACCACGTAGGGATCCGCGTCTCCGACCTCGAGGCCGCGCTCCGCTTCTACGAGCTCGCGTTCGCACAGCTCGGGTTCGGCGAGCCGTACCGCGGCGAGGGCTTGCACGAGTGGAACGACTTCGCGATCTCGGCCGCCGGCGTGGATCGCCCGCCCACGCGCAACCTCCACGTCGCGCTCGTCGCCTCCTCGCGGGGCGAGGTGGACGGGTGGTGGCGCGCGATGACGGCCGCCGGCCACCCGGACGACGGCGCTCCCGGGCCGCGCCCGCAGTACTCGCCGAACTACTACGGCGGCTTCGTCCGCGACCCCGACGGGAACAGCGTCGAGGCGGTGCACCAGGGCGAGCCGCGAGACGGCGACAACCGCATCGACCACCTCTGGATCCGCGTCGCCGACCTCGTCGAGTCGCGGCTCTTCTACGAGACGGTCGCGCCGACCGTCGGCCTGCGCGTGCACGACGGCGCCGCGAACCGCTTCCACGTCACGAGCGGCGGCCGCTCGTTCGCGCTGGTGCACGAGAACCCGGTGACCGAGAACGTGCACCTCGCCTTTCCCGCGTCCGACCGCGCGGCGGTCGACGAGTTCCACCGAGCCGCGCTCGCGGCCGGCTTCCGCGACAACGGCGCGCCCGGCGAGCGCCCCGAGTACCACGCCGGCTACTACGGCGCGTACGTGCTCGACCCCGACGGCAACAACGTCGAGGCGGTCTTCCACGACCGCTCAGGCGGCGACCTAGCGCTTTCGGACCGTCACCCAGACCGCGTTGTCGTCTGCAGTGAGGCCCGACGGCAGGAACGGCATGCGGATGCGTCTCACGGCGTTCGTGTTCGGGTCTATTCGCCAGAGGGTGCCGTCTCGAGGAGTGGTTGCCCACACGGCGCCGGCACCCGCCGCGACGTTCCAGGCACCGGCCGCAAAGTTCCGGACTGGCAGCGGGACAGTGTGCGGGCGTGGCCTTCCGACCGCGTGCAGACGGACGACCCGGGGTGCTTCCCAGTCCGCGACCCAGACGACGTCACCGTCGACGATCGGGAACGCGGGGAACCCGCCGACGCCGTAGAGCGTCTTCATGGCGCCGGTCGCTGGGTGGAGCCGTGTCAGGCTGCCGTTGGTGAAGTTGTTGATCCAAAGGTCGCCGTACTCCCCAGACCAGGCGAGCCCCGACGCAGTCGGCACGACGTCGATCGTGCGCTTCGTTCCTGTGTCCGGATCCAGTTGCGTCACTGTGCTCTCGTTCGGCACGTCGCCGCCGAAGATCTCGGAGACCCAGAGTGAGCCGCCGCCGTAGGTCAGGCCACGGTAGAAGCCGCTTCCGCCGGCGAGCGGCCACGTCTGCTTGAAGTCGAGCGTCCGCGCGTCGATTCGCATGACATCGTCATGCGGCCCGGCGCTTTCCGGGTAGCAGTTGGCGACCCAGAGGTCGCCGGACGGGTCGCCCGTCAACCCGCAAGGCGCGAGCCCTCCTCCCACGACCACGGCTGTTCCCGTGGAAGGGTCGACGCGCGTGAGCGTCCGGTCGCCGGCGTTCCGTAGGGCGCCTGAGTCGATGTCCCGCAGGACGTGACTAGTGACCCACACGAAGCCGCCTGACTCGACGACCAGATCGGGCGCGTCGGTCACCGGCACGACCTGCGTCGGCTTCAGGGTGTGTGGATCCAGGCGGACAAGACTGTTCGGCACGACTCGCGGGGGCGCGTGGCCGCCGTGGCCTCTCAGGGCGAGCACAGCCGCGGCCATCGCGGCCACAAGGACGGCGGCCACGAGGACGGCAGCACGCCGCCCGCCGCGTAAGCCCTTGCCCGTGCCTCCTGCGGGCGCCGACCGCCGCGCATCGGGTGGGGCGGCGCTTGGAGCAGATCGCGGTAGAGCGCCTCGGTCTCGGGCGACGGGTACGCGCCAAGCTCGTCTGCGAGCAGCCGCCGGCACCGCTCGTAGACCCTCAGGGCCTCCGCTCGGTTCCCCGCTGCGACCTGCGCTTCCATCAGACGCCGATAGCCGGTCTCGCGGAACGGCTCGAGCGCGGTCACCTGCTCCTCCCACTTCACCGCCTCGCCGGCGTCGCCCAGGCGCAGGCAGGCGTCGCCGAGGACACGTAGGGCTCGGACGCGGACGTCGGCGAGCTCGCGGCGCTTCGCCTCCACCCATGCTCCGGCGTCGCCGGGCAAGAACGCCTGTTGGGTGAGCGAGGCGGCCAGCGAGGCCGCGGCCCGCGCCTGTTCGAGGTCGTCGTGCGCGAGCGCGTTCTCTGCCGCAGCCGCCTGCGTCTCAGCAGCGACGATGTCGACCCAGGCTCCGTCCGGCAGGTCGAGGCGGTAGCAACCCGACGCGCCTGTGAGCGCGCTCGCGCCGTCGAGGCCGTTGATCGTGAGCAGGGTGCGCAGCTTGCTCGCCAGCACCGTGAGCGCCTTCTCCCAGGTCGCAGGCGGCGCGTCCTCCCAGATTGCGTCCGCAAGCTCGTCCCGAAGCACGGGTCTCCCCTGCTCGGCAACCAGGTACGCGAAGAGCAGCCGGCCCTGACGTCCAGGGAAGCGCGCCCCGTCGATCACCTGACCGTCGGCCTCGACTGCGACACGACCTGCGAAGAAAACCCTCAGCTCCGTCGGGCTAGCCATGTTCTTGTGCGCATTTTGCCTTGCTCTAGGCCGTCCTTCCTAGGTTCTCGACTGTGAGGTTCTTCAACGAAGAGGAGGAGTCATGAAGAAAGCCCTGTGGGGTCTGCTGGTCGTCGCCGGCGCCGTCGGTGTCTACGCCGGGACCGTACTCGCGACGCCCCAGTCGGGCGTGATGACCACTACCTACGCGAAGTCGTCGCTCGACTCGCTCGACCTGCACGCGCAGGCGGAGCCTGCCAATCTCTGGCGCGCCCGGCTGCGGACTCATGGAATCTCGGACTTCTACGTCGTCGACAACAAGTTCTCGCCGGGCGGGACGAGCGGTTGGCACTCCCACCCGGGGCCCAGCCTGATCTTTGTCGTGGCCGGCGAGATCACCAACTACCGCGGGGACGACCGGACGTGCACCCCACACGTCTATACGAAGGGGCAGGCGTTCGTGGATGAGGGCGGGCGCGACGTCCACATGCTTCGCAACAACGGCGCGGTCGACGCCGAGACGATCGCGGTGCAGTTCGTGCAGCAGGGCGCGACTCGGAGGATCGACAAGCCGGATCCCGGCTACTGCCACTTCGGAGCTGAGCTAACAGGGGAGGGCGTGGAGGACCTAGGCGTCGACCGCCGCGTCCTTCGCCTTCACCCGCAGGCCCCCCACGAGGTCGCTGAAGAGAACGCTGACCTCCTGGGGCCACTCGCGCGTCGAGGAGAGGTAGAGGTCGCGGAACCGCTCCTCGCGGCATTCGCCGCTGCGCGGCGAAGCCGATGATCAGGTGCGCCGGCACGATCAGGAAGTGCCATTCCCACCAGCTCGCATTGCCACTTGCGCTCGCCGGTGACCGCGGCGCCGATCAGGGCCTACGAGACAGCACGAAGCAGATCACGGGTGCCCACGGCCTCCGTGGCCACATGGCGAGGAGCGGGCGCGGGACCTTCCAGCGGCTCTAAGCTGCACCCGTGATCGACCACGTCAGCGTCCAGGTCCGCGACTACCCGCGCAGCAAGGATTTCTATGTCGCGGCGCTCGCGCCGCTCGGGTTCGAGCTCGTGATGGAGTTCGAGGGCCGGGTCGGCGGTTTCGCGCGCGACAACCGGCCGTGGTTCTGGATCCGAGCGGGCGACCCGGCAGCCGCGGGAGGCGTGCACGTCGCGTTCCCGGCCGCGGACACCGGCGCCGTCGAGGCGTTCTATGCGGCCGCGCTCGCGGGGGGCGGGACGGACAACGGCGCGCCCGGCTTGCGCGAGTACAACCCCGGCTACTACGCCGCCTACGTACTCGACCCGGACGGCAACAACATCGAGGCTGTCCACCACGGCTAGCGTCCGGCCCCTACGTGTGGCCGTGGCGCTGGTAGGCGCCGCGCTCGTCGCGTGGGTGGTCGCGGTCCAGCGGATGCGCGGCATGGATGCCGGCCCCGGCACCGACCTCGGCGGGCTCGGCTGGTTCCTTGGGATCTGGGTCACGATGACGGCCGCCATGATGCTTCCCTCGACGGCCCCGATGGTGCTCTGCTACACGCGCGCGGCGCGCAGGCCCCGGACCGGGGCCTTCGTCGCGGGCTACCTGCTCGCCTGGACGGGCTACGGCGTCGCGGCCTACGGTGCGTTCCGGCTCGTCGCCGGCGCGGGCTTCGGCTGGCTCGCATGGGACCGCGAGGGGCCGCTCGTCGCGGGCGCGGCGATCGCGACGGCCGGCCTCTACGAGCTCACGCCTCTGAAGGAGGCGTGCCTACGTCGCTGCCGCGGGCCGTTGCAGCACGTCCTGCACGGCTGGCGGAGGGGCCGGCTCGGCGCGCTGCGGATGGGCGCCGAGCACGGCGTCGTCTGCATCGGCTGCTGCTGGGGATTGATGCTGGCGCTATTCGCGCTGGGCGTGATGAGCCTCTTCTGGACCGCCCTCGTCGCAGTGGCGATCTTCGCGGAGAAAGCGCTGCCGCGCGGGCTCGCGCTGACGAGACTGCTCGCCGTCGCGCTGGTCGCCCTCGGCCTCGTCGTAGCGCTGACGCCTGCGCGTGTGCCGGAGCTGACGCAGCCCACACCGATGCGGATGGGCCCGTGAGCGCCTGGCGTGTCGCCGGCTCGTACCTCGAGTCGTGCAACTGCGAAGCCATCTGCCCCTGCCGCCGCATCGACGGCGTGATGGGCGGCCGCTCGACCTACGGGATCTGTCTGGGAGCCCTCTCGTGGCGGATCCTCGAGGGCGAGGCCGACGGGGCACGGCTCGACGGGCTCGGCGTCGTGCTCGCGTGCCGCTACAGCGACGACGAGGAGGGCTCTCCCTGGAGCTTCGTCCTGTACCTCGACGAGCGCGCCGACGACGTGCAGCGTGCGGCGCTGGAGGCGATCTTCACCGGCCGCCTGCCCGGCTCGCAAGTCGACCACTTCCCGTGGGCCTGGAAGCGGAGCCACCAGCTCGCGGTGCGGCCTGCGGCCATCGAGATCGAGCACGTCCCCGGCCGGAGCTGGTTCCGTGCCGGAAGCCACGTCGAGGTGCGGGTCGCGCACCCGGTCGAGAGCGGAGAGACGGTCACGTGCGTCATTCCCGGCCACGAGCGCACCGGCCGCGAGGTCGTCGCCGAGTCGCTCGCGGTCCGCGACGAGGCGCTCGAGTTCTCGTTCCGCGGCAACTGCGGCTACGAGAGCGACTTCGACTACGAGGGGTAGGCGCCGTTCGGGGAGGTGCGGAGATCGCCCGCCTCGGGGTGCCGCAGGCGGAAGGCGCTGACGAGATCGAGGACGGCCGCCTCGTGCGCGTCGCTTCGGAGCGACTGGAGGAGCGAGACCTCGATCTCCGAGTCGCTGATCCGCACCGCGACACAGTCCGTCTGCTGCTCGAAGTACTCGAGCAGAAGGATGACGAGCTTCGAATCCCCGACGTGTACGCGCAAGACCCCTCCCGATCGCCGTCGCTGTCGCCGATTTGACCTTCTCGCATGCGCGCTGGCGGCGAGCCACCCGAACGTGGGGACGGCCCGAGCCGAGGGTCTAAGCGACGTACGAGAGCGGACGTTCGAGGATGCCGCGCTCGTAGGCGTGTCGGACCGCCTCGGTGCGGCTCGAGACGCCGAGCTTGCGGTAGATGTTCGTCAGGTGGAACTTGACGGTCTGCTCGGCGAGGAACAGATCCTTCGCGATCATGGCATTCGAGGCGCCGGACTGTAGGGCCTCGAGGATCGAGAGCTCGCGCTTGCTCAGGCCGGCGTCGTCCGTCGAGTCGGCGCGCGAGGGAAGCAAGTCCAGCGGGCGGAAGATCGCGCCGCCGACGACCTGCCGCACCGCGGCTGCAAGGTCGCGCGGCTCCACGTGCTTGAGCACGAACGCGGCTGCGCCGCGCTCGAGGGCGGCGCGCACGAGGGCGGGGTCGTCGATGCCGGAGAGCATCACGACTGCGACGCTCGGGTAGCGCTCGCGCAACTGCTCGAGGACGGCCAGGCCGTCCATCCCGGGCATCCTCACATCCAGCAGCACGACGTCCGGGCCGGTCTGGCCGACGAGCGGGAGGACCTTGTCGCCCGCGTCGGCTTCGGCCACGACCGAGATGTCGTCCTCGCGGGCGAACATCGCCCGGATCGCGTCGAGCATCAGGCGGTGGTCGTCAACCGCCAGGACCTTCAGGCGCCGCATGGCCGCAACTCCCCTCGATTTTCAAGGGCTCGTAGCCCTCCCCGCACAGCACCGTATGAACTCGAGGGCCGCAGCACAAGAGCCCGGAGCGCCAACTAGACCTTTCGGTGGCCGAGTCCGGCGGAAGGTCTCGCTGTGAGCCCGGCGAAAGCTGGAATCGGACGAGCCGAGCCGGCGCAGACAAGATCCCTCCTTTAGGTGATATCGCAAGGATTGAAGTACATCAAGCATCTGATACGTACCTGCGGTTTTCGAAAGGATCCAATGCGGCGGCTCAGAGTGGTGGTGGCGGACGATCATGGCCTGATGGTGGAGGCAGTCCGCATCGCGCTCGCGGAGCGACCTGAGTTCCAGATCGTCGGGGTCGCTGAGTCCGGCAGCCAGGTGCTCCCCCTCGTCGAACGGGCGTCGCCGGACCTCGTCCTCCTGGACCTGCGCATGCCCGGGATGGACGGCCTCACCTGCCTGCGCCTGATACGGGAGCGGAAGCCGGCGGTGAAGGTCGTCGTGCTCTCCGGCGTCGACGCCGACGCGATCGCGGACGAGGCACTTGCGGGCGGGGCGAGCGCGTTCATCTCGAAGAGCGTCGACCCGCAGGAGCTGCCCGACGCGCTGCTCGCGGCTGTCGAGGCGACGGTCCGCGAGCCGATCGGACGCCCGGAGGTCGAGCAGGTCCCGGCCGTGCGGGCCGCCGGCCTCACCGACCGCGAGCTCGAGATCCTGAGCGCGCTGGGCGAGGGCCGGTCGAACAAGGAGATTGCGAAGCTGCTCTGGCTCGCCGAGCAGACGGTCAAGTTCCATCTGACCAACATCTACCGCAAGCTCAACGTGGCCAGCCGGACCGAGGCGGTCCACTGGGCGTACAGCCACGGGCTGCTGACTACCTCGGCCGAGACCGACTCCGCCTCGCTGCTGCAGCGCTCTTAGGCCGGCGCGACAGACGCCTGCGCGCAGGCGTGGCGTGCCTGCCATGCGCGCAGGAAGAACATCACCTCGACTCGCGCCTCCGTCTCGTCCAACGCGTCCACATGCTCGACCGCGCAGGACCACGGGCCGGTGCGGCGTGCGTAGCAGCCGCTCTTGCGCAGCGCGCCGACGAGGTCGTCGACGAGCTCGGACCGGTTTACGTGGACGGTGAGTGAGCGCACGGGAGGGATTATCGTCGGGCCGGCAGCTGTGCTGCCGAGCCGATGGGCTGAAGCTTCCAGACCACGGGCTAGTTAGTTGCGGTGGAGGGATGGTAGCGCTGCTTTTGCGCAGTCGCTCGCCCGCGGAGGCTCTCGCCGAAACGGGTAACTCCTACGGGGCGAGCAGCAGGACGGTCGCTGTCGCGCCGAGGGCCAGGAACGGGCCGAACGGCATCGTTCGCCCGAGCGCTCGACGGCCGTCACGAGCGAGCAGCACCCCGGCCGCGGCCGCGGCCGCCAGCGTTCCCAGGACCAGGGCGGGGACGACGGCGCTGCCCAGCAAGGCGCCGAGCAACAGGGCCAGCTTCACATCTCCCATGCCGAGCCCGGCGGGGAAAACGAGCGCGAAGGCGAGCAGGAACGCGGCCGCGCCGAGCGCGGCACCGAGCCACAAGGCCCAGTGCTGTGGCGCGGTGGCCAGGCGGGCGGCCAGGACGAGGGCCGCCGCCGGGAGGACGATCCCGTTCGGCAGACGGCGCGACTCGATGTCGACGAGCGAGAGCACGACGAGCACCGCGCTGGCCAGGGCCGCGATCGGCGCGGCTGCGGTCAAGCCGTAGCGCACGAGCACCGCTGCTGCGAGTACCGCCGCGAACAGCGAGCCGAGCGGGCGCGCACGGGTCCAGGTGACCGCGGCGGTCACTGCGCCGGTACCAGAGCGAGCCTGTCGCCGACTTCGAGCCGCAGGCGGTCGCACTCGCCTGCGGCGAGCTCCAGCACCGAGCGGGAGCGAAAGCGAGCGGCTGTCCGCCACGGGCGCAGCTGCTTCCGGATCTTCAGCACGGTCAGCTCCCGGTCGAGGAAGACGACGTCGATCGGGAAGCGCATGAACCAGGTGTGAACGGACCAGGTTGGTTCGATCAGCAACCCGTGACCGCGCGGCAACCCCCTGCGGCCGAGGAGCCCGCGCATCCGCGTGAAGACGCCGTCGGCGAGCTCACAGCGGTCGCAGACGACGTGGTCGTCACGCGCGAGAACAACTGTCCGGCCCATCTCGACCGCGACGGTAGCGTCGCCACCCAGAGCTCCACGTCAACCGGATGGGTGGTTCGAACCAGCCAGACGGATGATCCGAGCGACCCCGGGCGCGCCTAAGACTGCACTCGTAAACGCGAGGGCGATACCGCCCTGGCAGGGATAGAGGGAGGAACACCTCATGATCGATCGCCTCACTGCTTGGGCGACCGCCTTCGTGGGTCGGCTCGACAGCGACGAGGGTCAGACCTTCGTCGAGTACGCGCTGATCCTGGCTGTGGTCGTCGTGGCCGTGCTCCTGGCCGTCACGTGGACGGGCCTCGGCACCGCGATCCAGAACGCGATCACGCAGGTCAGCAACGCGATCGGGGCGTAAGCGACCCGACGTCTATCCGGGAGAGCCTCCGCTTCGGCGGGGGCTCTCTGGGATTTCCCGCACATGAAGTCGACCCGACACATCACACGTTCGAGACTCCTCAGCGAGGACGGCCAGAGCATGGTGGAGTTCGCGGTCGTACTGCCGATCCTCGTGATGCTGTTCCTGGCGATCTGGCAGTGCGGCGCCGCCTTTCACAAGTACATCGTCTTCACGGATGCTGCGCGCGTCGGCGCGCGCAAGGCCGCAGTCAGCCGAACGGCGGCTGGCGGACCATGTGCGGCCGCCAAGACCGCGATCCAGAACACCGTCTCGTCGTCGCAGTGGACGGATGACCTCCAGAGCGGCGCCCGAGTTACCTGCACGCCCGCCAGCCCGGGCTCAGTCGGGACCGCCTACACGATTTCGATCGCCGTCCCATTCACGATCACCGTCTTCTTCAGCCGGAGCGGGACGATGACCGCGAGCGCCACGGAGCGGCTCGAGTGAGCGCGCTCCTGACACGGATGCGCAGCGATTCCGGGCAGGCGATGCTGTTCGTCATCTTCGCGATCGTCGGGCTCGTCGCGATCGTCTCGCTCGTCGTCGACGGCGGCTCGTGGTTCCGCACCCAGCGCCAGGTCCAGACGGCCGCAGACGCGGCCGCGCTCGCCGGCGCGCAGGACATTCCGAACCAGGCCGCCGCGGGCAACACCGCCGTGAGCTACGCCCAGCAGAACTTCAGCGGCATCGCCGCCCCAACGGTGACGTTCCCGAGCGCCGGCGAGATCGACGTCGTCGCTGCGAAGCCGGTCTCGGGGATCATCCTGCCGGCGCTGAACGCGACGGCTCGAGCGCACGCCCGAGCTAAGGTGAGCGTGCCCGGCGCCCTGAACAACGTCGCGCCGATCGCGGTCAAGAGCACCGTCGCGTGCGCCGTCACGAACCCCGGCTGCTACGGCCAGACCGTGACCGTCAGCTTCGACGAAAGCCAGGTCACGACCAGCTCGATCGGCCTGATCAACGTCAAGTGCAACTCGGTCTCCGCGACGGGCTGCGACGGTGGCCAGACGGGCGGTAACGAGCTCAAGGACGAGATCGAGTGCACGCCGTGCTGGAGCAGCCCGCTGCCGGCCAACAGGTGGTACGGCGTAAAGACGGGCGAGACCGTGGGCCCAGTGCGACAGGGCCTGCAGGACGCCGCGGACCGTGGCCAGATCCTTTTCTTCCCGGTCTTCGACCAGGTCGGCAACGGCGGCCGCGCGTTCCACATCATCGGCTGGGCGGCGTTCGTGATCCATCCGACCGGCGTCATCTGGGGATCGCAGACGCGACAGCTGACCGGCCACTTCGTGACCTTCATCGCCACCGATCTTGCCGCCGGCGACCCGATTGAGGGCGGCAGCGACTTCGGCGTGCACGTCATCACGCTCATCCAATGAGAAGCGAAAGGAACCTGCTGTGACGAAATCCCGACTTCGAAACCTCGCGCTGCCGATCGGGCTAGCCGTGCTCGCCGCGGTGCTGGTCGGCATCTACGTCATTAGCTACCGCAACAGCGTCAACCACGGTGCGGGCCTCGAGAAGGTGCTCGTCGCTGCACGCGACATCCCGGCAGGGACGGACGGCGCGTCCATAGCCGGCGGTGGCTACCTGAAGGCGCAGACCGTGCCGCAGCGTGCTGTCGTCCCGGGCTCGATCGTGAGCGCGGCGCCGCTGACGTCACTCGTCGCCTCCGGCACTATCTACAAGGGGCAGCAGGTGACGCTGCGCCAGTTCAAGCCGATCGCCCAGGGCGGGATCTTCGCCAAGTTCGCGGGCAAGCAGCGGGCAGTCGTGGTGCCCGGCGATCCGTTCCAGTTGCTCGCCGGAACTCTCAACGACGGCGATCGCGTCGACGTGGTGGCGAACATCAAGTACCACTACGGTTCCTTCGCACGCGCGGCTACACGCATCGTTCTTCAGAACCTGCTGGTGCTGAAGGCGCCCGACGGCTCGAAGCAGGCCGGCTTGGGCGGCGCGCAATCCGCGTCCGCGACCCTGGCCATGACCGACAAGCAGAGCGAGACGATGCTCTGGGCCCTCAAGAACGCCACCTGGTACTTGACCCTGCGCCCGACCGCGGCTCCGCGCAACAGCAAGACGAGCCTCGAGACGTTGGAATCGCTGATCGCCCGCGGCCTGCCCGCGAACGGCGTGACGCGGAAGCAGGTCAGGGGCACGTTCCCGGGGAGCATCGATGGGCAGTAACGGCCACAACTCGCCAAGGGCCCTTCGCGTGCTGCTGAGCGGCCCCGCGGCGGACCGCCTCGTCGCGACGCTCGAGCACCAGCCGGCGATTTCGCTGGTTCGCCCGGAGGTGCTCGGATCAACGCAGCTGTCGGTTGACGTCGCTGTCCATGCGCTCGACTCCGCCGGCCACGGCGACCTTGTCGAGCAACTACACGCCCGGGAGCAGCGGCAGGTCCCGTTGATCCTCGCCGCGTACGGCGAGCCGAACGGGATCGTGGAGGCCGGCCTCGCAGTGGGTGCCGCAGACGTGCTCGTGCTGCCGCAACCGGCGGAGACATTGGTGTTCGCGATTCGAAAGGCGGCGGCAGCGGCGCTCGTCAGCGACGACAAGGGCAAGGTCGTCACCGTCTTCTCGCCCAAGGGCGGCAGCGGCAAGACCGTGCTGGCGACGAACCTGGCGACGGCGATCGCCCGATCCGGCGTCGAGACGCTCCTGATCGACCTCGACCTCCAGTTCGGCGACTCGGCGCTGACACTCGCGGTCTCGCCACGCGCGACGATCGCCGACTTGGCAGCTTCCGCAGGCGACCTCAACCTGGACAAGCTGAAGGCGTTCGTCAGCCTGGACTCGCGGACGGGGGTGTCGCTCCTGGCCGCGCCGAAGCGTCCGGAGGAGGCTGACCTCGTCAACGCGGCTCACCTCACAGCGATCTTGGACGCGGCGCGCAGCGGATTCGGCGCGGTCGTGATCGACACCGGCCCGTTGTTCGACGGGGCGATGCTGGCTGCCCTCGACCACAGCGAGCAGCTGCTCCTCGTCTGCAATCCCGAGGTCACGTCGCTGAAGAACGTCCGCATCGGGCTCGAGACGATCGACCGGCTGGGCTTCCCCCGCGAGCGGGTCTCGCTCGTGGCGAATCGCGTCGGCGCAGCCGGGGCGGTCGGACTGGACGACATCGAGCAGGCGCTCGACACGAAGATCGCGTTCGAGCTCCCGGACGATCCAGCCGTGCCTGCGGCCGTGAACCGAGCGCTCCCGGTCGTGCTTGCCGATGAGAGCAGCAGTTTCGCTCAGGCCACGAGCCGGTTGGCGGCAGCGGTGTTTGCAGGCTCGCCGGCCGAACGAGAGCGAGGCGCCCAGCGGCGCTTCCGCCGGAGAGGCCGCCGATGAGCACCCTCGACGCGAACGGCTTCTCCCGCAACGACGCGTCGCTTCTCGCCGAGCGCCTCCAGGTCGACCAGGCCGAGGCGAGGGCGAGGGCGAGAGACCCGCACGCCGAGCTGAAGACGAGGATCCACCGCGCCTGCATCGCGCGGCTCGGCGCGGCGTTCCTGAACCTCGAAGGCTCGGACGAACTCAAGCGACGCGTCCAGGAAGTGGTCAGCGAAGCGCTCAAGGGCGAGGAGATCCCGCTCAGCCCGAGCGAACGCACCTTGCTCGAGCGGCAGATCGCCGACGACATCCTCGGGTACGGACCGCTGGAGCCGTTCCTCCAGGATCCGACGGTGACGGAGATCATGGTCAACGGCTACGACCAGCTCTTCATCGAGCGCGACGGCAAGCTCATCGAGACCGATGGCGCGTTCCTCGACGACGCCCACCTGCTCAGGATCATTGACCGCATCGTCTCGCAGGTCGGCCGCCGGATCGACGAGTCGTCGCCGATGGTCGACGCACGACTGCCCGACGGAAGCCGCGTCAACGCGATCATCTCTCCGCTCGCGCTGCGGGGCCCGTCGCTGACGATCCGGAAGTTCGCGCAGGACGCGCTCACGCTCGAGAACCTCGTCGAGTTGGGGACGATGACCCCGCAGACCGCCGAGTTCCTCGCACAGTGCGTGCGCGGGAAGCTCAACCTCCTGATCTCCGGGGGTACGGGCACCGGCAAGACGACGCTGCTCAATGCGGTCTCCCAGTTTGTCCCGACCGGCGAGCGCATCGTCACCGTGGAGGACGCTGCGGAGCTCCGCCTGCAGCAGCGTCACGTCGTCCCGCTCGAGTCCCGTCCCCCGAACGTCGAAGGCGAGGGTGAGGTGCGGATCCGCGACCTCGTGCGAAACGCCCTGCGGATGAGGCCCGACCGGATCATCGTCGGCGAGGTTCGAGGTGCAGAGACGCTCGACATGCTCCAGGCGATGAACACCGGCCACGATGGCTCGCTGACCACGATCCACGCGAACTCGGCCCGTGACGCGCTGCACCGGCTCGAGATGCTCGTGCTGATGGCCGGGGTCGAGCTCCCTGTCAAGGCGATTCGCGAGCAGATCGCGGGCGGCTTCGACTTGCTCGTGCACATCGCCCGGCTCGTCGACGGGTCGCGCCGGATCACCCAGATCACCGAGATCACCGGGATGGAGGGCGAGGTCGTGACGCTGCAGAACCTGTTCGTCGCACCGCCCCGCGAAGGCCTGGGCTGCGAGCCCGGGATGCTCGGGCCACTCGAGCCCGCTGGGCTGCGGCCGAACTTCCTGCCGAAGCTGATGTCCAACGGCGTCGAGCTCGCGTCGACGGCGTGGCTGGGGAACGCTTGAGGACTGCACTACGCATCGTGATCGTGGTGGCGGCGCTGTGCTTGTCCGCAACGGCTGCCGCCTCCACGTCCGTCCAGATCCGGCACGTCGATCTGAGCAGCTTCCCGCTCGTGCGCGTGACGGCTGTCGTGCCCGCGGGCACTCGACCCGTGCTATCCGAGGGAAGCCAGCCGGCGGAGTTCGCCCGCGCGCGTCCGCTCGGAACCGAGGAAGCGATCGTGCTAGCGGTCGACAACTCGAACTCGATGCGCGGCGAGCCGCTGCGCCAGGCGCGAAGTGCCGCCGGGGCCTTCCTGGCCGGACAGCAGCAGGCGGCGGCGACCGGCCTGGTTGCGTTCAGCCACGAGGCGCTCGCACTGACGCGCATCAACGAGTCCAGGCAGGAGGTGGCCCGGACCCTGACGGCCCTCGCCTCGGACCGACAGGGGGGAACGTCGCTCTATGACGCAATCGGATTGTCGGCGGGGTTGCTTCAGCGCATGTCCAACGGCATGCGGATCCTCATCCTCCTCACCGACGGCAAGGACCTCGGCTCTCAGAGCACCCTATCCGGCGCGATCACAGCGGCGCGGCGCGCGAACGTCATCGTCTACTCGATCGCAGCAGGCTCGCGGGCGGACACGACTCCGCTCGCGGCGCTGGCGTCGGCGACGGGTGGCAAGGTCTTCGATGCAGCGAACGTCGGCGGCCTCGGCGCGACCTACCACGCGCTCAGCAAGGAGCTCGAGCGAACGTGGCAGATCTCCTACCTGACCCGCGCCCGACCCGGCGAGCAGCTCACGCTCGGCGTGACCGCGGCGGGTCACCGCGCTGTGACGCCTCTGCGCGTCCCGGGGAGCAAGTACGGCTCGACGAGGGCGGCGTCGCTCGCGCACAGCGGGCTCACGGCCGCCGCCGTCGTGCTGGTCGTCGCCCTGCTCCTCTCGGGCGCGGGCGTCGCCGCGAACCGCCGGCTGCGGAAGTCCGAGATCGGCCGTCTGGTCGACAAGCACGTCAAGGGCGGCGAGCGACGCGAGGATCGCCCGGCACGTGGAGCCCGCTTCGACTCGCTGCTTGCCTGGACGGAGCGCTCCCTGGACGAGCTGCCCGGCTCCGACCGCCTCGCACGGGCCGTCGAGCGTTCTGGTCTCAACCTGCGCACAGGCCACCTGCCCTACCTGGCGGGCCTGTCGGCGCTCGTCTGCGGCATCCTCGTCACTGTCATCGGCGCCGGTCCGCTGCTGGGGGTCCTCTTCATGATCGTCGGACTTGGGATACCGCTGCTCGTCCTGCGCATGGCGGCGGACCGCCGGAGGAAGGCATTCGACCGGCAGCTGCCGGACGTGCTCTCCACGATCGCCTCGACGCTCCGCGCCGGGCATGGGCTCCGGCCTGCGATCCGCGCGATCGCAGACGACGGCAGCCCGCCCGCCTCCGAGGAGTTCAGCCGTGTGTTGGGGGAGGAACGGCTCGGACGGCCGCTCGACCAGGCCCTCGCGGGCATGTGCGAGCGCATCGCTTCGCCAGATCTCGAATACGTCGCGACCGCGGTCAGCGTCCAGTCACAGGCCGGCGGCTCGCTCGCGGGTCTCTTCGACACGCTCTCGGACACGGTCCGAGAGCGTCAGCGGCACGCCCGCAAGGTCCACGCGCTCACCTCGATGGGCCGCATGTCGGCGGGGATCCTCATCGCGCTCCCGATCGGGCTGACGCTGATCTTGACGGTGATCAACCGTTCGTACATGGCACCGCTCTTCACGACGTCCGTGGGCCACGTGCTCCTCGGATTCTGCGTGACGTCGATGATCATCGGCTCGCTGATCCTGAAGCGAATCGTCTCGGTGGGGTACTAGGCGCGATGATCCTGATCCTGTTTGCCGGCATCGCCTGCTTCGCGTTCTGCGGATACCAGCTGACTCGAGGACGCGTCGCTGCGGAGCGCGACCGGCGCGCGGCACTCGAGACCGTCCGCGCGGCCGCGGGCGGAGCAGCGGAGACCACCGACACCAGCGCAAGATCGGTCGTTCTCGACCGAGCGCTCCCGCTGCTGGCGGCGGTTCACGAGAAGCTGTGGCGCAGAGACTCCCCCGAGGTAATCGACGCCAAGCTCCGTCGCGCGGGAGTCTCGAGCCGGCTGACCGCGGAGATCTTCATGGCCGGCCGTGTGGCCCTGACGGCTCTCGGGCTCCTCGCGGGCCTGACGCTTGCTCACGGCGCGGGCCGGATCCTGCTGGCGTCGGCCTTTGCCGCTGCGGGGATCTACGTGCCCAACTTTCTCATCAGCAGGGCGGCGGCACGACGCAGCCAGCGAATCGATGCGGACCTGCCGCACTTCGTCGACCAGCTCGCGATCGCAGTCGAGGCGGGAATGAGCTTCGACGCCGCGCTGTCCTACCTGCTCGAGGCCAGTGAGGGCCCGCTGGCCGACGAGATGCGGCGGGTCGTGACCGAGCTGCGGGTGGGCGAGTCGCGACGAACGGCCATGCGCAGCTTCGCCGATCGGGTCGGAAGCGACAGCGCAACGGCCTTCGCCAATGCGGTCATCGCCTCAGATCAGCTCGGCGCGCCACTCGGCGGGATCCTGCACTCGCAGGCTGCGGATCTCCGACACCGCCGGCAGATGCACGCCGAGGAGCGCGCGCAGAAAGCGCCCGTGAAGATGCTCCTGCCGATGGCCATCTTCTTCCTGCCGGTGATCTTCGTCATCATCCTCGCGCCGGCCTTCCTCGGCTCGCACGGCCTGCTCTGAGGTCGAGGGGAGCGCCTAGCGGAGAAGCCCGATCGACAGGCGGGTGACCCACCCGCCGCTGAGAAAGGCGTAGACGAAGAGCGGCAGGGCGACGCCGAACGCGCACAAGAAGCGAGCCGCGGGCAAGCCGCTGGCGTTGATGAGGCCCAGCGGAACCGAGACGAGCTGCAGAAGCACCATCGCGGCAAGCACATGGGCGACCGCCCAGAAGAGCGTTCGCGGCCCGAAGCCCGAGTACCGCGCGAGGATCCAGAGCGCGAGCGCGGCCCCGCCGGCCAGCAGTGCAAGCACAAATGCGTGGACGCTCAAGCCGGCATCATTTTCGCACATCGGCGGGATGCCGGCGGAACTGAAGCGCTACCTGAGCACGCGCAGCCGTTGGCTGCCGCGCACGTGGGCGCGAAACTCGCGCTCGAACTCCGGCCACCAGGGCGGATCCTCCGGTTCGGTGCTACCGCGGAGGTCGTCCTCGTCGTCTCCGCTCAAGATAAGCAGCGCCCCAGCCGCGAAGGCAGTCACGCCGGCAATGAAGGCGATCTCGCCGAGTGGTAGGGGCATCGGGGCGAAGATCTGGATGCCGACGGCCAGGGGAAGCGGCACGGCGACCAGGATCCATCCTGCCGCTCGCCGACCCTGGGACGACGGTCCAACCGGAGAGCGCGTGGCGGCGAGCGCGATCATTGCCAGAAGCACGGCCCCCAACGCGCCGTCAAGGAGAAGGATCGGCATCGATCCAGGACCTTATTCCATGTAGCTCAACCCGTTTGTGCGTGCGGCTCGCGCGCACGACGTTCCTACGCTTCGTCAGATGCGTCGACGCGCTGCAGGCGTGCTCTCACGGGGTCTCCTCGTGACCCTCTTTGCGGGCTTTGCCTGGGCGAACTACGCGCGCTGGCGCTCTACGGGGGAACCGTCTGGCCTCGGCACGACGCTGCTCGAGGCATGGGTGGCTGTCCTGTTCCTCGTGCGCCGCCCGACGAGCAACGTGAGCTCGAGGCGCCTCGCGTGGATTGCTGCGCCGATCGGCAGCTTCGCGATGCTCTTGGCCCGCCCCGAGTCAGGAGGATTGCCGCAGCTTCCCTGCGAGGTGGTTCAGCTCTTCGGCGTTGCGGTCGCTTTGCTTAGCCTCGGGACGCTCGGGCGCTCGTTCGGCCTGGTTGCGGCGAACCGAGGCGTGAAGACGGCCGGCCCGTACGGCCTTGTTCGCCACCCGGCGTACACGGGCTACCTGATCGCCTACCTCGGCTACACGGCGGAGAACCCTTCGCTTCGCAACTTCGCGTTGCTGGCCCTGAGCACGGCGTTCCAGCTCGTGCGGATCCGCGAGGAGGAGCGCGTGCTCTCAGGAGACGCGGGCTACCGCACCTACACCAGCCGGGTTCGCTTCCGCCTGGTGCCGTACGTCTACTGAATCCGAGGTGCGCCTCCTGCGGCGGGAAGCTCCGCACCCGGTGCGAAGGGCACCCGACTTCGGTCCGGGTTGAGCTAGACCCGAGAGGGGTGGCCCCACGCTGACGCGCTCGTAGCGTGGGTGCGTGGGCTTCGACGAGCGAAGGAGCGAGGCGGTAGCGGTGCCCGGCAGCGCCCAGCTTGGGGCGCGCCAGTGAGCGAGCCGAACACCCAACCGCGGCGACGCCGCGCCCGGCGGAGCCTGTGGATGCTGGGCCTGCCGGCGGCGTTCGCGATGCTCGCGCTCGCGGGCGGCAGCGTCGCGCTCGCCGTCCCGAAGGCGCCGGTACCTGCGAGCCCCGCAAGCGGCGCCCTTGTGGACCGCATGCCCGCGTTCGCGTGGAGCGGCGTGGCGGGCGCCGAAGAGTACGAGTTCGAGATCGCGGCCGACCCCGGCTTCAACTCGCCCGTGCTCGGAGCCGGCAAGGACGACTTCCGGACGAAGAACACGCGGGCCACGCTTATCCAGACCGCCCCGAACGGGACGTACTGGTGGCGCGTGCGGGCGATCGGAAAGAACGGGACGCCGTCGGCCTGGTCGCGAGGCCGCTCGTTCCGGAAGAACTGGGCCTCGAAGACGCCCCTTGTCTCACCTCTCGGGGGTGCACAGGTCACGTACCCGGCGACGCCCCTCAGGCTGAGCTGGCTGCCGGTGGCGGGTGCGCGGAAGTACCTCGTCTCGGTGGCGACCGACCTGAACCTCGGGTCGCTCATCACCATCAACGGCGGTACGAAGCCGATCGAGACGTCGGCGACGTCGTTCACGCCGGCTGCCGCGCTGGCGCCGGGGATCTACTACTGGGGCGTCACGGCGCTCGACGCCGAGGGGAATCGCGGCGTCCCCTCGGCTGTCGGGTCGTTCACGTGGGCGTGGCCCTCTGCGACGACGCCCCAAGTGACCGACCTCGCGCCGGCGCCCGAGCTCGTCGACCCGCGCTTCAGCTGGGTTCCCGTGCCGGGTGCCGCCCGCTACGAGGTGGAGATCAATCCCACGCAGGAGTTCGCGGTCGGTTCGAAGGTCTGCTGCACGGGCACGACGATCAACACCTCGCTCTCGCCGACGACGGTCTTCAAGAACAACACGTACTACTGGCGCGTCCGTGCCCTGGACCTGGACGGGCACGCCGGCCAGTGGAATGCCGGACCGAGCTTTACGAAGAGCTTCGACAACGTCTCGCCGGCGGGGCCGGTTCCCGGCACGAGCATCAAGAACCTCCGGATGCGCGACAACCTCGCCGACCCCGGTACGGACGTCGATCCGGTCACCGCCGGCTACCAGACGCTCGTGCCGGTAGTGCGCTGGGACCCGGTCCCCGGCGCGGCCAGCTACGAGGTGCAGGTCGCTGATTGGAACGGCGCCGCTTGCTTGTGGGCATCTACTTCGTACCTCAAGAAAACCTCGGTAACCGAGTGGACCCCGCTCGGTTACCCAGGACTCAACAACCCGGCCCCATGGCAGGGAACCGTGGCCGCGGACTCGTTTCCAACGGTTGACCCAGGTACGTATTGTTTCAGGGTCCGAGCGCGGAGCGATCGCTCGCCGATCAATCAGGAAGTCTGGGGGGACTACACCTACCTGCAGAACGGCGGCACCGACTCGGCCGTCCCCGCCGGCCCGGCGTTCACCTGGAGCAACTATCCCAACCCGGCTGACCCTGGGAACTCGACGCCGTGCCTCGCCGGCTACCCCTGCGCCGGCGACTACCTCGGGCCGGTGACCGGCACGACGACCGGGCGCACGCCGCTCTTCACCTGGAAGCCGCTGATGGGCGCGAACAGCTACTTCGTCGTCGTGGCCAAGGACGCGAACCTCACCAACGTCGTCGACGAGGGCTTCACGCGGGTGCCCGCCTACGCGCCCCGAAATACCTTGGTGCCGACCACGTATCCCGACGAGACGACCACTTACTACTGGGCTGTCCTGCCGGCCTCGGCCGCGGACGGAAGCGACGCGTTGCCGCTCGGCGGGCCGGCCTCCGCGGTCGGCTCGTTCCAGAAGCAGTCGACGCCGCCGGCACGGGTCTTCCCGGCCAGCGGGAGCGTCTTCCTCGACCAGCCGCGGTTCCAGTGGACGCCGGTCATGGGCGCGCGCAACTACCGCTTGCAGGTGTCGCAGGACCCGAGCTTCGGCAACCCGATCGACGATGTGACGACCGCCTCCACCGCGTACTCGAGCAACACGACGTACCCGGCCGACACGATCCTTTACTGGCGTGTTCGCGCCACTGACGAGAACGGCATCGGCCTGACCTGGTCCAACGCCGTATCAGGCGCCTGGACGTTCCGGAAGAGGCTGACGGCGCCGGTTGGAAGCGCTGCGAACGCGACCCGTGGCGACGCAATCCCGAACTGGGCGTGGAGCCCCGTCCCCGGCGCGGTGTCGTACGACGTCTCGGTCGATCAGCCGGACGGGACCCACAGGGACTTCAGCGGCCTCCGCGCTCCCTCGGTGACTCCGGTGCTCATGTACGGGACCGGCATCTTCCACTGGCGCGTGCGCGCAGAATTTGCGAGAACGCCCTTCGGCCTCACCCCGGGGCCGTACTCCGCGACCTACGCGTTCACGAGGACGATCGGCGAGCCGTCCGGCGCCCATGCCGACTTCGACGTGAACCACATCCTGCTCAGCTGGAACGCAAAGGCCGGGGCGAGGCGCTATCGGGTCCAGATCTCCGGCACGCCGGAGTTCTCGCAGCTCGTCGAGAACGTCGTCACCGACAACACCTCGTACGCACCGCTGCTCAAGTACCGCGGCTTTGCCACCGTGAACACCGGCCGGCTCTACTGGCGCGTCGCCGCCCAGGACGAGGGCGACAACGTCGGCGACTTCACTCAGCCGCAGCTCATCACGCGGGTTCGGAGGATGGAGATCGCCGTGCAGGGCTCGCTCAAGCGCGGCAAGAGGACGATGATCGGGGTGGCCGTTTCGAACTTCGAGACCGCCGGCCCTGTCGGGGGCGCGAAGCTGCGGGTCTCAGGCGTTGGGCTCCGCGTTCGTAGGTGGCGCACGAACCCCTTCGGAAGCGCGTCGGTCGTCCTCAAGCCGAGGCGGAAGGGCTACCTCGCGATCAGGGCGTCGCGGAGCGGCTACCTGCCCGTCTCGATCCGCCTCCGCGTCCGCTGACGCGACCATCTTCCGGCTCGACCTAGCCTTCCTAGGGTGCTCGCGCGCCTCCGTTCGAGCGACGCTGTGGTGACGATGACGCCCGCACAGCTGCTGAGGCAGACGGCCAACGACGAATCGGTCGTCGCCTGGCGCCGCGAGCAGCTGCGGCGCGCGGGCTGCAGGCGGTTCGAGGCAGAGGTGCTGGCTCGCGAGCTCCAGGTCGACCTGCACGAGGCGGTGGCGTTGCTCGAGCGCGGCTGTCCGTCGCGGGTCGCCTCCGAGATCCTTCTCTAGACTCCGCCGCGTGTCCGCCGAGCCGCTGAGCGACGAGCAGCGCGAGATCCGCGACCTCGTGCGCGACCTCGCGCGCGAGCGTGTCGCGCCGCGCGCGGCCGAGATCGACAAGTCGGCCGAGTTCCCGTGGGACCTGGTCGAGCTGATGCGCGAGCACGACCTGCTCGGGCTGCCGTTCGAGGAGCAGCACGGCGGCACGGGCACCGGGGCGCTGATGGTGCTCGTCGCGATCGAGGAGCTCTCGAAGGTCTGCGCGACCACCGGCCTCATCCTCGCCGTGCAGGAGCTCGGCTCGCTCGGGATCAAGCTCGCAGGCACGGACGAGCAGAAGGCGCGCTGGCTGCCGAACCTGGCGAGCGGCGAGTGGCTGCCCGCGTACGCGCTGACCGAGCCGGGCTCCGGCTCCGACTCGGCGGCCATGCGCACCGAGGCGCGGCGCGAGGGCGACGAGTACGTCCTGAACGGCGGCAAGCGCTTCATCACGAACGCGGGCGTCGCGCACCTGTACGTCGTCTTCGCGAAGACCGACCCCGAGGCAGGCCACGACGGGATCTCGGCGTTCGTGGTCGAGGCGGACGCGCCCGGGTTCGAGGTCGGGCGGATCGAGCCGAAGATGGGGATCAAGGGCTCGACGACCGGCGAGGTCTTCTTCGACGACTGCCGCATCCCCGCGGACAACCTGCTGGGCGAGGAGGGGGAGGGCTTCCGGATCGCGATGCGGGTCCTCGACCGCTCGCGGCCGGGGATCGGGGCGCAGGGCCTAGGTCTGGCGCAGGGCGCGACGGACTACGCGCTCGAGTACGCAAAGAGCCGCGAGACGATGGGCAAGCCGATCGCGCAGCACCAGCTGATCGCTGGGATGCTCGCCGACATGGAGACGAGATGCGAGGCCGCGCGCGGGCTGCTCTACAAGTGCGGGCAGCTGATCGACGAGGGCGCCGACGGCACCGAGCTGACGAAGATCTCCGCTATGGCGAAGCTCTACTGCACCGACGTCGCGATGGAGGTCACGACCGACGCCGTACAGGTCCTCGGCGGCTACGGCTACATCCAGGAATACCCGGTCGAGCGCATGATGCGCGACGCGAAGATCTGCGAGATCGGCGAGGGTACGTCGGAGATTCAGCGCATCGTGATCTCGCGCCACATCCTGCGCGAGCTCGCCGATTGACGACCGGCGAGCTGAACCGCGTTGCGAGTCCGATTCGTGATCGTTAGCTATTCACTAGTGTCAGCATCTCTGGTACTTCCGCTTCCGACGCCGCGCGGCGACTCGCGCGTCCGTCGGGACTTCTCGCGCGTGGGCGCGGCCGAGGCAGTCTTCGGCCGCTTCGACGCGCTCGTCACATCCGCTTCGGCATCCCGGCTCCTGCCGGCCGATCGTTCGTTGCTCCGGCTACTGGTGACCCTCGTCGCCGTCGTCCTCGC
>JBJMJY010000117.1:0-45887 GCA_045806105.1 Gaiellaceae bacterium | reverse complement strand
CCAGCTTGCCCGGCGTGTCCGGGTTGACCTTGGCGAACAGGATCATCCCCCAGCCGCCGACCCGGCCGGCGACGTCCTTGACGGTCGAGGGCTGCGCGCCGCGCGCGTCGAGCTGCTCGCGCACGAGCCGCTCGTGCTCGGCGGTCTCGCGCTCGTGCTCGGCGAAGATGCGCTTGAGCTCGCGATCGCCCGCGACCCGCGGCGCGAGCCGCATCTGCGCGAGCGCCTGCTCCTCGATCGAGTGCGCGTCGGTGAGGTACTTGGTCAGCTGCTCGCTCAGGCTCTCGGACACGCCGGTGGCGTACCCCGCCCGCTGCGAACTAGTCCTCTGCGGCGGTTAGTCCGTGTGGATACCGGTTGGTATCTCCCGGGACTACTCAGCCGACGACGAAGGTGCTCCTGCCGAGCAGCGGCCGAAACGCCCGTGCCGGCGAGCGCCGCGCCCGGGCCAGACGTACCACGTGTAGGAGCCGGGCGCGCGGTTGTACCAACCGTCGTGGTCGGGCGGGCGAGCGGGCGCCACGCCCACGCCGCCGGGAGCGCGAGCGCGCTCCTTCGCTCCATTCGTGGCAACTGCCTCGCGCTGTGGGTCAGGTGGTATCCGCCCGGACTACCGAAAGGTATCCTTAGAGACGAATTGATCACGGACATCAACCCCTTCGTCTACTCCCGCCCGATCGCGCCCGACCAGATCGTCGACCGCGACGACGAGACCCAGCTGCTGCTCAAGAACGCCGTCGGCGGCCATTACGTGCGCCTCTACGCGCCTAGGAAGTACGGCAAGACGAGCCTGCTGCGGCGCGCGCTCGCCGACGGCGAGCGGCAGGAAGGCCTCGTGCCGATGCTCGTCGACCTCTACGGCGTCGTCTCGCTGGCCGACGTCGCCGTCCGCTTCGAGCGCGCGTACGCGAAGGAGCTGCGCGGCGCGATCCGCTCCCGCGTGGAGGAGTTCCTGCAGAAGACCGGCCTCGGCCTCTCGCTCGGCGCGTTCGGCATCAGCGCGCGCCTGCAGCTGGAGCCCAAGACCGACCCGCTGCCCGCGCTGCACGCGCTGCTCGACCTGCCGCTGCGGCTGGAGGAGTCCGGCGGCTTCCGCGCCTACATCGCGCTCGACGAGTTCCAGGACGTGCGCAAGGTTCCCGACCTCGACGCGCTTCTGCGCAGCCACATCCAGTTCCAGGGCGACGTCGCCTCGTACGTCTTCGCCGGCTCGGAGCCGGGACTGATGAAGCAACTCTTCGAACACAAGGAGGCGCCGCTCTACGGCTCCGCGGTACCGGTGCGGCTGGGCCGGCTGCGCGACGAGGATCTCGCGGCCTACGTGGCCGAGCGCTTTCGAGAGAGCAGGCGCGCCGTCGGGGAGGCGCTCAACCCGCTGCTCACCTCGGCGAAGGGGCACCCGCAGCGCGCGATGCTGCTGGCGCATCGGCTGTGGGAGGAGGTCGAGCCCGACGGCAGCGCGACCCTCGAGGACTGGGAGCGCGCGCACGAGGCGGCACTCGCCGAGCTGCAGCCGGAGTTCGAGGCGCAGTGGCGCGGGCTCGACACCTCCGAGCAGAAGACGCTGCGCGCGATCATCGCCGGCGACGGCTCGCCCTACCGCGCGGCGGTGCTGGAGCGGCTGGCGCTGAGCAAGACCAGCGCGCAGAAGGCGCTGCAGCGGCTGAGCTCGCGAGCGGAAATCGAGCCGGAGGGTCGGCGGCAGACGATTGTCGACCCGCTCTTCGCCGAGTGGATCGCGGCGCTCGCCTAATCGAGAAGCGCGCGCTCCAGGCCGGAGACCGCCTCGCGCTCGACGCCCGCGTTGCCCTCCACGCGCCCGTAGTGCGCGAGCGCCGCGCAGAGCTGGACGCCGAGCACGCGCGCCCGCAGCAGCTGCGCGGCGCTGACCGGCCCGTAGGCGTCGAGGAATGCGGCGCGGCCGGCCGGCGGGACGAAGCTCCAGAGCAGCGGCAGGTCGATCGCCGGGTCGGAGCGGCAGACGTCGCCCCAGTCGATCACGCCGCTTGCCGTGCCGGCGTCGACGAGCAGGTGCCGAAAGTGGAGGTCGCCGTGCACGAGCACCGGCGGCTCGGGCGGCGGAAGCTCCTGGGCCTCAGCGAGCAACTCATCGACCCGCGACGGTGCGCGCCAGATGCCGAGCGCCTCGATCTCCGCGAGCTGGTCCCGCGCCAGCGCTGCGCGGCGGTGCATGTCCGTCCGCCGGTTCGCGTCGTAGGGCAACGGGACGTCGAGCTCCACCGCGTGCAGATCGCGGAGGAAGAACGCCAGCTGAACGCCGACCTCGACCCGGGCGGCATCGCCCGGCTCCGCATCGCCGGCCTCGACCCCGGCAGAAGGGGGGACCCGAAGAACGGCCACGGGTACTCGCCGTCCGGTCGCCCCAGGAAGACCGGCCGCGGGACGGGCAGCGGCAGCTCGGGGAGCCTCGGCAGCACCGCGAGCTCGCGCTCGATGCCCGGAATCGCGACCTGTCGGTGAGGGAACCTGAATGCGAGGCGCTCGTCGACGAGCCAGACGCTGTTGTCCCAGCCCTCGGCCAGCTTTCGCAGCGGGCGGCCCTCGAGCTCCGGGAACTGCGCGAGCAGCCGCCGCACGCGCGGCTCGTCCACGACGAGCTCCGGAGACCAGACCGGCATCGCGCCACGGTACAAAGAGCCGTGCGGTGGAGAGGGGCTTGTCCTACCGATAGACAGACCTGTCTGTCAGACCGGCCGGACCGCGATACACTGCGCCGGTGACGCAGGCGGCTGCATCACTTCCGCTGAGCGCGCGGGACCGCATCCTGGCGAGCGCGTACGAGCTCTTCTCGCGCAACGGCGTTCGGGCGGTCGGGATCGACGAGGTGATCAGGCGCGCCCAGGTCGCGAAGGCGACGCTGTACCGGCATTTTCCCTCCAAGGACGACCTCGTCCTCGCGTTCCTGCAGCAGCGCGAGCAGGTGTGGACCAGGGACTGGGTCGAGGCGGAGGCGCGCCGGCGGGCCGACACTCCGGAGGAGCAGCTGCTCGCGATCTTCGACCTCTTCGACGACTGGTTCCACCGCGAGGACTTCGAGGGCTGCTCGTTCATCAACGTCCTGCTGGAGATGAACGACCGCGAGACGACCCTCGGCCGTGCGAGCGCCGCGCACCTCGCGAACATCCGCTCGATCATCGTGCAGCTGGCGACCGAGGCGGGGCTGCGGGACCCCGACCAGTTCGCGCACTCCTGGCACATCCTGATGAAGGGCTCGATCGTGGCCGCCGGCGAGGGCGACCGAGATGCCGCGAGGCGCGCGCAGGCGATGGGGCGCCTGCTGATCGCACAGCACCGGCCCGGCTAGCGGCCTTCGTCCATGAGACCGCTCGTCGGCATCACGACGTACATCACCCCGGCGCGGTTCGGCTCGTGGGAGGAGGAATCGGCGCTCGTGCCGGCGGACTACGTGCGCGCCGTCGAGCGGGCCGGAGGGCGTCCGCTGCTCGTGCCGCCGAGCGACGACAGCGTCGAGGAGACGCTCGACGTGCTCGACTGCGTGATCTTCTCGGGCGGCTCCGACCTCGATCCCGCCACCTACGGCCAGGAGCAACATCCGGCGACGAAGGGCATCGTCGAGGATCGCGATCGAGCCGAGCTCGCGCTGCTGCAGGCGGCGCTCGGGCGCGATATGCCGGTGCTCGCGGTCTGCCGCGGGTCGCAGGTGCTGAACGTCGCGCTCGGCGGGGACCTCGTCCAGCACCTGCCCGAGGTCGTCGGCGACGACAAGCACAAGCACACACCCGGCGCCTACGCCGATCACGATGTGCAGCTCGTTTCGGGCACGAGGCTCGGGTCGCTGCTCGGCGACCGCGCGCCGGTCAAATCGCACCACCACCAGGGCTTCGGCCGGCTCGGCGAGGGCCTGCATGAGTCGGCTCGGGCCGACGACGGCACGGTCGAGGCGCTCGAGGATCCCTCGCGGCGCTTTGCGCTCGGCGTGCTCTGGCACCCGGAGGCGGGCGAGGACATGCGGCTCTTCGAGGCGCTCGTCGCCGAGGCTCGCGCCTACCGCGCGGGCCTGCGCCAGACGTGATGCGCTCGCCGGCGACGCTGATCCCGACCATTCCCGAGCCCGCGCGGGTCGTGCTGCGCAACGGCGTCTGGGCCTACGGCCGTGCCACCTCGCCGCTGCGGCCGCTGCCGCACTTCCTCGTGCTCGGTGCGCAGAAGGCCGGGACGACGGCGCTCTACGAGTACCTGCGCCGGCACCCGCAGATCACCGGGCCGTCGTGGAAGGAGGTCAGCTTCTTCGACCGGCACTGGGCCCGCGGGGCGTCGTGGTACCGCGGCAACTTCCCGAACCTCGCGCGCACCCGTGGGAAGCTCGTCGGGGAGGCGAGCCCGAGCTACGTCTTCCATCCACTTGCGCCGGAGCGCGTGAAGGAGCTCGTGCCCGACACGCGGCTCGTCGTGCTCGTCCGTAACCCGGTCGACCGCGCGCTCTCGCACCACAATCACGAGGTCGCGCTCGGGCGGGAGCCGCTCTCGTTCGAGGAGGCGCTGGACGCGGAGGAGGAGCGGCTGGGCGGCGAGGTCGAGCGCATGACGGCCGACCCGCGCTACTTCAGCCGCGAGTGGTGGAGCCATACCTACAAGGCGCGCGGACGCTACGCGGAGCAGCTCGAGCGCTGGCTCGCAGTCTTCCCCCGTGAGCACCTGCTGGTGCTGCCGAGCGACGACCTCGGCACCGAGCCCGAACGGGCACACGCACGGGTGCTCGAGTTCCTGGGCGCCTCACAGCACCGGCTCGACTCCTACCCCCGGGTCTACGAGCGCCGGTACGAGCCGATGAAGCCCGAGACGCGGGAGCGGCTCGCGGCCGAGTTCGAGGAGCCGAACCGCCGGCTCTACGAGCTACTCGGGCGCGACCTCGGCTGGCGGTAGCGCCGGCCGCCAGACCGACAACGCGAAGGTCGCGGCGCAGGCGACCGCGAGCAGCAGGTACGGCAGCGCGTCTCCCCAGATCTCGGCGAGCCACCCGCCGGCCGCGGGGCCGACGACGTTGCCGGCCGCCCAGGCGCCGTTCATCGCGCCGAACGCGAGGCCGGCCGCGATGCCGCGCCGCTCGGCCGCGTCCGTCAGCAGCGACATCCCGGGCGTGTAGAGGGAGCCGTAGGCGAGGCCGGCGGCGACGACGAGCGCCGCCACGATCGGGGCTGACGAGGCCAGCGCGAAGGCGACGGAGACGACGACGGAAGCCGCCAGGGCGACGCGGATGGGAAGGAGGCGGCCGCGCCGGTCGGTGAAGCGGCCGAGGAGTGGGTTGAGCAGCGTCTCGATCCCGGCGGTGACGAGGAACACGGCGCCGATCGCGACGCCGCCCCAGCCGCCGTCGTGCAGCCTCAGCGGAACGAGCACTGCGACGACGCCGAAGAGCAGGGCGGGAAGGACCAGCAGCCACATGCCGCCGACGAGTCGCCGGTCGGCGCGGCGGAACAGCTCGGCCATCGCCTGCGGCTGCGCCGGCACGCCCGGCGTCGCGGCGACCCACGCTGCGAGAAGCGCACCGAGCACGCCGATCCCGGCGAAGGTCGGCCGGACCCCCGCGAGCGTCGCGATCGCGCCGACCACCGGCCCGAGCAACGCCCCGAAGACCGCGGCGCCCATCGTCGTTCCGATCAGCTCGCCCCGCCGCTCGCGAGGCGCCGCCGCGACGAGCCAGGCGAGCGCGCCGGCCCACGAGAGCGCGCTTCCGACCCCCTGCAGCAGCCGCGCGGCGCCCAGTGTCCACGCGTCGTCCGCAAACGCGAAGCCGAAGCTGGCGGCGGCCGTGACCGAGACGCCGACGAGCGCCGCCGGTCGCGGGCCGAAACGCGCGGCGACGAAACCGCTCGGAAGCGACGCGGTCAGCACGCCGGCCGCGTAGGCGGCGGACAGCACGCCGGCAGCGCCCTTCGAGAGGCCGTACGACGACACGAAGTGCGGCAAGAGGGGCACGAGCGCGGCGAAAAACGTGATGTCGAGCGCGACGATCGTGCTCAGGAGGACGACCAATCGGCGCATTTCTCGACCGTAGCAAGCGGGTTCCGGGCACAGATCGTGGCGGAAAGCACGAGATTCGCCTAACACTCGGCAGGTTTAGGCGTCGCACCTTCCGAACAAGGTCGATCCGACCAGGCCACCGAGCGCGTGATCCCGCTCCCCCAGCGGACGCGCCCGGGACTGCCGAATGGAGTCGGGCCCGAGGAGGGGTCTCTGCGGTGAATCCAAAGCTGTTGCTCGCGCCCATGCTTGCCTCGTTGCTGTTGACGGCGGCCGGCTCGACGCTGGCGTCCGGCTCACCGCCGCCGCGGGCGGTCGCAACGCCGGCGAAGAAGCCGGTGCACATGGCGAGCCGGCATGTGAGCCCCCTGCTTGTCCGCCGGCTGCGCCGCACCGTGTGGCACTGGCAGGCGGTGATGGGCATGCACCGACGCGCTCACGTGAAGGCTGCGATGCACACGACGCGGGCGCTCCGCTACTGGCGACGCCAGGCGCGCTACGTCTCGCGCCTCGCCGCACGTCCGCCGCACAAGCGCGGTTGGCTCTGCATCCACCGCTTCGAGGGAGGCTGGCGGGACTCCGGCGATCCGTACTGGGGCGGTCTGCAGATGGACCGCGGCTTCATGCGCACCTACGCTCCCGGCCTGCTCCTGCGGCGCGGGTGGGCGAACCGCTGGACGGCGCTCGAGCAGATGTGGGTGGCCGAGCGTGCGCACCGGAGCGGCCGCGGCTACTGGCCCTGGCCCAATACGGCGCGCTTCTGCGGCCTGGTCTAGGCTCAGGGTAATGCAGTGGCCCGAGCGGGTGGAGCTCTCGGACGCCTCGCTTCTCCTGCGGCCATGGACGCTCGAGGACGTTCCCCGCGTAGCCGAGATCTGCCGCGATCCGGAGATCTCGCGCTGGACGACGGTGCCGTGGCCGTACACCGAGGAGCACGCGCGCAGCTGGATCGAGCAGACGCGTCGCGACTGGACCCGTGGGGAGGGCGAGGCGGCTTTCGCCGTGACGGACGCGGCCGGCGGAGCGATCCTGGGCGCGATCGGGCTCCGGTTGCCCGGGCGCCGCGAGCGCGAGGGCACGGTCGGGTACTGGGTCGCGGCCGACGCGCGCGGCCGCGGCGTTGCGACCGGCGCGCTGCGGCTGGTGACGGACTGGGCGTTCCGGAACCTCGGCTTGCGCCGGCTGGAGCTCATGACGCTGCCCGCCAACGAGGCGTCGCAGCGTGTGGCCGAGAAGGCCGGCTTCCGCCGGGAGGGCGTCGTGCCAGGGCAAGTCCTGCACGACGGCGAGCCGCAGGAATGCGTGCTGTTCTCCTCAGGCGGCGACGCGTTAGAGGATGCCGAAGCGGGAAGGGACGGGACATGACCGAGATCACGAACGAGCAGATCCAGGCGCTGATCGCTCGCGGCGAGCAGGAGGGCTGCGTCAACCTGTCGCATTTGCACGAGCTCGTCGCGGAGCACGAGCTGGCCGACGAGGAGGTCGCCCGGCTCTACGACGAGCTCGAGGAGCGCGGGATCGAGCTGACCGACGACTGCGGCCGCGCGAGGGAGGACGACAGCACCTACGTGAACGGCGACCTCGCGACCACGACGACCGACGCGCTGCAGCTCTTCCTCAACGAGGCCGGGCGCTGGCCGCTCCTGACGAAGGAGGAGGAGGTCGAGCTCGCCAAGCGCATCGAGCGCGGCGATCCGGAGGCAAAGGAGCGGATGATCAACTCGAACCTCCGGCTCGTGGTGTCGATCGCGAAGAAGTACCAGGGGCACGGGCTCTCGCTGCTCGACCTGATCCAGGAGGGGATCATCGGGCTCATCCGGGCGGTCGAGAAGTTCGACTGGCGGCGCGGCTTCAAGTTCTCGACCTACGCGACGTGGTGGATCCGCCAGGCCGTGCAGCGCGGGGTGGCGAACAAGTCGCGCACGATCCGGATCCCCGTGCACATCGCCGACCGCGAGCAGCGGATCGCGCGTGCGGAGCGAGCGCTGGCGCCGAAGCTCGGACGGCAGCCGACCGAGGAGGAGGTCGCGAAGCAGGCGAAGCTGCCGCTGAAGCAGGTGCGCGAAGTTCGCCAGGCGGCGCGCGCGATCACGAGCCTCGACCGGCCGATCGGCTCCGAGAACGAGGGCGCGCTCGGCGACCTGTTCGCCTCGGAGCAGGTCGCGCCGGAGGAGGAGTTGACCGTGAGCCTCGAGACGGATGTGCTGCGGCGCGCGGTGTCGCAGCTGCCGGAGCGCGAGCGGGAGGTCGTCAAGCGGCGCTACGGCCTGAACGGCGACCGCGACCCGGCCTCGCTCGAGGCGATCGGACGCGAGCTCGGGCTGACGCGCGAGCGCGTGCGCCAGATCGAGGCGAGAGCCCTCGAGCAACTAGCCGTCAACCGCGAGATCGAAGCCCTGAAGGTCGCGTAGCCCGCGCCGCGTCATCTTCATGTGACGCGCGCGCCCCTGGGTGGGTGGGGGTTAGGGACGGTACCGGCCCTTGCGTTACGAGGGTGTGACGGATGTGCGCCGACTTCGTGACGGCTCCTCGAGAGGCCGGTCGCTCGCGAAGCACGGCCGGCTCAGCGGGCGATCAACGCGACGAGCCCGCCCAGCGCCGCGACACCGAAGGTGAGCCACGCCACGTAGTCACCGACGATTCCGCTGTGCAGGCCCTTGAGGACCGCAACCGGCGGGTCGAGCAGCCACGCCGCTCCACGGCGCACGAGCATGGGCAAGCGGCGCCGGTACAGACCGAACGCCGCGAACCCGACGGCCAGCACCGTCGAGGCGATCCCGTAGCCGTACGGCGCGAAGCCCACGGCGGTCTGTGGCGCGGGCGAAGCCGGCGGCAGCGTCCCGCCCAGCACCTCCGCCAGGTGCGCCGGGCGGTCCTCGAACCGGAGCGCCCACTCGGTTGCGTGCCCGGACAGGCCCGGCGTGAACGACAGGCCCACGGCTACGAGCAGCAAGGCGAGCGCCGGCCCGAACAGCAGCGGTGGCGAGATCCGCGAGCGCGAGACGTCGGGCTCCTCCTCCAGGGGCGGCGGCTCGGCCGAGAGCAGCGGATCGGCCGCATCACCCCAGCCGAGAAAGACCCGCGCCGCGGCTCGAAGAAGCGTGCCGCCGGTCAGCACCGACCCGAGCGCCAGCACCGCGGGCAGCCAGCCGTAGCCGACGTCGCCGGCCGATCGCACCAGCAACGACCATCCCTGGAAAGAGCCGAACGGTGGAAGGCCGGCGACGAGCAGCGCGCCGCCGAAGAACACGACCGCGGCCACGGGCGCGCTCCCGCCGCGACCGCGCAGGCGCAACTCGTCGCCGTCGCCCAGCCGGTACACGAGGATGCCGACGGCGAGGAAGAGCGAGGCCTTCACGAAGCCGTCGGCGAGCACATACAGGGTGGTGCCGGCGAGGCCGCGGGCGGTGAAGAGGCCGATCCCGCAGAGGAACACGCCGACCTGGCTGATCGTGACGAAGGCGAGCAGCCTCTTCAGGTCGCGCTGGAAGAACGCCATCGTCCCGCCGACGAGTGTGGTCAGCACGCCGATCCCGACGAGCAGGCCGCGCAGCGCGTGCACGTCGCCCGAGAAGACGCCGGAGAAGGCCGGCCAGTAGATGCGTCCGATGGCGTGCAGCCCAAGATCGCTCATCACCGCCGAGAGGAGCACGCACACCGGCACCGGCGCGACCGCGTAGGCGTCGGAGAGCCAGAAGTGGAAGGGCACTGCCCCGGCCTTCACGAGGAAACCCCCGAGCAGGAGCGCAAACGCCACGAGCACGAGACCGTCCGTCCCCTTGCCGGAGAGCACCTGCCCGATCTGGGCAAGGTTGAGCGCGCCGGTGCGACCGTAGACGAGGGCGAGCCCGGTCAAAACGAAGAACGACGCGATCACATTGGTGACCGCAAAGTTGATCGCCCCCTGCAGCGGCGCTCTCGAGCGCACCTGGTAGCCGATCAGCGCGAACGCGCTGACCGTCATCAGCTCGAAGAAGACGAACATGTTGAACAGGTCGCCGCTGAGCACGAACCCGCTCATCGCCGCGAGGAAGGTCAGCATCAGGACGTGATAGAGGGTCCCGACCTCGTCGAAGTACCGCCAGCCGTACAGGAAGCTCGCCGTCGACAGCACCGCAGCGAGCGCAGCGAGCGACGCGGCCAGCGGGTCGACGTCGAACGCGATGCCGAGCGCCAGCCCGTGCCGAGGCGTCCAGCCCCCGAACCAGTAGAGCAGGTCGTGGTCGAGGGAGCGGACGACGAGCATCGTCGAGACGACGCTCGCGACGGCCGCGGTCGCGACGGCGATCGCGTCGTCAACGCCACGGCCCAGCCAGCGGCCTCCGGCTGCAAGCACCGCGGCTGCGATCAGCGGCACGACGACCGGCAGCGGGACGAGGGCGTCCATCAGCCTTTGACGGCGCTCAGCTGCTCGGGGTCGGCGCTGCCGTGCCGTCTGCGTACCTGCATCGCCACCGCAAGCAGGAGCGCGGCGACCGCGACGCTCACGACCACATCGGTCAGGGTCAGCGCTTGCACGACCGGATCGACCGCCCGGGTCCCCTTCGGCACGTCGGCGAAGACCGGCGCCGTGCCGCTGCTGACGTAGCCGATCGAGAGGAGCAGCACGTAGCTCGACGACTGCATCACCATCAGGCAGACGGTGAGGTGGATCAGGTGGCGACTCGTGACGACGCCGTAGAGCCCGATGACGAACAGCCAGACCGCGAGCGCATATGGGAGATAGCTCACAGGCGCGTCTCCCGCGGGACGACGGCGAGCTCCTCGACGAACTCGGTGAAGATCAGGACGAAGGCCGCCGCAACCTCGAGCGCGGAGGCGAAGTTCAGCATCGCGATCGTGCCTCCCGACGCGAGCGTGCCGGAGGTGCCGAGGGGGCCGAAGTTGTGCAGGTACGCCGTTCCAAGCAGCAGCGCGACGATGCCGATGACCGCGTAGCCGCCGGCCCCCGTGCCCTTCGCGAAGTCGACGGCGTGCGTAGGGGTAAGACGACGGAAGGCGCGGTACCGGCCCGCGAGCCAGACGAGTGCAAACGCCGACGCGAGCACGACGCCGCCCTGGAAACCCCCGCCAGGGGTGATGTAGCCGTGCGCGACGACCTGGAGGCCGAGCACGAGCAGCGCCGGCACGAACGCGAGGCCGACGAGCCTGACGGCGTCGCTGCGGACGCCGTGGTCGAGACGCTGGCCTCGTGCTCGCTCCTCACGGAGGAGGAGCGCCACACCCAGAGCGGCCGAGAAGAGGATGAACTCCTCGCCCAGGGTGTCGAAGCCGCGGTAGTCGAACACCGTCGCCGCGACCACGTTCGTCACGTGTCGCTCGGTCGGCGCGACGGTGTTCAGCACATAGCCGTACGGCCCGCGGTAGTGGCCGAAGTCCGGCAGGCCAGCGACACCCCAGAGCAGGAGGGCGGCGAGCCCTGCGGCGGACACTCCGAACAGCGAGAGCCGGAAGCGCCGGCTCACGCCGACCGGTCCAGCGCGATCGCGACCGCGATCACGAAAGGGAAGCCGACGCCGCCGACGACGAGCTCCGAGAGTGCGACGTCCGGGGCCTGCAGGACCAGGAAGAGCACCACCAGCAACAGCCCGAACACGCTGCTCATCAGTGCGAGGCGCACGAGGTCGCGCGTGAGCACGACCGCAAGCCCTGCAACGGCGACGAGCCCGATTACCATCGCCTGCAGCGGGATCACGCGCCGCGCTCCCGCTCGGCCGGCGTCGACTCGAGCGTCCCGCGCTCGCGCAGCCTGATCGCGCGCGCGGTGGCGATCCCGAGCGGCCCGCCGAGCAGCGCGAGCAGGAGCGCGACCGCGACGGCGTTCAGGCCGCTGGTCGTGAAGAGCCCTTCCTCCACGCAGACGGCGACCGCGACGAGCGCCGGGCCGACGACCGTGGCAGCGCCCGCGTAATGCAGCCGGTCGATCGCGCTCCGCACGGCCACGAGCCCGATGCAGCACGCGAGCTCGATCGCCACCCCGAGCCAGACGAGCACATGGACGGTCAGAGCCATCGGTCGCCGAGGAACCGGACGAAGACGAGGGCGCCGACGAAGCTGAGGGCTGCGAGGAGGAGCGGGACGACGAAGTACGAGGAGCGGTGGAAGCCCTCCGCCAGGAGCACGAGCACGACCGTGACCAGCGTGCTCGTCAGCTCGAGCGCGACGAGGGCGTCCAGCAGCCGCGCGCGGAGGAGCACCCACCCGCAGGGGAGCAGGCCGGCGAGCAGGACGGTGGCCGCGACGAGCCAGACGTTCACGGCATCGAGCTGGACGAGCGCCGCGGGTCGAGCTCGTGCCGCAGCGCGACGTCGCGCTCGCAGTCGACGTCGACCGGCGTCGCATTCGGGCTGAGCGAGTCGGCGGCGGCCGCGACGGCCCGGCGCCCGCGCGAGGTCGGGTCGTCCCTGCCCGCCGGGAAGTCGAACGCGCGGTAGCGGCTGCTCAGGCGTCGGAGGCCGACGAGGTGCAGCGCGAGCGCCCAGAAGACGACGCCCAGCTCGTAGACGACCTTCCACGGCACCTTCAGCGTCTTTACGATCCAGCGCGCCTCGAAGCGGTAGCGCAGCAGGCCCTGCCGGCGCAGCGCCGCCGCCAGCAGCGCGGCGAGGAGCGCGGCGCAGGCCCCTGCGAGCAGCTCCAGGCCGGCGTTCGCCCCGACGAGGACGATCCACCACCCGAAGAGCGCGAGCCACCAGAGCAGAACGAACAGCGCGGTGCCCATCGAGCGCGGGTTACCCGGTTCGAGCGGCGATCATTCGCGCGCGCCGATGCCTTCCGCGACCTCGCGTACGCGGGCGGGCGCGCTCGTGCCGGGGTCGAGCGGCGGTGTGGGGGCGCCGGCGCCGTCCCGCAGACCGGCCAGCAGCTCGAGCAGCGCGGCGTCGGCCCGCCGCCGCGGCGCCCAGCCGAGCTCGGTCCGCGCCCGTGTGACGTCGAGCAGCGGCACGTTCAGCCCCAGGTCGAGCCAACCCGGTGGCGTGGGCTGGAGGCGGAGCCGCCACGTCAGCGCCGTCAGCGCCCGCGCCAGCCCCTCCGGCACGCGCATGCGCCGAGCGCCCAGGATCCGTGCGAGCTCCGGCGGGTCGAGCACGGGCTCGGCGGCGATGTTGAACGGCCCGCTCGCGTCGCCGACGATCGCCAGCCGGTACGCCTCGCCCACGTCGCGCGAGTGCACCGCCTGGAAGCGCAGCCTCGGCAGGTCGGGCACGAACGGGAACAGGCCCGGCCGGAGCAGTGGGGTCGGCAGGAACGGTCCCGCGAAGAGGCGGCGGACGCCGGTTGCCGCCTCGCGCTTGAAGATCAGGCCTGGACGCAGGCGCACGACCCGCGTCTGCGGCGAGTCGCGCTCGAAGTGGTCCAGGATCCGCTCGACCTCGGCCTTGTGGCGCGAGTAGAAGCTCGTCGGGACTCCGTCAGTGGCCCAGTCCTCGGTGACCCGGCTGCCCTTCGGCCCCGGCGAGTACGCGCCGATCGAGGATGCGTAGACCAGCGCCGGCACGCCGGCCTCCGCGACCGCGTGGAACACGCGCGCCGAGCCGTGGACGTTCGTCGCGCGCAGCGCGCCGGGGTCGCGCGACGGCTGGATCTTCCACGCCAGGTGGACGACGCAGTCGGCGCCGCGGAAGTGTGGGACGAGGTCGTCGCGCGAGACGTCGGCCTGCGCCCACTCGACCTTCGACAGCTCGAGCTGCGGCAGCCGCCTCGCGATCCCGAGCACCGACTCGACCGCCGGCTCGGGCGCCAGCGCGTCGAGCAGGCTGGTGCCGACGTTGCCGGTCGCGCCGACGACGACGACGCGCATCAGCTGCTCAACCCCAGCTCGTCGACCAGCGTGAAGAACGCCTTCGCGTAGGGCGAGCCGTCCGTCCGCTCGCGCACCTCGTCCCAGTCGATCTGCTCGCGGACCGTGCGCGCGAGCTCGAGCACCTGGTCGTAGTCCACCTCGTGCTCGCGCATCGCGAGCAGCTTGGCGACGAGCACGTCGCTCGCGCGCATGACCGGCATGCGCAGGGCGTGCACCTCGAGCACCTCCGCGCGGCCGAGGAACTCGCCGTCCACGGCGAGGCCGCTCGGCGCGTAGATGAGGTCGACCATCACGCCGCCTCGGAACCCTTTGTAGAGCCAGTCTTCGGGCGGATCCTCGGTGCGGAAGCCCGCCTCCTCGAGCGCCTTCCACGCACGCTCCGCGTCCTCGGGTTTGACGAAGAAGTCGACGTCGTGCTCGGTCTCGGGGCCGCCGCGGGCCCAGATCGCGAGGCCACCGCCGAGCACGAACGGCACGTCGGCCTCTCGCAGCGCCGCGGCCGCGATCTTGAGCGTCTCGAGCAGCTCGTCGAAGCTCGGCTCCGTCTCGGCCATTGCGCGGTCGTACCCGGCGGGCCGCGGCGCCAATCGGCTTGAATCCGGCGCATGGCGAGGCCGATCCGCGTCGCCGCAGCCGGTGACGTGCACTGCGACGAGGTGAACCGCGACGAACTCGGGCGCGCGTTCGCGCGCACGGACGGAGCGGTGGACGCGATCCTGCTCGCGGGCGACCTGACGACCTATGGCGAGCTCGAGCAGGCGGAGCTCCTCGCCGGGATCTGCCGGCCGCTGACGACGCCGGTCTTCGCCGTCCTCGGCAACCACGACTGGCACTGCAAGGAGGTCGAGCGCCTCACGGCGACGCTGGCCGAGGCCGGGGTGCGGATGATCGACCGCGGCCACGCGATCCAGGACGTCGACGGGGTCCGGCTCGGGATCGCCGGCGCGAAGGGCTTCGTCGGCGGCTTCCCGGACTCGCAGCTGCCCGACTTCGGCGAGCCGCTCCTGCGCGACGTGTATGCCGAGACGACCGCGGAGGTCGAGGCGCTCGGTGCGGGCCTGGAGGCGATCTCGGACTGCGACTACCGCGTCGCGCTCCTGCACTACGCGCCGACGCTGACGACGCTCGAGGGCGAGCCGCGCGGCATCTGGGCCTTCCTCGGCTCCGACCGGCTGGCCGCGCCGATCCTCGAGCACCACCCGCACGTCGTGCTGCACGGGCACGCGCACGCAGGCGCGTTTCAGGGCGCGGTCGGCGACGTTCCGGTGTACAACGTCGCCGTGCCGGTGCTCGGCAGCGACTTCTTCGTCTTCGAGCTCGACGGGTCGGGGGTGCGGCCGGCGTGACCTCGACCATCGAGGTCGAGCAGACGCGGGAGACCCAGGACGTCGAGCGCGACCGGCCGTGGGTCGTGATCGTCTGGAACGACCCGATCAACCTGATGTCGTACGTGACGCTCGTCTTCCAGAAGCTCTTCGGCTACAGCCGCGCGAAGGCGACGCAGCTGATGCTGCAGGTGCACAACGAGGGCAGGGCGGTCGTCTCGAGCGGCACGCGCGAGAAGGCCGAGCTCGACGTCACCCGGCTCCACGCGCACGGGCTGTGGGCCACGATGCGGCAGGACTGACCGGTGTTCTTCCGCAGGAGCGACGGCGAGGTCGAGCTGACGCTGTCGCGGGACGAGCGTGCGCTACTGGCCGGCCTGGCCGCGGAGCTCCGCGCGCAGCTCGACGACGACACGCAAGACCCCTCGCTGCGGCGGCTCTTCCCGCCGGCCTACGAGGACGAGGCCGACGAGCGGGCCTACGGCGAGCTCGCCGGCGACTCGCTCCTGGAGGGCCGACGCGAGGCGCTCGAGCTGCTTGCCCGGACCGTCGACCGCGACCGTCTCAGCGCCGAGGAGGCCGACGCCTGGCTGCGCGCGCTGAACGACCTCCGCCTGGTCCTCGGCACGCGCCTCGACGTGCAGGAGGACACCTTCGCGTCCGACATGCGGCCGGACGACCCGAACGCCCCGGCGCTCGCGGTCTACGGCTACCTCTCCTGGATCCAGGAGCAGCTCGTCGCGGCGCTGTCGCCCTAGGCGATCGTGCGGTACCGGGAGTACGTGAAGCCGTTTCCGAAGCGCCGCGTGTCCAGGAGCTCGAGTCGCAGCCGCGTGCTGCCGTCGAGCGCTCGCGTCCCTCCTCCCACGAGCACGGGCGCGGTGAAGAGGTGCAGCTCGTCGACGACACCGGCCTCGATCGCCTGGCTCGCGAGCTCGGGGCCACCGACCGAGATGTCGCGCTCCGCGCCGTCCTTCAGCCGGCGCACCGCTGCAGGGTCGAACTCGCGCTCGAGCCGCGTTCTCGCGGTCGAGACCGCCTCCAGTGTTCCGGAGTAGACGATCTTGTCCGCCCCCTGCCAGATCTCCGCGTAGTCCCGGATGTGCGGCGGCGGGTCGGGCCGGGACAGCGCGGTCTCCCAGTAGGCCATCACCTCGTACATGCGGCGCCCGTAGAGGTGGGCGCCGACCGGCCGCTCCAGCTCGTTCACGAAGGCGTGCACCTCCTCGCTCGGAGCGGCCCAGTCGAACTTCCCGTCCTCGTCCGCGACATAGCCGTCGAGTGACGCGATCGCCGAGTAGATCAGCTTCGCCACGCGACTCGACCTGCCGGCAGCGCGCGGTGGCTAGGTCCCGACGACCTGCACGATCCAGCGGCGATCTCGCTCGCGGTCGAGCTCCAGGAAGAGCACGCGCTGCCAGGTGCCGAGGCAGAGCTCGCCGTCGCGCACGGGGATCGACTCGCCGGCCGTCCCCAGCAGCATCGCCATGCAGTGCGAGTGGCCGTTGCCGAAATCC
Organism: Gaiellaceae bacterium; assembly: GCA_045806105.1. Lineage (GTDB taxonomy): Bacteria > Actinomycetota > Thermoleophilia > Gaiellales > Gaiellaceae > AC-32. The sequence continues at coordinate 29,238 of JBJMJY010000117.1, read as the reverse complement.
ATGTCCTCGGGGCAGATGTTCTCGGTCCGCCGGTCCCAGTCGTCGTGCGCGTAGTACGTCTCGCTCGGCACGAGGCGCTTGAGCATGTTCGCGAAGTCCTCCAGGAAGCCGCTCTCGAACTCGTTCACCCGCACGCAGCACGTCGTGTGAGGCGAGTAGACGCACGCGATGCCGTCGATGACCCCACTCTCGCGAACTGCCTCGGCGACCTCCTCCGTGATGTCCCGGACGGAAAGCCCACCGCTCGTTCGAAGCTGTCGCTCGTGCTGGAAGACCTTCACCGTTCGCCACCCTCCTTCGTGGACGGCCGCTTGGAGTGCGGACAACGCGGCCTATTGTGAGGGTTCCGCGCCGATCCGTCGAGTAGAACCGGCGGTACGCTAGACGGGCGGGCCCGTAGCTCAGCTGGTCAGAGCAGCGGACTCATAATCCGTTGGTCCCTGGTTCGAATCCAGGCGGGCCCATCCGCATGAACGAAGGGAGGCGTCGTGTTGCTCATGGCGACGGTGAGCGAGCTGACTGCCGGGATCATCGGTGGGCTCGTGGGAGGGGTCCTGGGGGTCGTCTCGACACTTGTCGGGTCGTACTACGGACCACGGCGTTACGAGCAGTGGAAGCGCGGGGACGCTCCGAAGAAGCAGCTGCTCGAGACGCTCCTCGACGATGCTCGATTCCCCGAGGGCCGCTACCTCGACACGCTGCAGACCGTGACCGGGACGACGCCCGAGGAATGTCGACGGCTACTGATCGAAGTCGGCGCTCGCGGCGTGATCCTTGGCGGCGGTGGCAGGAGAGAGGTCTGGGCGCTCATCAAGAACAAACCGCTGACGATGCAATGACACCTCTCACAGCATCGGGCTCACTCTCGAAAGCCCTCAGAAGCGCTTGTGGCCGCGGCCGGGCCGTCAGTCGGCAGCTGCGGCCAGTTCCTCGCGCGCGTGCGCGCTCTTGACCGCCGGCTCGGGCTGCGGTGGGGAGTTCGGCCACCACGAGGCGCGGCCGAAGGCGGCTGCGAGCGACGGCACCAGGATCGAGCGCACGAGGAACGAGTCGATCAGGATCCCCACCGCCATCACGAACGCGAGCTCGCGCATCGGGCGGATCGGGATCAGCGCGAGCAGCGCGAACGAGCCGGCGAGCGTCAGCCCCGCGGTGGCGATCGTCCCGGAGGCGCGCGGGGCGGCGTAGCGGATCGCGTCGCGCACCGGCCGCCGCTCGGCCTCCTGCCAGATGCGCCCCGCGATGAAGATGTTGTAGTCCGAGCCGAGCGAGAGCAGCAGTACGGCAGCGGCGAAGGGGACGTAGTACGTCAGGTCCTGGTGGCCGAGGAAGTCCTGGAAGACCCAGGTCGTGACGCCGATCGCCGCCGTCAGCGCCAGCACGCTTGCGGCGAGCAAGTAGAGCGGTGCGAGCAGCGCGCGCAGGAAGATCGTGAGCAGCACGAGGTTCGCGAGCAGGAGCGCGACCGCGACGCGCGCGATGTCGCCGTGCATCGTCTCGACCGAGTCCTTCGCCAGCGCGGTGTCGCCGGCGACCGCCGCGTGGGCGTCGCCGAGGCCGGCCCCACGGAGGAGGGACGGCAGGTCGTCCTCGACGCGCCGCAGGGCATGAATCGCGTGCGTGTTGAGCGGATCGTCGTCGAAGATCACCGCGAAGCGTGCCGCATCACCGCGCTCGTTCACGAAGAGCGGCCGGTCGACCTGCTGCGGCTGGTCGCGGATCCCGACCACTCCGGCGACGCCGGGCTCCCGCTCGAGCGCGGCCTGCAGCTTCACCAGCGCCGTCTCGTGCTCGTCGAGGCCGGGCGTTCGCAGGAAGATCTCCGTGGGCGCCACGATCCCGGGCGCGAAACCTTCGCCCGCCGCCGAGGCCGCGCGCTGCACCTCGCTCGACGGCGGCAGCCCCCGCAGGAGGGTGAGCCCGAGCGCAGTCGAGCGCCCGTGGAGCGCCGCCACCAGGAGAACCGCGCCAGTCGCCACGACGAGGACCGTCGCCACCGGCCGAGCCGTCGCGACCCAGCCGAGGCCGCGCCGCAGCCGCCCCGGCTCGCGCGGCGGCGCCTCTCGCAGCCCGGGCCAGAAGAGCGCGCGGCCGAAGATCGCGATCACCGCCGGCACCAGCGTCACCGTCACCGCGAGGGTCACGAGCACCGTCACCGCCATGCCCGGCCCGAAGGCGCGGAAGAAGTCGAGGCTCCCGATCACGAGCGAGCCCGAGCCGACCGCCACGATCAACCCAGCGGTCACCGTGATCGGCAGGACCGAGCGCGCCGACTGCTGCGCCGCCTGCACGCGGCCGGTGCCCTCGCGGAGCCGGCTGCGCGCGCCCGAGAGGAAGAACACGGCGTAGTCGGTCGTGAGGCCGAGCAGCAGCGCGACGAGCACCGGCTCGACCTCGCGCGGCACCTCGGTGCCCATCCGGTCGGCGGTCCACGTGAGCACGCGCACCGAGATCAGGTACGAGAGGGCCGCGGCACCGAGCGCGACGAGCGGCGCGCCGACGCCGCGGAAGACGATCAGCAGGAGCAGCGCGATCAGCCCGACCGTCGCGGCCTCGACGAGTGGCAGCGCCCGGTTGATCTGGTCGAACTCGGCCTCGCGTGCCGGGATCGTCCCGGTCACGCCGGTGACGGGGTCGCCGGCGCTGCGGATCCGCTGTACGTAGGACTGCCCGAGCGCGAGCTGCGCGCCGGTGCTCGTCCCCGGGCGGAAGTAGAGGAAGGTGATCACGGTCGTGCCCCGCTCGCGCGAGGACGGGAACAGCCGCTCGGCATTCGAGATCGGCAGCGCGAAGGCGACGCTGCGCATGGCCGTGTCGCGGCCGCGGTCGATGCGAAGCGCCCGCCGGAGCGCGCGCTTCTGGGCAGCGGCGGAGAGCCCGTCGGGGTCGCGCTGGACGACCGCGACGCGGGAAAGGAGCGGCGAGCCGAACGCCTCGACCGCCTCCCGTTCCACCGCGAGCGAGCTCGACCTCGTCGGCACCAGGCCGCCGGTCGCCGACGCGGGCCGGTCGGTGAACGAGGGCAGGCTCGCCGTCGCGAGAACGGCCACGGCGATCCACCCCGGCACGACGAGCAGCCGCAGACGGACGAGCAGCCACGCGAAGGCCGCGCTCATGCCGGCGCTCATTCCCGCCGGAGCCGGTTCTACGCCGGCTCGGTCGCCCGATCAGCCGACGATCGCGGCGACGTGCCCGCGGTACGGCTCGCCCCGGTACTCGTGGAGGGGGTGCGGATCGAGCTGGTGCTCGCGGATCTCGCCGCGCTGGCGCAGGTAGAGCGTGGGGAGGATCGTCCCCTTCTCGTCCACCTCGACGGCCGCGGCAGCGCCGTCCTCCTCGACCACGTCGAGAAAGTGCGCGAGCGGCATCACGCCGTCGTCGCGCCAGCCGGCGTCCAGGCGGGCGACCACGCGGCAGAGGTAGCCCTTCTGCACCCAGAGGTCAGGCGCGCTGGTCAGCTCGCGCAACAGGAACGCGACGACGTCGTCCACGGGCTCGCGCGCCGGAGCCTGACCTCCCAGCCGCTCGGCGAGGTGCTGCGCGAGCACCCGCGCGTTGTAGCGGAACCCGTTCACCGCGCTCGAGCTCGCGCCGGCGCCGTGCTTGCCGAGCCCGCGCGCCCCCTGCGAGGCGTTGCCGGCGAAGAACGCGCCCGGCAGCGAGACGCTCTCCCACCACGGCGTCAAGGCCGGAATGCGATCGTCCGCGACGGTGACCAGCCCGAGCTGCGGCAGGTCCTGCAGCGGCGTGCGGAAGCCCGTCGCGGCGATCACGTCGTCCACCTCGAACTCGAGCGTCCCGTCCCAGGTCGTCCCGTGGGTGACGACGCGGAAGCGCTCGCCGACCGGCTCGATCCGCTCGACGGCTACGTCGATCACGTAGGTGCCGGGCCCGCCGCGCGCGTACTCGTCGTACGGATGCAGGTAGCGGACACGCAGCGCCGAGAGCGCGAGCGCCTCCGTCTGCACCGGTCGCGGCGAGCCGAGGACGATCGAGCGCGCCCAGGGCAGGATCCCCTGCGCGACCTCGAAGCCGGAGTTGCGCTTGCCGACGACGAAGACGTCGCGGTTCTCGTAGCGGGCCGGGTCGCGCGTCTCGACGTAGTGCGCCGCGTGCTCGAGGCCGGGCACGTCGGCGCGCCACGGCTCCGTGACGCCGATGGCGAAGACGACGGCTCGCGCCCGGTACTCGCCGTCGCTCGTCAGGAGCACGAGCCCGTCGTCCTCCTGCCGCGTCGACTCCCACTTGCAGCCGTAACGGACGTCGAGGCGCCCCCGCTCGGCGAAGGTGACGAGGCCGGCCTCCATCTCGGCCCGCGACGGGAGGTCGAAGGCGCGGTCCATCAGGCCCGGCATGACCGCCTTCAGCTCCGGCTCGTCCGCGAGCAGGCTGTTGTGGTCGTACCACTCGTACTCGCGCGAGGTGCGCTCGACGGGCGCGTCCGGCTTCGTCCACGTGATCAGGCGCTGGAAGATCGGGTAGCGCTGGAACATCCCGCCCGGACAGTCGTCGCACGACAGGACCGCGTGGCGCACGCCGAGGCTGCGGAGGCAGTAGCTGGTCTGCAGCCCGCCGGGGCCGCTGCCGACGACGACGACGTCGTAGTCGCCTGGCGGGAACGGCCGCTCTACTGTCGCCACTCGACCGTGCCCTGGAGGCGGTGGGCCTCCATGCGCAGCAGGCGGAGCATGAACTGCGGCCGGTCGAGCAGCAGCCGCTCGAGCTGCGCGGCCGGGATGACGAGGCAGCGGAGCACCGTCTTCGCGACGACGTCTGCGGCCGGCGGCTCGCCGGTCAGCGCCGAGATCTCGCCGAAGAACTCGCCGCGGCCGAGCAGGTGCCGCTCCTCGCCGTTCACCTCGACCGCGGCCTCGCCCTGGAGGATCACGTAGAAGTTGCCTCCGCTGAGCCCGCGCCGGAGCACCCGCTCGCCGGCGGCGAAGACGTCCTCCTCGTGCGTGTGCGCGACCGCCTCGAGCTGCGACGGCGTCAGGTCGGCGAAGAGGGCCAGCTGGCCCAGCGTCTCGGCGATGTTCACGCGCGACTTATCGCAGGTCGGCGCCCTCCGCGTCCACGAGAGCCGGTTGATCCCCGGTCGTCATGGGTAGCCTGCGCGGTGACCCGAGAGGAAGGAGCGAGACATGGCCACCACCACTGGACTCGGCATCCTCGCGCCCGGAAATGCGGAGAAGCGGGCGGAGATCCTCGAGCTCCTGGAGCACGCCTACTGGATGGAGATCGAGTCCGTCATGAGCTACCTCGCGAACTCGGTGAACCCCGACGGCGTCCGCGCGCAGGAGATCCGCGAGGCGCTCGAGGAGGACATCCAGGAGGAGCTCGGGCACGCGCAGCAGTTCGCGAACCGGATCAAGGAGCTGGACGGCGTCGTCCCCGGGTCGGAGCAGTTCAAGGCCGAGCAGCCCTTCCTGCAGCCCCCGGACGACCAGACCGATGTCGTCCACGTCATCAAGGGCGTGATCGAGGCCGAGTCAGGCGCGATCGAGCACTACAACCGCATCATCGAGCTGACCGACGGCGTCGACTGGGCGACCCAGGACATGGCGATCGAGATCCTGCGCGACGAGGAAGGACACCGGCGGCTCTTCCAGGGCTTCCTCCGCGAGTACGAAGCCGAAGGCCGGGCCTAGAAGGCGCTCAGCCAGACCGCGGTGCCGTGCCCGTGGCGCCGCTGGTAGCCGTCCTCGGCCGAGAACCGGAGCTTCTTCGGCCCCGAGTCGTCGCCGTGCGACACGAGCATCGGGTCAGCGCCGCGGGCCACGACGACGCAGACGTGCTGGCCGCTGTTCGGCGGCGTCCACACGACGAGGTCGCCCGGCTGAACCGCGCTGCGCGGGATCCGGCGGCAGTGGCCGAGCATGGAGCCGGTGAACGCCGGCTGTCTCGCGTCGTACGCGCCGACCGCGTTCGGGTTCGGTGCTCCGGCCCACGAGTAGCAGAGTGTCGCGAAGGCCGAGCAGTCGGTCGCGAGCGGCAGCGCGCCCTTCTTGCCGAGCGCGTCGAGGCGGACGTTGCCGTTCTGCGAATAGGCGATCTGTCCGCTGTTCTTGCAGCCCCAGAGCGCCCAGTTGACGATGCGCTTGCGGATCGACTGCTGCGAGGTCGCCTCACGCATCCGCTTCGCGCGCCGCGCCTTGAAGGCGGCGGGCAGCGGCTTCTTCCCTGAGAGGAACGCCTGCACGTTCGGCCCGAACGTGCTGTTGCGCGCGGTCGCAGGGAAACCCAGCTCCCACTTCGCGCGCATCACGGCACCGGCGGTCAGCTCGCCGTACTCGCCGTCGGTCGTCCCGGGGTCGAACGAGCCGTACGGGTTCTTCAGCAGCAGGCGCTGCGCCTGCAGGACGTCAGGTCCTTTGACGTGCGGGTTCGCGAGCTGCAGGACCCGCGGGCCCAGCGGCGTGGCGACGCGCCCGTTCGGCGACCCGACCAGCTGCTTCAGCAGCAGCGCGGCCCCGATCTGCTGCGAGACCGCCGTCGGCGAGAAGCGTCCGTCTGCGACGTACTTCCCGCGCGTGTAGTGGTTCGAGAAGCTCCAGAGGTACGGCGAGGCGACGTTCGGATGGTGGTCCCGGTAGCCGAAGCCGTTGTAGGCCTCGAGCTGGTAGAGCGTGCCGGGGACGCTCCAGTCCTCCCAGGCGCCGAGGCCGCGGCCGCGGAGCGCGTCGATCGCGCTCCGCTCCCACGTGAACGGCGGCTTGCCCGCCTTCGGCCGCCCCGCCGGCACGTGCACCGTGCGCGCGGTGAGCGGGTCGCCGTTGTGCAGATGGCGCGTGAAGTCGCCGCTCGCCTCCAGCGAGTGGATGATCCCGATCACATACCAGGGGACGCCCACGGCCTTGCCGACCTTCTGGTAGCGCTTGCGGTTCGAGCTAATGCGCCTGACCAGCCGGTCGACCTCGGCCTTGCGCTTCGGCCTACAGAGGCACGACTCGAACAGCAGCTCGTAGCGGCGGCGCTGCACCGCGGTTGGTGCGGCCATTACGACTCCGTCTCCGTCGCTGCGGCGTCGAACGTCGTCTCGTCGGGCAGCGCCGCGTCGTCCGGCTGTTCCTGCGGGCTCTTGCCGTGCATGACCGCCCCGGCCCCGCTCGACCCGAGCAGCATGTCCTGCGCGAACCGCTCGCTGAAGCCAGCCACGAACGCGAAGACGACGTAGTAGTACGAGCTGCCGTCACCAGCCATCAGGTTGACGACGCCGCTCTTCAGCGCGAGGAACGTCATCAGCCCGAAGACCGCGCCGACGAACGGCCGCAGCGCGCCGAGCGTCCGCAGTGTGTCCTTGCCGAACTCCCAGTCAAGCCGCACGCGCCCGGTGCTCATCCGCGACATGACGCTGACCATCGCGCCGACGGCGCCCGCGCAGAAGCAGAGCAGCCCGATCCCGGCGGGGCTGTTGAAGTCCTGCGCATTCGCGATCACGATCCACGCGGTGACCCCGAGCACCAGCATCGGCACCATCCCGAGCAGCACTCCGCCCACGTAGACGATCTGCCCGGAGCGCGCGGCGGCCTTGCGGTAGTACTTCTCGATCTCCTTCAGGTGCGTCCGCGTCGTGTGCCCGACCTCGGCGACCGCGCGGTCGTTCTTCGCGCGCTCGGTCTCGGCGAAGCCGAGCACGAAGCTGACCACGTTGAAGAGCGACTGGATCGCCAGCCGGCGGCTCGTGTCGCGCAGTACCTCCTGCACCTTCACCGCGAGGCTCTCGCACTCGTAGAGCAGCGTCATCAGCTTCGGCTTGTCCCGCGTCGACCAGTCGGTTGCCCAGTGCAGGCGCACGGTGTCGGCGAGCAGCAGCGGCCGCCGCTTGATCGTGAGGACGATCCCGGAGGCCTCGTCGGTGCACCAGTACGCGCTCACGATCTTCCCGTGCTGCTGCTCGAACCGCGCCTCGAAGTCGCGGTAGCGCTCCTCGGCGGCGCCGCTGTACGGCCGGCGGTTCGAGCTCTCGAGATCCCGCTGCCGCAGGTGGTGGAGCCAGACGAGCTCCGGGAACGAGACGTTGTGCTCGGCGCGCTTGCGCCGTAGCCGGCTCAGCAGGCCGCGCTCCGCCGGTGCCCCGGCGGTGGTATCAGCAGCTGTCGCGTTCACTTTCCCCTCCTCTCGCCGAGAGGCTGGGCCGCGCCCCGAGCGTAGGTCGATCGGCCGGCCTTGACAAGGGTCGGCGGCTACGAGCCGACGACGCCGCGGACCCGCTCGACGAGGGCGGAGGCCTTCGGGACCGCGCGCTCGTCCTCCTCGAGGATGGCCTCGAACGCCTTGTTGCACCAGCGTTTCTTCTCGTCATCGGGCGCGCCGGCGAGGAGGATGCCGATGAAGCGCTCCGCGCCGTCGAGACGCCCCCAGAGGTAGTCCTGCTCGCGGCCGCGGCGGCTGAGGAAGGCGCCGAAGTGGCCCTTCTCGGCCCCGATCAGCTTCCTCTGGCTCGGGTCGCCCTCGACGGGGATCCGGTGCGAGTCGCGCGGGCTGAGGCGGACGATCTGGACGAGGTCGCGCTCGCCGACGTCGCTGAGCGCCTGGATCGGGTAGAGCAGCACGTCCCAGAACGGGAAGCCGAGGTAGCGCACGAGCAGGTCCCAGCGGTGCTCGTCGTTCCAACCCTCGGTGAGTGTGAGCAGGCTGGTGTAGAGGTCGGCCGTGAAGCCCGTCAGCTGCTGTTTCAGGTGGTCGCGCAGGGCCGTCTCGAGTGCATCGAGGTCGGCGCGGTGTCCCTTGACGTATTCCTCCTCGTCGAACCCGCGCTCCTGCATGAACTTCCGCATGCCTTCGACGGCGAAGCACGTGTCGAAGCGGCCTCGGAGCGCCTCGTCGAAGTCCTTGCCCGAGCCGGCGTCGCGGAGGGCGCCGACCGCGTCCCAGAGGCGCCCCTTGCTCTCGTCGATCTGCGCCCGCTCCGGAAAGCCGTCGGTGCCGGCGTTCTTGTACAGGTGGCTGAGCCCGTCGATCACGAAGCGCAGGCGACGCTCGTTGTAGCCGAGGTCGAACGTCCGGAGGAACTCGGTCTGCTGCTCGGTGGGCTCGATCGACTTCTCGAACAGGCCCCGTTGCTCGGCCCAGCACCGGAGAACGCTCCTGGCAAGGACCGCGTGCGTCGAGTCGGGCGGTAGGTCGCACACCAGGCAGGCGGTCTGGGCGTACCGGTCGACGACTCCGCTGATCTTCAGGCGGACGTACGTCGCGTAGCTGAGGCCGGCGTTCTGTTGCGCGTCGTCGTTCGTGTCTTTCCGGATCTTCGCCAGCCTCTGGTCGTTCGGATCTGTCGGCACTGCGTCGAGCGGCCCGGCGATCTTCCTGACCCTCTCCTCGATCGCGTCCCAGCTCGTCACGATGATGTCCTGGATGCGGCGGACCCGCTCGTTCAGCGCGCCCACCTCGACCAGGTCGTCGAGGATCGGCTCGCTCCTCGGGAGCCCGGTCAGGCCGCCGAGCGCCGCCTGCAGCATGGTCGGCTTCTCGCGGCGAGTGGGGCTCAGCCCGACGCCGGGGTCGGGCTCAAGGTAGAGCAGCCGCCGGTCCACCTGGACGTCGGCCGGGCGCTCGCGGATCGCCTCGATCGCCGGGCCGAATGGCTTGTTGTCGAGCACGCCGCCGTCGACGAACCACGTCCACGCGGCCGGAAACTTCGCCAGCTCGTAGAGCCTGAAGAAGCGGCGGTCGAGGTCCGCCCAGTCGACGGGGCGCGTGTCGCCGAGCCACCCGCGGAGATCGTCGAAGCTCACCGGTGGGAAGGCGCCCGGAATGGACGAGGTCACGCGCGCCGCCAGCGTCAGAGCTCCATTCGAGTTGCGGTCGAAGTCATCGCGGCGGTCGTCTCCGCCGTACCGGAACCGGAGCACGTGCCGGTGCCGCCGGTCCTGGATGGGGTTCGGGTCGGTGAACGGCACCTGGCGCCCGTAGCCGTAGAAGTCCGTCGCCGTCACGAACAGCTCCAGCTTGTGACGCTCCGGCATGAGGGTGTCGATCCCGCTAGGGGTCGACCCCTTGTCGTCCATCTTGTGGAAGGCGTCGTAGATCCACTGCGCCATCAGGTCACCCCGGAGCGGAGCGTTCTTCAGCGCGCGCAGGGCGACCCAGCCGAGCTTCATCCAGCGGGCGAAGAGCCAGCGCGGGGCGGCCAGCAGGCCGTTGATGTCGCCCTTGTCGAACCAGAGGTCGCGGAAGTCGTCCACCGAGCGGTTGTGCGCAAGCCCCTTGGCCAGGCAGACGCCGTTGATCCCGCCGGCCGAGGTGCCGGCGATGACGTCCACGACGACGCGCGTCCTCAGCTGCTCGGGATGCTTCTGCGCGAGCTCGTCCAGGAGCTGCCCGTACACGCGCTCGCTCGCCGATCCTTCGTCGCTCGCCGCCTCGAGCAGCGCCGAGCCCTTCACGAGCCGGTGCAGCTCCTTCGTTACGCCGTGCATGTAGACGGCGAGCGACGAGCCTCCGTAGCAGACGAGCGCAAGGCGGAGCTCCTTCGTGGGGGCGGCGGCCACGCGGTAAGACTTTCAATCCCGAGGGCGATGTCAAGCCGTCGCTAGAATCACCGCGATGGCCGAGACCGGGACGATGAGGGTCAAGAGCGGCCTCGCCGAGATGCTCAAGGGCGGGGTGATCATGGACGTGACCGACGCCGAGCAGGCGCGGATCGCGGAGGACGCGGGCGCCGTCGCGGTGATGGCGCTCGAGCGCGTGCCCGCCGACATCCGCGCCGAGGGGGGCGTCGCCCGGATGGCCGACCCGGACAAGATCGCGGAGATCCAGGAATCCGTCACGATCCCGGTGATGGCGAAGTGCCGTATCGGCCACTTCGTCGAGGCGCAGGTGCTCGAGGCGCTCGAGGTCGACTACATCGACGAGAGCGAGGTGCTGACGCCGGCCGACCAGGCGCACCACGTCGACAAGTGGGCGTTCACGGTGCCGTTCGTCTGCGGCTGCACCAACCTCGGCGAGGCGCTGCGGCGGGTCGGGGAGGGCGCGGCGATGATCCGCACGAAGGGCGAGGCCGGCACGGGCGACATCGTCAACGCGGTTACGCATATGCGCGCCGTCTTCGGCCACATCCGCCGGCTCGGCGGGATGCGCGAGGAAGAGCTCTACGCGGAGGCGAAGGAACTGCGCGCGCCGTACGAGCTCGTCAAGTGGGTCGCCGAGAACGGGAAGCTGCCGGTCGTGACGTTCACCGCCGGCGGGATCGCGACTCCGGCTGACGCGGCACTGTGCATGCAGCTCGGCGCCGACGGCGTCTTCGTCGGCTCCGGGATCTTCAAGTCGGACGACCCCTCACCGCGCGCGAAGGCGATCGTCGAGGCGACGACGCACTTCAACGACCCCGAGATCCTCGCACGCGTCTCGCGCGGCCTCGGCGACGCGATGAGCGGCCTCGCCGCGGGCTCCCTGCGCCCCGAAGAGCTGCTCGAAACCCGCGGCTGGTAGCCCCCCTCAGGAGGCAGCCACGCTTGGCTCGACCGGGCCGGGTCTTACTTCAGTTCGCCGGCCCAGGCGAGTCCACACTGCGGGGAGCAGTCAGTGATAAACGTCGGTCTACGATCGCGTCATGAGTGCAGTCGGCGCCGCGGTCGCAGTCGCTGATGCCCACGGCGTGCGCTGCGAGAAGCCGGTCGTGTTGCGAGAGGCGTGGCACGTGCTCGTACACCTGTGGCCGTCGCCAGTGGTCGCGCGCGTAACCAGCGGCGCTCCCGGTGTCGATCCGGCAGACGTCGAACGGGAACTTGCCGTCGCCCGGTACGCGGCTCGTGCGGGCGCACCGGTCGTCCAGCCAAGCGACCTGCTTCCGCCCGGCCCACACCGCCACGATGGACATACCCTCGTCTTCTGGCAGTACCTCGTACAGGCCGGCAAGCTCGACGCGAACGCAGCCGGCGGAGGGCTCCACACCATCCACGACTCACTCGCCGACTACGACGGCGAACTGCCCCGCGCAGGCCGCGCAGAAGAGGTGCGAGCGATGCTCCAGCCTTTCGCGCCGTCCGACGATGTCGAATTACTCTGCGAACTCGCGGCGCGCAAGCTCCCGGAGGGGCAGGCGCTACACGGAGACTCCCACCTCTTCAACTGCATCCAGACCCCTGCCGGGCCGATCTGGCACGATCTCGAGACGGCATGCCGCGGGCCGCGTGAATACGACCTCGCCGCCCTCGTACTGGACGACCGCTCAGGCGATTCAGATCCGGAAGCCCGGATCGCCGCCGCCGCATATGGAACCTACGAGGAGGAACTGCTCGACCAGGCGCTCCCGGTCTACGCCTCCTGGGTCGCCGCCTCGTTCATGGTTGCGGTCGCCCGCCGCCCGGACGCCGCGCCCGCCCTCGAACGCCAGCTGCGGTTCCTACGACGCTTCCGACGCTAGGCCGGCCGCACGTCATAGGGTCATTCTGAACACTGGCCCCACGCGACGGTTAAGCCGCCTGCCTCCCGCATCAGCGGCCCTCACGATTGGCACGACGAAACTCGGGGGACACAGCAATCAGCGCGTGAGCGTAGGACGACTGACTCCCAGGCGGCGCCTTGATGCGCCTCTAATCGTCGTCGGTGGTCTCATCTCCGGCGCCCTCGGGCTGGGAGCGGCGCTCCTTCTTGAGACTTCGGTCGACACCCGTTCCGCTGGGCCGACCGCCGCAGCCTTGAATGACGCGTTCAGTCTCCTTTACGGCGCCGCCGCCGGCTTGGCCGTCGGTACTGCGGTCGTGGCGTTTGCCGCGCGAGTAGGGCCAAAGATCGTCACTGGCCTCTTGTCGGGTTTGTTGGGTTACGCAGCCGTGCTTGCCCCAGTGCTGATCGCGACTCGCCCCAGCGACGTCTCTATCTCGGAGTCGATCTCCACGGCCGCCTTCGCGGCGATTCTCGTGACGCCGGCCATCCTTCTAGGCGCTGCGGTTGGCAGAGCCATCGCCAGCCTTCGGAGGCAAACATTCACCAGCACACGTGTTAACGCGCCGCCTCGAACTGGGAACGGTCGATAGATCTCTAGTAGGGACATTCCCGCACGCTGGCCCATGCGACTCATTTGTCGCCGCGTAATCCACTGGCGATGACGATGCCTGGCTGGAATGGGGCGAGCGACCGGTTGGCGGCGCGAGTTGGCTCGATCCTGTCGATCGTGGTAGCCGTCTGGGGGCTTCTCGCCGTTGCCGTAATCCCGTTCGGAGTGGTTGGCGGTGCCGTAGCGGCCGTATTCGCCCTGGGTTTCGGGATTCTCGCTCTGCGCGCGCACGCGTGGGGCCGGTGGCGCAGGATCGCGCTCACCGGGATCGCAATGAGCATCCTCGCTCTAGTCGTGTTCGCTGGCGAGATTGTCTTCGTCGCGTTCTTCAAGTAGACGACTTCGGGTGACATTCCCGCACTCCGGCGCAACGCGCTGTGGAGCAGTGGCGCCGCACTCCTGACGCCGGGCTCGGGTGACTTCCCGCACGCAGGACCAGCCGATCGTGCTCGGGCCACGCCGACGATCCGCCGATAGCCGAGAAGAGCATGTCGTCGAAATCCGACCTGCCGCGTGCTACGGCGCTCGCGTGTCTGCCGCTAGCTGCGTTCCTTCTCGGCCCGGCGCTCGACGCGGTCGCGCCCGAGAGCATCCCGAATGACCTTCTTCTTTCGGTGCTTCCGACCGTCTTGCCCCTGGCGGCGCTCGTAGTCGTTGCTGTTGCGAGCTATCGACGCACGGGCAGCGCAGCCCGGGCGCTGAGGCTCACCGGACTCGCGTTCGCGGTGGCGGTTCTTGGTGCTGTCGCGTACCTCCTCCACGTCTGGTCGCAGGCATCCGGGTCCTAAGCCGCTCGTCGGGTGACATTCCCGCATGCTGGCCCAGCCCGGAGTTGTGTTTCTCCGCTTTGTTACCGCGCAGGCAAAGACGTTCACCGTGGCGGCAACGGGAGACCGGAGCGTACGATGTCGACATGAATCGGTGGAAGAGGCTGATCGCATGGTTCCGCCCACGGCGCGACGCAGACTGGGAGGCCGCAGAGCGCATGCGGCAGCAACGAGAGACGATTCGGATGTCCCAGCTCACCGGGCCGCCGAACATCCCTCCGACACCAGATGTGCTCGATCCGCGGGAACGCCGCTAGAACCAGAAGGCGCCTCGTCGCTGCCCTAGCTGCGTGACGCGCAGGCGGCGCGCGCGCCTCATCAAAACCTTCGGTGTGACCTTCGCGCACACTGGCCACGGCGTCCGCTGCTTGGACTACTGGCTCAGGCGAAGTCGTCGGCGAAATCCCAAGCGCGCAGCTCGCCCGGCTCCAGGCGGATGAGCAGGTCGTCGCCTGCAGTCTCGGCGTACCGCTCACCCGCTTCCGGGCCGAGGTAACGCGTGGCTATCCGGCGGACGATCGATTGGTCTTCCGGCGTGCTGAGGCGCGCCCTTGCGCGAAGCTCGAGGCCGCGGTAAGGAGGGCCGTCGTCGCAGACCACGATGCTCGCGCGCGGATCTCGACGGAGGTGCCCCGCTTTCACATCACGAGGCTTGGTCACGACGTTGAAGCCGTTGTCGCGCCACTCGTGCCAGACCGGCGAGAGGAGAACCGTGCCGTCGCGCCGGTACGTCGCGAGGACGGCCACGAACGGCAGCTCGAGCAGGTCTCCCAGGTCGTCCGGTGCCAGCCCTTTGCGCACTCGCGGAGTCTCCCACGAAGGGTGTGTGGGCAGGCGGCGCAACGGCGCGGACTTCGGGTGACATTCCCCGCGCGCCGGCCTCGGCCACGAACCGTCTACGACCCTCCGCTGACATTCCCGCACACCGGTCCAGGCGAGGCCGCTGCCGCATGTGCTTGTAGGGTCGCGGCGTGGACGAGCAGGTCGTACCGGTCCTGTACGTCGAGGACGCGGGTCGGGCCGTTGCCTGGTACGAGCGGCTGGGGTTCCGAAAGGAGTGGGAGCATCAGTTCGAAGCCGGCTTTCCGTTGTTCGTCTCCGTCGCCCGAGGGCGCGTTCGGCTCTACCTCTCGGAACACGAGGGTGACGCTCGCCCGAACACCCTGATTCACCTGTACGTGAAGGACATCGACGCCGTTTCAGAGGAGTTCGGCGTCCCTGTCGATGAAGAGGGACTGGCTGGACGGGAGTGCGAGCTCGAGGACCTCGACGGCAACCGGCTGCGGGTGGCGACGCCGCGACCCTGACGCCCGGTCTCGGGTGTCATTCCCGCACGATGTCTGCTCGGGCTTGGCTCCGATCTACGTCAACGCTGCGAGATCTGCCACTGCACGCGCCCGGACTCGCTCGATGTGCTCCTCGAGAGTTGGATCGCTGCGAGCGGGGAGATCGGTGTCGCGCAGCCGGAGAAGCGCGCGGTCGGAGGCTGCGATCAGGCCCTCGAGCGCCTCGGCGGTGACACGTACGGGCGCGGACTCAGTCACGCCACTGTGGGAGAGCTCGACATGCTCGGGTCGCTCCCACCCTCGCAGTACGGGTTCGTGAGAGCCTGAGCCCGACACGCTCTGCTGACTCCTCAGCGGTAGCACGACCTCGAAGCGGGCTCCGCGCGGGAGCGCCGGCTCGTAGACGATGTCCCCGCCGTGCGCGCGAGCGTACGCCCGGGCAATCGAGAGGCCGAGGCCGGAGCCGTCCGTTCGGCCCCGCGCCTCCGAGCTTCGTGCGAAACGGTCGAACAGGCGGGGGACGAACTCGTCCGGAACGCCTTCCCCTCGATCCTCGACCGCGAGACGCAGGTGCGTGTCGCGACGCGCCGCCGTGACGGTGACAGGCGGCTCGCCGTGTCGCAATGCGTTGGCGACGAGGTTCGAGAGCATGAGGTCGAGCGCCCTCGGATCGACGACCGCCTCGACATCCGCTCCCACCGAAACGGTCACCGCCTTCCGCCGAGCACCTGCGGCCACGCGCGTGAGCGCCTCGATCCTCGGTCGCAGACGAACAGGTTCGGGCTCGATCTCGATCGCAGCCAAGTCGAAACGGGAGAGGTCGAGCAGCTGCTCGATCAGGATTCCCGTCTGGGTGGCCTGTTCGCGGAGCGCAGCCCGGAGCGCGAGGCTCTCCCGCTCGCCCAATGATTCGCCACGCGCGTCCATCGTGACGCACAACCCGTAGATGCTGGACACGGGGTTCCTCAGCTCATGGGCCGCGAGCGCGATGAACTCGCTCTTCAGCACGTCGCGCTGCTGCAGCTCCTCGCGAACGAGCGCGGCGTCGAAGAGCGTCGCCGCGATGACGCCGATGGTTCTGAGGGCATCGAGCTCATCCTCGTCGACAGGGACTATTCCGCGACGGCTGCCGAAGAGGAACCCAAGGCAGCGACCGTCGCTGATCAGTGGCAGCGCGAATTCAACGGTGGCGTCGCCCATATCCCCGCCGGAGACGCGCACGAGATCCCGTCGGTCGCGGGCCTGAGCGAGCAGGGGGGCACTCTCGATCGGCCGGCGCCCGGCGAGGCCAGTCGCGGGGGCGCCGGCGAACGCGAACTCGCTGACCTCGCCGAACTCGGCGTGATAGCGAGCCGCCGCGATACGGTCGAGGTCGAGCGCCTCAATCAGGTCGACGCAGACTCGTTCGAGGAGGGCTTGCGGGCTGAGCTGGGCCTGCCCGGTCAGCGACACCTCCCGAATGAGCTCGAGCATCTCGCGACGAGTGCCCCCCAAACGGATCATCGATCGGCCGCCAGCCGAGCGGGCGCGGCCATCGTGTAAGAGCGGTTCCCGATCGACAGCGTCGCGGTATCGCCGTCGTCCTCGGCGAGCCAGCGCGCGACTGCGTCGACGACGGAAACGATGCCTCGGGACTCCCACTCCGAGTTGACCAGAACTTCCTTGCGCGACCGGTCGAACGAGATCGACGACTGGTCGAACAGTCTCGCGAGCCGCCGCATGAGCCCCGGGACACGAGTTGCGTCGTCGACTGCGACTCGAATCTCCACCATCAGGTCCTCCCAGCTCGGCGCTTCGTCGCCGACCAGGCGGTTGAGGTCGGCCAGGTGCTGCTCCAACCTGCTCGCTGAGGGTGGACTCTTGGCGGGGTCGGTTGCTGTGACCCCGCGTGTGCCACGCAGGCGCCGAAGGCTACGGCGCAAGCACGGCACAGAGTAGCACCGCCTCCCGCTCTGAGCGCTCAATCCGTCGATCCGCACCTGCGCTACACTCGGCCCGTTCCTCTTCGTATCGTGAGGTGGGGGCGGTGCTGCGTTGAGAACGCCCGCAACGCGAGGATCAAGGGTCTATTTCGACGTCACGGGAACCCCCGGCGCGTCGTGACGATGGACGAGAACCTGCATCTCCGCGTCCTGATTGCAAACGAGAGGCGCGAGCGGCTGGAGTTGCTCGCGCAGGTCGTCTCGGGCCTCGGACACGACGTAATCGCGCGCGAGATCTACGTCAAGGAGGTGGGCGCCGTGACGGCGAGGGAGCATCCGGACGTGGCGCTCGTCGGACTCGGCCTGAGCTCGGAGCATGCCCTCGACCTGATCGCGGAAATCGTACGCGAGGCTTCCTGCCCGGTCATCGCTCTGCTTTCCGCGAAGGATCCTGCATACGTGCATCAAGCCGCCAGGCGCGGGGTCTTCGCCTACATCGTCGACGGGGACGCCGCGGAGCTCCAGAGCGCGATCGACATCACCTTGCAGCGGTTCGCCGAGTACCAGAGCCTTCAGGGTGCCTTCGGCCGCCGCGCCCTGATCGAGCAGGCCAAAGGCATCTTGATGGCGCGGCATTCGCTCGACGCCGACCGCGCGTTCGACATGCTTCGCGACCACTCTCAACACAACGGCCGCAAGCTGGTCGACGTCGCCCAAGCAATCGTCGACAGCCACCTGTTGCTGCTGCCGCCACCCGAGCGCGTAGCGATGCCCGAGGCGGGACGCTAACCCTTGCGAAACGCAAGCTGAAACGAAGGCTATTTGCGAGAAGTTGCGGCTTTGCCCGTGACTCTTTCCCAAGCTCCTGGCGAATACGGGTAGTAAGGTGCGGCGGGCTAACGCCTCAACTTGACTGGCGTAGCGCTTGCCGGGCCGCAGCAAGTCGGCTCGACGACTTCCGCCCTCAGCAAAGCGGGTTGGAGCACGATGTTGGCCGCTCTAAACAACCGGTCGACAGCTAGAAGCTCACGTCTTGCTGAAAGGATGAAATTGAGAGGGAACGGCCTCGGTCAGCATCACACCGAAGGAGTAACTTCTCCGCGGCTCCGCATGCTCCGCGCCTCAGAGCACGGGTGTCGTCGACTTGACCGGCTCTCCCGACGAAGGGGCAGCCGGTCGAGCGGGGTGTTTGGGCGACACCCCACCGCGAAGGGCTCCGGGCGCTGGTGGGGGAGACCTGCGCCGGAGCCCTTGGCGTCGTTTTTCGATCAGGGGCGCGGCTTTTCGCGGAGCACTCTGCCCTCATCGCGCGAGGCCCCGCCCGGGCTGCGGCTCGCCCCGGCGAGGCCTCGCGTCGGCTGCGGCGCTGGGGGAGAGGGAAGCGCCGCCGCGGAGCACGCGGTCGCGCTCCGTTCCTTCAGCAAATCGTTCTCGGGGCCGGCCCTTGTGCCAGCTCCGCCGCTCAACCGGAGTCCCAGGTCGGCAGAGCCGTAGCGATCACGAGCGAGGGTAACGGGACCGGGGCGGCCGCAACAAAGCCCGTTTCCAGAAGGACCGGAAAGTGCGGCCGATTCGGAGCCCCGAGCGTGGCGGAAGTCGCGCTTTCACCTCATCGCGAATCTCGGCGATGGGTGGGGCCGGCGAGCTTCGGATGACGCTTCGCACCCAGGCGGGCCTGCCGGCACTCATTAGGGTTCCGGCGGCACACGGCGGGTTCGGTGGAATCGCGACTTAGGGTGACGCGGCAGCAGATCCTGGCGTTCCGACGACGAGTCGGCGCGCTCGACGAGCGAATGCCAATGGGCTCGGAGTCGTTGCGGCGGGCGGCGTGGGCCGGCCTCCAGGACAGCATGCCGAGAGCCGCCCTGCTCTCATTGCACGCACGGCTCGACGGGGTCGAGTCGTCGACCTGGGAGGACCCGTCGCTCGCGCAGCTGTGGGGCCCTCGTTACAGCACCTATGTCGTCCCGAAGCGCGACTTTGCGCTGTTCTCGCTCGGGAGGTTTCCCGACGATGCAAAGGGCCGCCTTCGGGCCGAGCGCCTCGCCGCGCAGCTGCACGCCCACCTCGACGGTAGGCGGATGACCGACCGCGAGCTCGGGCGCGCGATCGGCGTCGGCAACACGATGAGGTACGCCGCGACGACGGGCACGGTCGCCATTCGCTGGGAAGGGGCCCGTGCGCCGACCGTCTGGACGGTCGCGGCCCCCGAGATCGACGCGGGCGACGCGTGTCGCGAGCTCGCTCGACGCTACCTCCACATCTTCGGGCCGGCCACGGCTCCTCGGTTCGCCCGCTGGGCGGGAATCTCACGGCGCTCGGCGACCGGAGCGTTCGCGTCGCTCGAGGGATCGCTGCTGCCGGTTCGATCGCCACTCGGCGACGAATGGCTGCTCGCAGACGACGAGCCCGCCATGCGTGCCACCGAGACGGTTGCCGCACCTGCGCGCCTCCTGCCGAGCGGCGATGCCTACTTCCTGCTCGACGGAGCAGAGCGGGAGCTTCTCGTTCCGCGCGAGGATCAACGGCAGCGTCTTTGGACGCCCCGCGTGTGGCCAGGCGCGCTCCTCGTCGAAGGCGAGATCCGCGGAACCTGGAGACGGGCGCAGCACACCGTACGGATGGACGCCTGGGCACGTCTCTCGCGTGCATCGCGCGATGCGATCGAGGCCGAGGCCAAGGCCCTGCCGCTTCCAGGTCTCGGCCGACCGATCGAGGTCGTCTGGAACGCCTGACTGGCGATTCGGTCGGTCGGAACCTGTAACTCGCTGCAGGTGTAGAACAGGAGAATGACGCGGATAGCCATTGTCCTTGCGGCCATCGCGCTCGCTGTCGTTGTGGCCGCCGCGGCGTCGTCTCGCTCACCCATGCGATCGGGGCCGCGCACGGTGCCGTGCACCGAGATCATCGGCACCACGAAGTGGCCGTACATCGGGGACCGCGATCCGCGGTATCGCTCTCGCTCGGTGCTGGGGGTTGTGTCGGTGCCGCCGGCATACATCCCGCAGGTCGTTCATCTGCAGGATGGAGCGTGGCCGCATTGGGTGAAGGCCGGCCTCGTCGTCCGCGCCGGACGTGGACCGATCACGGTGAGCGTGCCGTCGACCTGGCGCGCAGCGATCACCTGGGGTGGCAACACGGGAATCGCGACGTCGCTTCGGATATCGCGCTGCGGCTCAAACCCGACCCGCGGGAATGCGTACGCGGGCGGGTTCTACCTCCGCTCACGCTCCGCGTGCTTGCCGTTGGTCTTCCGGGCGGGCAGACACAGCGCGACCGTCCACTTCGGCCTCGGCCGACGTTGTCGGTAACCGCGCCGACGTGCGCCCAGTTACGACCGCCGACGGGGGGTTTGCGCCGTTCCGCGAGAGTCGGGGAGACGCCGGCGGCTGCGACGATGCTCACGCACGCTGGCTATCAGCGTGTGGAAGGCTTGTCCTATGTCGGACACGGCCGCTCAGCCGATTCAGGTCGGCGCTCTCACCGTTCTCTTTCACGTCGACCCAGATCAGTCTGGTGGCAGCGTCAGCGTCTTCGAGTGCGTGGCACCGGCAAAGGCACGCATGCCTGCGCCGCATAGTCACGACGACTTCGACGAGACCGTCTTCGGCCTCGCAGGGGTCACGAGCTACACCGTAGGCGGGGAGCGGTTCGACCTGAATCCTGGCGAGTCACTGTTCATACAACGCCGCGTCATCCACGGCTTCGACAATCAGGGCGACGTGGACGCGCGCTTCCTGGCGGTCATCAGTCCCGGGCTGCTGGGTCCGACCTATTTCGAGGAGATCGCCGACGTGCTCGGCGGCGGCGGGCCTCCGGACATCGAGAAGATCGGCGAAGTGATGCGCCGCCACGGCCTCAGTCCTGCGCCGCCTCCTGATCTCTGAGCTCGCGATCAGCTCCCGTTCGCTTCCGGCTCGATCCGGCAGTGCCAGCTGCCGTCGAGACGGAGGCCCTTCGAGCCGCGTTGTAGACGCAATCTCGCGCGAACGGCGCCACCGGCCGAGCCGCTCTGCCTGCGCAGGCCGACGTTCTTTGCCTGCACAATCGAGACGCTGCCCGACGTCGCGACGTAGACGCCGGTGGCGACTCCGGTCGTCGCGTTGCGACCGGTCACGACTTGAACCGCGGTGCGGCCGTAGGGGGCGGGCATACGTGCGTCGTAGCGTCCAGGGCCGCGGTAATGGCGAATGAGGAATGTGATACGTGCAACAGCGCGACCCGGTCCGATCCGCAGCGCCTCGCTCTGGTAGATCAGCGTTCGGGCCTCCGTCCTGAAGCCACAGGCCTCCTCGCTCGAGGTGACGGCACGCGCGCTCGTCGTGTGAAAGGCGCCGGAGATCGCGAGCCGCGTCTGGAGCGCGGCGGATGCAGCGCCGACGATCGCGACGAATCCCGCCGCGACGATCGAGACGCTCCTGAGTCCCACTCCAGAGAGTGTGCACTTGCGTTCACCTTCATGGGGCGGCGGAGGCACGTACGTGATGTTCGGCGCGGCGTCGCCCGCTCGGATGACGTTCCGCGCACGTTGCGTCGCTCAGCCCATCTGCGGGGGCAGCGTCGAGCCGGTCTCGAGCAGCGTCTTCAGGTCGCTGAGCACCCACGGGAACCCGCCGCCGGCCTCGGCGACGGCGCCGCTCGTGATGCCGGCCGCCAGGGGCGCGCCGGCGACGTCGTGCGTGACCGTCAGGTTCGTGGCGCCGCCCTTGCCGGGCTCCAGTTCGTACGTCAGCCTCGTCGGCGGCTCCGCGGTCAGGTCCGCGTCGAAGAGCGCGTGCCAGGTCTGCACGAGTCGGCGCGGCGTCTCTGCCTCGAGGATCTCGCCCTCGACCATCAGCTCGGGCGCGCCGCCCTCGAGCATCTGGTCGGTCGCGCCGACGCGGTAGGTGCCGCCCGGCTGCGGCTCGAGCTCGAACCGGCCGCCGTAGCCGTAGCGCGCGAGCTGCTCGGGGTCGGTCAGCGCCTGCCAGATCGTCTCCGGCGTCGCCTTGATCCAGATGCGGTAGGTGTTCGTCGTGCCTTCGCTCATCTCGTCCTCCTGTCGTGGGGTGTCGAGACCAATGACGTGACGGCGCCGCAGAACTCATCGGGCCGCTAGTACTCGTCGTGCTGCGGCAGGTCGTCCGTGATCTCGTACCAGGGTGCCTTCGAGGCGACGAAGATGTGGTGCGTCGGCCGCAGGCTCGGCGCATCGACGAGGGAGCCGAGCGCGACGTGGACGTACTCGCCGTCGCGCACGACCGAGTAGAGGAGCGACCCGCAGGCGGCGCAGCGTGTGTCGTTGAGGTCGTCGTCGCCGTGCACGAGCAGCCCGTCGGCACCTTCCACGAGGTCGAGCTTCTCCCGTTCGATCCCGGCCATCGCCTTGAAGGCAGAGCCGGTGGCCGCGCGGCAGCGCGAGCAGTGGCAGTTCATCGCGTAGAGGAATTCGTCGGCGACGGTGTACCGCACCGCCCCGCACTCGCAGCGTCCTCTGAGGCGGCGCCCGCTCTCCGTGCCCATTCGCGTCTCCTTCCCGGGTCATGACTATGGTGCGCGCCGTGACGGGCGATGGCTACTTCGATGCGCGCGTGGCCGAACGCTACGACGAGTCGTCGGCTGAGATGTTCGCGCCCGACGCCGTCGAGCCGGCCGTGGACCTTCTCGCCGAGCTCGCCGGGGGGCGCCGCGCGCTCGAGCTCGGCATCGGGACCGGCCGGATCGCGCTGCCGCTGGCGCAGCGTGGGGTGGAGGTTCAGGGGATCGACCTCTCGAGCGCGATGGTCGCGAAGCTGCGCGAGAAGCCCGGCGGGGAGGAGATCCCGGTGGCGATCGGCGACTTCGCGACCACGCGCGTCGACGGCGCCTTCTCGCTCGCCTATCTCGTCTTCAACACGATCAACAACCTGACGACGCAGGCCGAGCAGGTCGCGTGCTTCCGCAACGTGGGTGAGCACCTCGAGACCGGCGGGTGCTTCGTGATCGAGGTCGGCGTGCCCGAGCTCCGGCGGCTGCCGCCGGGCGAGACGATGCGCGTGTTCGACGCGAGCGAGGGCCACTGGGGGATCGACGAGTTCGACGTCGCGAACCAGGGCCTCGTCTCGCACCATTTCTCGCTGGTCGGCGGGGCGATCGAGCGGGTCTCGATGCCGTTCCGCTACGTCTGGCCGGCGGAGCTCGACCTGATGGCGGAGCTCGCTGGGATGCGGCTGCGGGAGCGCTGGAGCGGCTGGCGGCGCGAGCCCTTCACGAGCGAGAGCCGCAAGCACGTCTCGGTTTGGGAGAAGACCGCCGGCTAGCTAGCGCACCGGGAGCTCGAGCGTGAAGCGGGAGCCCTTGCCGGGCTCCGAGTCGACGCTCAGGCGGCCGTCCATCCGCTCGACGAGCTCACGGCAGATGTAGAGCCCGAGGCCGCTGCCGCCGACGCCCTGGGTTTGCTGCGGGTCGAGCCGGTAGAACTTCTCGAAGATGCGCTCGCGCTCCGGCGCGGGAATGCCGAGCCCCTCGTCGACCACGTCGATCACGACCGAGTCGTCGCCGTTCCGCACCTGCAGCTCGACCCGGCCGCCGCCGGGCGAGTACTTGACGGCATTGTCGACGAGGTTCACGAGCACCTGGCGGAGCTTGTTCTCGTCGCACGAGATCTTCGGCGCGCTGTCGACGTCCAGGGTCAGCGAGATCGTCTCGGGCACGTGCAGGTGCGCCGACTCGATCACGCGCGCCGCCAGGTCCGAGAGGTCGCATTCGCTCAGATCGAGCTCGACCGCGCCGGCGTCGAGCTGCCCGGCGAGCAGGATCTGGTCGACGATCCGCGCGAGGCGTGTCGCCTCGGACTCGATCATCTCCAGGAACTGGGCCGTGTCCTCGGTGTCCAGCTCGACGTCTTCGCGCCGGAGCGTGCGGACGGCGCCGTACACCGCCGCCAACGGGGTGCGCAGCTCGTGCGACGCCGTCGCGACGAAGTCGCTGCGCGTCTTCTCGAGTGCGCGCTCTTCCGTGACGTCCTGGAGCGCGTAGACCCGGCCCTGCGCGAACTTGACGCCGGAGACCGCGACCCACCGCTCCCTGCCGCCGATCACGAGCGGCACCGTGACCGGCGGCGCCGGCGACCCCGGCGCCACCAGCGGCACGTGCGTCGTCAGTGCGTCCCAGGCCGGCACGACGTCGCCGACTCGCCGGCCGACCGCGTCCTCCTCGGCGAGGCCGGTGATCGACGCGGCTGCGGGGTTCCAGTGGCGCACGATCCCGTCCGTGTCCAGCAGGACGACGCCGTCGGCGACGTACGCCAGCGCCCTCGCGGCATTGGCGCCGCGCTCGGCCTCGCGGTAGAGGCGCGCGTTGTCGACGGCGACGGCCGCGCGCCGCGCCAGCTCGAGCGCGAGCTCGAAATCCGCGGCCGTGAACGACGCGTGCGTCTCGGCGGTGATCAGGCTGAGCGCGCCAAGCGTCCTACCGCGCGCGTTGAGCGGGACGGCGATCGACGAGGTCAGGCCGAGCTCGTCGACGATCTGGCGCAGCTCCTCGTCGTCGCCGATCGCCTCGTCCAGCAGCTCCGGGGGGATCGTGGGCAGGAACTCCGGCGCGCCGGTGCGCAGGACGTTGGCCACCCCGCGCGGTGCGTCCGGGTCCGGCGGGAACCGCTCCTGGAGCTCGTACGCCCAGCGCACCTTCTCCGGATCCTCGTGTGCGACCGCGAGCCGCTCGATCTCGCCGTTCGGGCCGAGCATGTCGATCGCACACCAGTCCGCGAGGCGGGGAACGCAGAGCTGCGCCAGGCGCCGCAGCGTCCGGTTGTAGTCGAGCGACGACGCCAGCAGCTCGCTCGCCTCCGCGAGGAAGGTCATCCGCTCGCGCATCGCCTGCTCGGCCGCATAGAGGCGGGAGCGGGCAAGCGCCTGCGACGCCTGCCGCGCGAAGGCGATCTTCAGCTCGCGCCGCTCGGGCTCGAACTCGAGGTCGCGGTCGAACGAGAGCGAGAGGCCGCCGTACACGGAGCCTTCCACCGCGAGCGGCAGCACGGCGAGCGCGTGGCCCTCCTGGCCGAGTTTCGACAGGGCCGGGTAGAGCCGGTTGCGCTCGGCGATGCTCGAGATGAAGCGCGGCTCGCCGGTGCGCACGACCTCGGACATCGGCAGCTCGGCGTCCAGCGGGAAGGTCGACCAGCCCCTCATCACGTCGGGGTCGTACCCGCGCTGGGCGAGGAGCTCAATGGTCTCGCCGTCTTCGCTCAGCACGCCGATCGCGCCGGCGTGGGCCTCGGCCGCGCGCACGCCCTCGGTCAGGATCGCGTCGAGCACCTCCTGTGGCGTGACCGCTTCGGCCAGCAGCTCCGCGACGCGCTGGAGTCGTCGTGCGCTGTCGGCGGCGTCGTACGTCGGCGCCGTGGTCACGGCCCGCTGGTCGAGATGCCGCGCCGCAGCTGTTCGCGCTCGCCGCGCGCAACGCGCGCGATCACATCCTCGACGTAGTCGCCGATCACCACGGGGTCGAACGGCTTGACGAGGTATCCAACGCCGCCGAGCTGCCGGCCTAGCTGCTTGTCGGCTGGCTCGGCCCGCGCCGTGAGGAAGACGATCGGGATGTCGCGGGTGCGCTCGTCCTCGGCCAGCTGGCGGGCGACCGTCCAGCCGTCGACGTCCGGCATCATCACGTCGAGGAGCACGAGGTCGGGCCGCTCCCGCCTCGCGAGCTCCAGCGCCTCGTTTCCGTTCTCCGCCTCGAGCACGTCCATGCCCGAGGCCGCGAGGTTGACGCGGCAGAGCAGGCGGATCGCGCGCTCGTCGTCGGCGACCAGAACGCGGTGGCCTGTCGCGGCGCGGCGGCCGGTCGCCTTGCCATGCGACCGGGGATCGCCGGGCAGGCCGGCGCCCGACTCACAACGCCAGAGTCTCCGCCCCCCGACGGTGCCCCTCACTCGGCGGAGCGGAGCCGAGCGGATCGGATGCGATACCTCAGCTCTCACTGCGCACCTCCAACTGATTCTAGGCCGCGGATGCCGGTCTGAACACCCTTCGTCAGCATCTGCACATCGGAGGTCGCCGCCGATCGGATCCGTCCGCCGCACCGGTCAGGGTCTGGGCGGTGAAGGCAATCCGCGTCCCGTGGTCGAGCGCGTCGTTCCTCGCCTACCTCGGGGGCCTGACGATTCTCGGTGCGGTCGCGTCGCTGCTGAACGCAGAGGCCGACCAGCACGGCTCGGGCGGTCTCGTCGCGTGGGCCCTGCTCGTCTTCCTCGTCGTGACGGCGCTCGCGCTCCTTGCGCGCGGCAGCGCGCATCGTGTGACGGCCGGGCTGCTTGCGCTGAGCTCGGTCGTGTCGTTCGTGGTGGTGCTGGGTGCGCTGCTCGACTGGTTCGGCTGGCTCGCGCCGGTCGACGAGTCCGCTTTCGACGGATTCCGGGTCTCGCTGCTCTTCCTGGAGCTTGCCGTCGTCCTCGCGGCCGCCGTCGCGCTCCGCGTGTTCGAGTTCCCGCTCCTCGTGCTCGTCGTCGCGGCCGGGTCGTGGTTCTTCCTCACCGACCTGCTCTCGAACGGGGGCGACTGGTCGGCCGTCCTCACGCTGGTGATCGGGCTCGCCCTGCTAGTGACCGCGGTCGTGGTCGACTTCGCGGACGCACGGCCCTACGGCTTCTGGCTGCACGTTGCGGCCGGCCTGGCGATCGGCGGCGGGCTCCTCTGGTTCTTCCATGACGGCGACTGGGACTGGATCCTGGTCGCGATAGCCGGCCTCGTCTACGTCACGCTGGGCGACCGGCTGATGCGCTCGAGCTGGGTTGTCCTCGGCGCGTGGGGCATCCTCCAGACAGCGGGGCACTTCGCCGCGAAGTGGTCGGAGGACGTGCTCGCGCTCTCATTCACGGCGTTCTATCTCTTCCCGTTCCTGCTTGCAGCGGCATTCGACGAGACGGCGACGAACCCCGCCGACCACCCGTGGGCCGCGGCGCTCGTGTTCGCCCTCACCGGCTGGCTGTTCCTGCTCATCGCGCTCGTCCTTGCCCGCCGCCGCCGCGAGGCCGTTCCGGGCGCGGAGCTCCTCTAGCGCCGCACTAGACTTTTCGACATGAGAATCGGCGTCCTGGCGGTGCAGGGGAACTTCCGCGAGCACGCGGCCGTGCTGCGGCGGCTCGGTGCGGAGCCAGTCGAGGTGCGCAGGCCCGAGCAGCTCGACGGCCTCGATGGCCTGATCATCCCGGGCGGCGAGTCCACGGCGATCATGCGCCTGGTGCGGCTCTACGGCCTCGAGGACGCGATCCGCGAGTTCTCGCGGCCGGTGTTCGGCACCTGCGCCGGGATGATCCTGCTCGACCGCAACCACCTCGGAGTGGCCGACCTCGAGGTCGCGCGCAATGCCTACGGCCGGCAGGTCGCGAGCTTCGAGGCCGACCTCGAGCTCGCCGGCGACGAGCGGCCGCTGCGCGGGGTCTTTATCCGCGCGCCGCGCGTCGCGGAAGCAGGGCCGGACGTCGACGTGCTGGCCGAGCTCGGCGGCGAGCCCGTGCTGCTGCGCGACGGCCGCGTGCTCGTCGCGTCGTTCCACCCGGAGCTCACCGACGACACGCGCGTGCACGAGCGGTTCCTCGACCTCGTACGGGAGGGGGCGAATGTCCGGGCATAGCAAGTGGAGCTCGATCAAGCACAAGAAGGGCGCGGCGGACGCCAAGCGCGGCAAGCTGTTCTCGAAGCTCGCGCGCGCGATCATCGTCGCCGCGCGCGAGGGCGGGCCGGACCCCGCCAACAACCTCGCGCTCCAGAACGCGATCGAGAAGGCGCGCTCTTACTCGATGCCGAAGGACAACATCGAGCGGGCCGTGGCCCGGGGATCCGGCGCCGGCACCGACAGCGAGGCGTTCGAGCAGGTCGTCTACGAGGGTTATGGCCCGAACGGCGTCGCGATCATCGTCGAGGCGCTGACTGACAACCGGAACCGGACGGCGTCGGACATCCGCCACGTGTTCACGAAGAACGAGGGCAACCTCGGGACGACAGGCGCCGTCGGTTGGCTCTTCGAGCGCCGCGGGATCATCATCGTCGACGCCGACCGCGCCGACGAGGACAGCGTCATGCTGGCCGCCGCCGAAGGTGGCGCAGACGACGTCGCCCAGGACGGCTCGAGCTTCCAGGTCACGACCTCGCCGGAGGCGCTCAGCTCGGTCCGCGAGGCCCTCGAGCAGGCGGGAATCGGGATCGAATCGGCCGAGACGACGATGGCGCCGAAGACCACGGTCGAGCTGGGCGAGGAAGCCGCTGCCCGGAAGACGCTGCGGCTGATCGACGCGCTCGAGGAGCTCGACGACGTCAACGAGGTCTACGCCAACTTCGACATTCCCGAGAGCCTCTTGGAAGCCGTCGCGAGCTGACCCAGGAAAGGGCGAAGCCGCGGCAGGAACGTCCGGCCTGGTCCCTAAAGTCACAGCGTGAAAGTTCTGGGTATCGACCCGGGCACTGCCGCTTGCGGATGGGGAATCGTCCACGAAAGAGGAGGCCGCCTCCGGGTGGTGGAGTGGGACTGCTGGCGCACCCCGGCGGGTCGCCGCCCCGAGCTGCGCCTCAAGACGATCTTCGACGGCGTACAGGAGCTCGTAGCGGAGTTTGCGCCGGACGCCGTCGTGCTCGAGGAGTCGTTCGTCGGCGCCGACGCCCGCACCGCGCTCTCCGTCGGCCAGGCACGCGGCGCCGTCATGGTCGCGGCCGCTGACGCCGGGGTCGAGTGCGCCGAGTACGCGCCCGCGCGCGTGAAGCAGACGGTCTGCGGTTACGGCCGCGCCGAGAAGGCGCAGGTCCAGCGGATGGTGATGGCGATCCTCGGCCTGAAGGAGCCGCCGACGCCGCACCACGCCGCCGACGCCCTGGCCGTGGCGATCTGCCACGCGCTGGCGCCGCCGCTGCTCAAGATCGCCTAGCTTCCTCCACCCGCCGCAAGACCTCTCGCGGCCGCGTCGGCACATGTCCGGGGTCAGACCCTGGCCAGGGCTTGGGACGACAGCTACCGGCGGCGAGCGGCGTTGCGGCGGGACGCGTTGGACCGTCCGGGCACGCCGGGGTCAGACCCCGGACACGTCCGGAGCAGGCCGCGGCAGGATCGTCCGACCTTGCGCCTAACCTGACCGCATGATCTCGCGGCTTCGCGGGGAGGTGGTCGCGCGCTCGGTAAGCGGCGTCGTGATCGACGTAGGCGGTGTCGGCTACCTCGTCAACCCGACGGCCAGCGCGCGCCGCAAGGCCGAGCCC
>JBJMJY010000116.1:0-17818 GCA_045806105.1 Gaiellaceae bacterium | reverse complement strand
GACCTCGGTGGCGGCACCTTCGACATCTCGATCCTCGAGCTGGGCGAAGGCGTCTTCGAGGTCAAGGCGACCAACGGCGACACCCACCTGGGCGGCGACGACTTCGACCAGCGCGTCATCGACTGGCTGCTGGCCGAGTTCAAGAAGGACCAGGGCATCGACCTCTCGAAGGACCAGCAGGCCCTGCAGCGGCTCAAGGAAGCAGCCGAGAAGGCGAAGATCGAGCTGTCGTCGACGTCGACCACCGAGATCAACCTTCCGTACATCACAGCTGATGCCTCGGGGCCGAAGCACCTCGTCGTCTCGCTGTCCCGAGCCAAGCTCGAGGACCTCGTCGCCGACCTCGTCGCGAAGACCGAGGGCCCGGTCAAGGCCGCGCTCAAGGACTCCGGGCTGAAGCCCGGCGACATCGACGAGGTGATCCTCGTCGGCGGGATGACCCGCATGCCGGCCGTCGTCGAGGCGGTCAAGAAGATGTTCGACGGGAAGGAGCCGCACAAGGGCGTCAACCCGGATGAGGTCGTGGCGATCGGTGCCGCGATCCAGGCCGGCGTCCTGGCCGGTGACGTCAAGGACGTCCTGCTCCTGGACGTGACGCCGCTGTCACTCGGCATCGAGACCCTCGGTGGCGTGATGACGAAGCTGATCGAGCGGAACACGACGATCCCGACCCGCAAGGCGGAGACGTTCTCGACGGCGGAGGACAACCAGCCGTCCGTCGAGATCCACGTCCTGCAGGGCGAGTCCGAGATGGCCTCGTTCAACAAGACGCTCGGCAAGTTCCAGCTCGTCGGGATCCCCCCGGCGCCGCGCGGGATGCCGCAGATCGAGGTCTCGTTCGACATCGACGCGAACGGGATCATCAACGTCTCGGCCAAGGACCTCGGCACCGGGAACGAGCAGCAGATCAAGATCGAGGGCGGCTCGGGCCTGAAGCCGGAGGAGGTCGACCAGATGATCTCCGAGGCGGAGGCGCACGCCGAGGAGGCGCACCGCCTGCGCGAGCTGGCCGACGCGAAGAACCAGGCCGAGTCGCTCGCGTACGCGACCGACAAGAGCCTCAAGGATCACCGCGACAAGCTCGACGAGGGCGAGGCCTCGACGATCGAGGGTCGCGTGATGGAGCTGAAGCAGGCGCTCGAGGGCGACGACCTCGCGGAGATCCGGGCGAAGAGCGAGGCGCTCCAGGAGGCGTCGCAGAAGCTCGCCGAGGCGGTCTACGCACAGGCGTCGGCGCAGCAGGCGCAGGCGACCGGCAACGGTGAGTCGACCGACTCCGACGACGAGGTGATCGAGGACGCCGAGGTCGTCGACGAGGAGGCCAAGACCTCGTGACCGAGGAGCGGGCACAGGCTGAGCCGACGCTCGAGGAGCAGGTCGCGGCGCTCGAGGCCGAGCGTGACGAGCACCTGAACGACCTCAAGCGGGTCGCGGCCGAGTTCGAGAACTACCGCAAGCGGGTCGCGCGCGACCAGGAGAGCCTGGTCGCGCGGGCCCACGAACGGCTCGTGAAGGAACTGCTGCCGGTGCTCGACGACCTCGAGCGTGCGCTGGCGGCGGCGGAGGAGCACCAGGAGGCCAAGCTCGAGGAGGGCGTGCGCCTCGTGCACCAAGAGCTCAAGGCGGCGCTCGACCGAGAGGGGCTCACCGAGATCGAGACGAACGGCCACTTCGACCCGCACGTCCACGAGGCGCTGCTCTCGCAGCCCTCGGAGGCGGAGGAGGGCTCGGTTATCGAGGTCGTCCAGAAGGGCTACACGCTCGGCGACCGCGTGGTGCGGCCGGCGCGCGTCGTGGTGGCCGCCGCGCCGCCGCCCGAGGCCCAGGAGGACGATGGCGGCCGTTAAGGACCTGTACGAGACCCTCGGCATCGCCAAGGGTGCGAGCGCCGAGGAGATCAAGAAGGCGTACCGCAAGCTCGCGCGCAAGTACCACCCGGACGCGAATCCGGGCGACGCCTCGGCCGAGGAGCGCTTCAAGGAGGTGCAGCACGCCTACGACGTGCTCTCCGACCCCGAGAAGCGGAAGCAGTACGACCGCTTCGGCTCCCAGAACGGGCGCGCCGGCTTCGGTCCCGGCGGCGTCAACTTCGAGGGCTTCGACTTCGCCGACCTGGGCGATCTCGGCGACATCTTCGGCGGCCTGTTCGGCGGCCGCGGCCGCGGGCAGCAGCAGCGTGGGCAGCGCGGGAGCGACCTCGAGGTCGAGGTGCGGCTCTCGTTCGAGGACTCGCTGAAGGGCGTCGAGACGACGATTCCCGTCCAGCTCGAGACCGCCTGCCGGGAGTGCGGCGGCTCGGGTGCAAAGCGGGGCACGGCGGCGGTTCTCTGCCCGGAGTGCAAGGGGCGCGGCGTCAAGGCCGAGAGCCAGGGCCTGTTCGCGCTCTCACAACCGTGCCCGCGCTGCCGTGGGAACGGCACCGTGATCGAGGATCCCTGCCCGACCTGCCGCGGCACCGGCCGCGAGCGGCGGACGAAGCGCTACACGGTCAAGATCCCGGCCGGAGTCAAGGACGGCTCGAGGATCAGGCTGCGCGGCAAGGGCGAGGCCGGCTACGGCGGCGCCGAGGCCGGTGACCTCTACGTGGTCACGCGCGTCGAGCCGTCGAAGGTCTTCACCCGCCGCGGCGACGACCTCGTGGTCGACGTGCCGGTCACGTACCCCGAGGCCACGCTCGGCGCGCAGGTCGAGGTGCCGACGCCGGACGGCACGGTCACGGTGAAGGTCAAGCCCGGCACCACCGACGGGACGCTGCTGCGCGTGAAGGGCAAGGGCGCGCCGAAGCTGAAGGGCTCCGGCCGCGGCGACGTCCTCGCGCGCGTGAAGCTGACCGTGCCGAAGAAGCTGACCAAGAAGCAGCGCGAGCTGCTCGAGGAGCTGCAGAAGGCGCGAGGGTGATGGCGCGCCCGAGACAGGCGTTCAACACCAAGGAGCTCCTCCGAGCAGCTCTCGCCCTCGCGGTCATCCTCGGAGTGCTCGAGATCGGCTTCCGCCTCGGGATCGGCCGGCTGGGGTCTGCCGTTCTGTTCGGCGCGGTCGCGGTAGTTGAGCTCTATCGACGTCTTCAGCGACATCAGGAGGCGAGCTGATGGACGACCGTCCGCGCTACATGATCTCCGTCGCCGCCGAGCTCGTCGGCATGCACCCGCAGACGCTGCGGATGTACGAGCAAAAGGGCCTCGTCCGCCCGAAGCGCACCGCCGGCAACACCCGCCTTTACTCGGAGGCCGACCTCGAGCGGCTGCGCCTGATCCAGACGCTGACGACGCGGCTCGGGCTCAACCTCGCCGGCGTCGAGGCCGTGCTCGACCTCGAGGAGCAGCTCCAGCGCATGCAGTCGCGGATGGAGCGGCTCGAGCGCGAGATGCGGGAGGCGATCGCGCAGGTCCACCGCCAGTACCGCCGCGAGCTCGTCGTCTACGAGCCACCGCGCCCCGCCCCGACCAGGAGCCAGGCGCGGTGACCACTGTCCGTTTCGCCCACGTCCGGGGTCTGACCCCGGCCGTGTCCGCAACGGACACGCCTCTTCAGCCTGCGCGCAGCGGATGCCGCGGAGCCAAGCCTGCACCTGATCAAAACGGCCATGGCCGGGATCTGACCCCGGGCCTGGCCTAAGGAGACACGTAGATGGACTTCAACAAGCTCACGCTCAAGTCGCAGGAGGCGGTCGCCGCCGCCCAGGAGCTGGCGCGCCGCATGGGCAACCCGGAGCTCTACCCCGAGCACCTGACGCTCGCGCTGCTCGACCAGGAGCTGCCGCAGCAGCTCGTCCCCGACGCGGCGACGCTGCGCGCGCAGGCCGAGGCCGCGCTGCGCGGGAAGCCGTCGACGCAGGGCGCGCAGCAGCAGCCGGGCGTTAGCGCCGCGGTCTCGCGCCTGCTCGACCAGGCATTCGACGAGGCACGGCGCATGGAGGACGAGTACGTCTCGACCGAGCACCTAATGCTCGCGCTCGACGTCGTCCCGCGCGACCAGCTGGAGGCGAAGATCAAGCACGTCCGCGGCGGCCAGCGCGTCACCAGCCAGGATCCCGAGGGCACCTACCAGGCGCTGGAGAAGTTCGGCCGCGACCTGACCGAGCTCGCCGAGAGCGGCAAGCTCGACCCGGTCATCGGGCGCGACGAGGAGATCCGGCGCGTGATCCAGGTCCTGAGCCGCCGAACCAAAAACAACCCAGTCCTGATCGGCGACCCGGGCGTCGGCAAGACGGCGATCGTCGAAGGCCTCGCCCAGCGCATCGTCGCCGGCGACGTGCCCGAGGGCCTGAAGGGCAAGCGCGTCTGGGCGCTCGACATCGGCGCGATGCTCGCCGGCTCGAAGTACCGCGGCGAGTTCGAGGAGCGGCTGAAGGCGGTGCTCACCGAGGTGCAGAACGCGGCCGGCGAGCTGATCCTCTTCATCGACGAGCTGCACACGATCGTCGGCGCCGGCGCGGCCGAGGGAGCCGTCGACGCGGCGAACATGCTCAAGCCGATGCTGGCGCGCGGCGAGCTGCGCGCGATCGGCGCGACGACGCTCGACGAGTACCGGAAGCACATCGAAAAGGACGCCGCGCTGGAGCGGCGGTTCCAGCCGGTGTACGTGGGCGAGCCGTCGGTCGCGGACACGATCGCGATCCTCCGCGGGCTGAAGGAGCGCTACGAGGCGCACCACGGAGTGCGCATCCGCGACGCGGCGCTCGTCGCGGCCGCGGTCCTCTCCGACCGATACATCGCCGACCGCTTCCTGCCCGACAAGGCGATCGACCTCGTCGACGAGTCGGCGTCGCGGCTGCGGATGGAGATCGACTCGTCGCCGCTCGAGCTCGACGAGGCGGAGCGGCGCGTCCGCCAGCTCGAGATCGAGCTCGCGGCGATGGGCAAGGAGTCGAAGGAAGTGCGCGAGCCGCTCGAGCGCGATCTCGCCGAGGCGCAGGAGCGCCGCAACGAGCTGGCCGCGCGCTGGTCACGCGAAAAGGAGCAGCTCGAGCGCGTCAAGGAGATCACGCGCGGCATCGACGAGCTGCGGATGGAGGCCGAGCGTGCGGAGCGCAACGGCGACCTGCAGCGGGTCGCCGAGATCCGCTACGGCGAGCTGCCTGCGCTCGAGAAGGAGTTCGAGGAGCGCGAAGACGCCGTGCCCGACTCGGAGCCGATGGTGAAGGAGGAGGTCGACGAGGACGATGTCGCCGCCGTCGTCGCGCGCTGGACGGGGATTCCCGTCGAGAGGCTCCTCGAGGGCGAGACCGAGAAGCTGATCCACATGGAGGAGCGGCTGCACGAGCGGGTGGTCGGCCAGGACGAGGCCGTCGGGGCCGTCGCCAACGCGCTGCGCCGCGCCCGCTCGGGCCTGCAGGACCCGAACCGGCCGATCGGCTCGTTCGTCTTCCTCGGCCCGACCGGCGTCGGCAAGACGGAGCTCGCCCGCGCGCTCGCGGAGTTCATGTTCGACGACGAGCGCGCGATGGTGCGGCTCGACATGAGCGAGTACATGGAGAAGCACAGCGTCTCGCGCCTCGTCGGCGCGCCACCCGGCTACGTCGGCTACGACGAGGGCGGGCAGCTGACCGAGGCGGTGCGCCGCCGGCCGTACTCGGTTGTCCTGCTCGACGAGATCGAGAAGGCGCATCCGGACGTCTTCAACGTGCTGCTGCAGATCCTCGACGACGGCCGCCTGACCGACGGCCGGGGCCGGACGGTCGACTTCCGCAACACCGTGCTGATCATGACCTCGAACGTGCGCTCGGCCGAGGCGATGCGCGAGCACTTCCGCCCCGAGTTCCTGAACCGGATCGACGAGATCGTCGAGTTCCACCCACTCTCGAAGGAGCAGATCGCCGACATCGTCGGCCTGCAGCTGCGGCGCGTCGAGGCGCGACTCGCCGAGCGCGGCCTGCGGCTCGAGCTGACCGACGCGGCCCGCGAGGCGCTGGCGGAGGCCGGGTGGGACCCGACGTACGGCGCCCGTCCCTTGAAGCGCGCTATCCAGCGGCTGCTCGAGAACCCGCTCGCGCTGCGCCTGCTCGAGGGCGAGTTCGCCGAGGGCGACGTCGTCCGTGTGGACGCCGGTGACGGCGGGCTGGTCTTCGCGAAGGCCGGCGCCGCCGAGCCGGCCGCCGCCTGATGGCGCGCGAGGGGCGACCGAAGGAGCCGCTGCCGCCCCCGCTGCCGCCGGAGACGCGGCCGATCGGGCAGCTGATCGCCGAAGCGATCCGGCTCTACGGCCGGCGCTTCTGGCCCTCCCTCGCGCTGGGCGTCCCGATCGCCCTGTTCGGGGCCCTCACGAGCGGGCTTCACGGCCACACGGCATTGGTCGTCAGCGTCACGGTGGGCTCGGTGCTCGTCACGCTGACGTACGTCGGCGCCTCGGCGATCGCGGCGGCGCGGCCGGTGCCGCGCCGGCGACTGCAGGTCGCGTTCGTGGCCGGCCTGATCGTCTTCCTGCCGTTCCCGGTGCTGGTGCTCGGGTACGTCCTGCCGGGAATCGCCTGGCTGGCGCTCTTCGGTCTCGCAGTGCCGGCGGCGGTGATCGAGGGCACCGGAATCCTCGCCTCGCTGAAGCGCGGGCTGCAGCTGGGCCGCGTCGACTACATCCACTCGCTCGGCGGGATGGCGGCGCTCGGGATCTCGTTCTACCTCAGCACGCGCGTGCTCGCCCTCGCGCTCAACGCCGGCAGCGGCCAGGCGGCAGACATCGCGCGGCCGGTCGCCGAGGGCGCGTTCTGGCCGGTCGTCGTGCTCGGTGCGAGCCTCCTCTACTTCGACCAGGCGGCCCGAGTAGAGTCGGGCCGTCCGCGAACGAGGAGGAGCCGCGATGCCGACCTACATCATGCTGACGAGCCTGACCGCGCAGGGCGTCCAGACGCTGAAGGCGAACCCCGACCGGCTACGGGAGGTCAACCGTGACGTCGAGGAGCTCGGCGCGAAGGTCGTGCACCAGTGGGCGACGCTTGGCCCGTTCGACTTCGTCAACGTGGTCGAGGCGCCCGACACGGAGACGATCGCGCGCGTGTCCGTGGCGCTCGGCGCGCGCGGCAGCGCCAAGCTGCAGACGCTGACGGCGCTCTCGGTCGACGAGTTCCTCTCGTCCTTCAGCAGCGAGTAGCCGCGACCGCAGTCTGCGCCGCGAGGCGCGCATTCGCGACGATCAGCTCGCGGTTCACCTTCAGGGTGCGGCCGCCGCTGCGCTCGTGGAGGAACGAGAGCACGAAGGGCGTGACGGCCTGGCCGGTGACGCCTTGCGCCGTCGCCGAGGCGAGCGCGTCCTGGATGAGCGGCTCGACGTCGATGCCGGCATCGGGGTCGCGGGCGAGCAGGAGTGCGGCGCCGCCGAGCTCCCAGTGGGCCTGCGCCGCCCGCGCGGCGTCCTCCGGCGACTCGACGCGCGCGGACACTGGCGGCCCGCCGCCGGCGCTGTAGAAGAGCGGCAGCTCACCGGTGCGGTAGCCGAGGACGGGTATGCCGAGCGTCTCCAGGAGCTCGGCCGTCGCGGGGACGTCGAGCAGCGACTTGATCCCGGAGGAGACGACGAGCACCGGCGAGCGGGCGAGTTGCGCCAGGTCGGCGGAGACGTCGGGCCGCTCCGCGTAGCCGCGGTGCACGCCCCCGATCCCGCCGGTGCCCATGAAGCGGATCCCCGCGAGCCGCGCGGCCGCGAGGGTCCCGCCGACGGTGGTCGCGCCGAGCTCGCCGCTCGCGGCGCAGGCGCCGAGGTCGCGCGGGCCTGCTTTGCGCGTGTCCGTGCCGGCCTCGCCGAAGCGGGCGAGCGCTTCGGAATCGAGCCCGACGACGACCGCGCCGTCGAGCACGCCGACCGTTGCGGCCACGGCCCCTTCGGACCTGACCGCCGCCTCCGCGGCCCGTCCCACCTCCACCCCCACCCCGGGCGGGAAACCGTGTGCGACGAGCGTGGTCTCGAGCGCGACCACCGCGCCGCCGTCGTGGAGCGCTTGTCGCACTTCCGGCGCGATCCGGAGCACTTCCGTCACGAAGGCACCGCTCCGAGCTGCCCGACGCAATGCGCCGCGGCCTCGAGCCCCAGCTCGATCCCGCCGACGAGGAAGCCCGCGGCGAGCGCGTCGCCTGCCCCCGTCGTGTCGACCACTTCGGCCCCGGGCGGCTCGTGCTCCTCGACGCCCGCCGCGGTGCGCACCTCGACCCCGCGCGAGCCCCGCTTCACGACCGCCGTCTCCGCGAGTGCGTAGGCGCCGCCGACCATCTCCCACTCGGGCTCGTTGGCGAAGACGACGTCCGGCGCGACGGCGTCCAGGTTCGCGCGGAAGCGATCGGCGCCGTACGCGCGGATCGCACTCCAGGACGAAAGATCGACCGCGACCCGGGCAGCACGCGCCCGCGCCAGCCGCGCCGCCGCCAGGGCAGCCTCCGCAATCGGCTCCGCGAGCAGTGCGTAGCCCGAGAGGTGGAGCCAGTCGCAGCCCTCGAGCCAGCGTGGGTCGAGCTCGTCCGCCCGCAGCTCCGTGGAGACGCCGCGGTCGGTCGCCATCGTCCGCTCGCCGTCCTCGGCGACGAGCGCGACGACGACCCCCGTCGCGCCCTCCACCCGAGGGCCGTCGATCTCAACGCCCCGCGCCTCCAGCAGCGACCGCGCCAGGGCCCCGGCGGCGTCGTCCGCCCCCTTCGCGATGCAGCGCGCCGTGCCGCCGAGCTCGACGACCCACGCCGCCACGTTCGCCGCCTGGCCGCCGGTCGCGAGCCGCGTCTCCACCGGCGTGTCCGCGCCCGGGGCAAGGGCGGCGGGCGTCCGGACGACCACGTCGAGCAGCACGTCGCCGAGGGTGCAGATCACGACGGCAACCGTACAATCGAGCCGTGGACCGCGAGACGAATCGAATCCGCTCGTTCGTGATCGGCGGCCTGGTCGGCGCCTCCGCCGTTCTCGCCGCCGTGCGCCGCAAGCGCCCGCGGCCGCGCCCGGCACAGCCCGGTCTCGCGGCTTTCGAGGACGCGCCGTGCTATCGCGAGACGCTGGAGCGAGAGCGGGCGTCGTAGGGTCACCTCGCTAAGCTTCGCCAACTTATGCCCATTTACGAGTACCGCTGCCCGAACGGGCACGTCTTCGAGTTGCTCCAGCGGATCGGCGACCCGCCGCCCGAGGGGTGCGAGGTGTGCGGCGAGGGGCCGGTCGAGCGCGTCCTCTACCCGGTGGCGGTGCATTTCAAGGGCTCCGGCTTCTACACGACCGACTACGGCCGCGGCTCGCGCAAGAAGGAGCCGTCGCAGGACGGCGCCGGCGCAGAGGGCGGCGGCGAGCCGAAGAAGAAGGAAGAGAAGAAGGCCGCGGAGGCCTAGCGCCCGGCCCTCGGCGTACCGAGCAGGCAGCCGGGCGGGTACGTGTCGCCGGTCGGCCCCGGCGGCTGGACGGCGGACTTTCCGAGCACCATCAGGATCACCTTGGCGTTGTCCTCGCTCGGCGTGATGTCGCCGCCGGTCGAGGTGCCGCCGAGCCGGCAGTGAACCGTCCGGCCGGAGCGGAACTTCGCCCAGCCGAGCGCCCCGAAGTCGTTTGCCGAGAGGTCGGTCGCGAGCGGCTTCATCACGTCGCCACCGATCAGCGGCAGCCGCATGAAGGTGTTGAAGCTCGCGAGCTTGCTCATCAACGCCTGCAACACCTGCTGGTTCCGCTCGCCGCGCGTGATGTCGCTCTCAGCGGGGTCGAGCAGGTTCTTGCGCACGCGCGAATAGATGAGCGCCCGCTGCCCGTTCATGTGCTGCTTGCCGGGCTGGAACCGCCAACCGGGCCAGCGGGCGCAGCGGGCCTCGGTGCCGTACGGGCAGTCGAACTTCGACTGGATCCGCTCGGGGACGACGATCTCGATCCCGCCGACCGCGTCGATCAGCTCGCGGAACTCGCCGAAGTTGACGAGCACGACGTGGTTGATCGGGATCGCGTGGCCCGTCGCGTTCTCGACGGCCTGGATCGCGAGTCGCGGGCCGCCGACCTGGTAGGCGGTGTTGATCTTGGTCGCGCCGTAGCCGGGAATCTCGGTGCGCAGGTCGCGCGGGATGGAGAGGTAGTAGAGGCGGCCGTGATCTGGGTCGGTCCGGAGGATCGTGATCGAGTCGGAGTGGCGGTCGCCGGCGCGCGAGGCGGCGAGCGAGTGATCGGTTCCGAGGAGCAGGATCGCGCTGGAGTTCGAGAGCATGCTTCCCCTGTCCGGCGCGAGCGCGCTCCGCGCCGCCTGCGGCAGCCGTTTGTTCGCATCCTTGACGCCGCCGCGGAAGACGAGGTAGCCGATCGCGGCCCAGGCGACGAAGAAGAGGACGATTAGGACGAGTGCGATCGTCAGCTCGCGGCCCCAGCGGATCTGCCGTGGCCGGCGCGCCGTCGGCTTCGGGCCGGGCCCGCGGTAGCGGCTCCGCCCGTCGCGCTCCGTCTGCTCCCGGGGCCGCGCCTTCTCCGGCCGGCCGGCGGTGGGGACGCGCCCCTTGGTTCGTCCGCCGCGGTAGAGGCGATACGGCTTCTCTCCGGGGGCCGCCATCCGGCGGCGTATGGTACCCACCCAGCCGTACGCGTCCTGCGATAGCGCGAGGCCGACAGCCACCGTCCCCACGATGACTACGCTCGAACCGCAGCGCGCCACGACTCGGGCCATCGGGGTCGACCTCGGCGGAACAAAGGTCGCCGCCGGGATCGTCACGGACGAAGGCTCGATCGCGGCGCGGCTGGAGCAGCACACCACGGTTGCGTCGGAGGACGCGTTGCTCGCGCAGCTCGACGCGCTGGTGGAGGAGCTGCGGGCAGAGGCGGACATCGCGGCGCTGGGGTTCGGCATCCCGTCGCGGATCGACCAGCGGCGCGGCCGAGCCGTGGCCTCGGTCAACGTGCCGCTCGTGGATGTCGACTTCCGCGACCGGATGCGGAAGCGGCACGGCCTGCCGGTGGCGATCGACAACGACGGGAACGCGGCCGCCATCGCCGAGTGGCACACCGGGGCGGCTCGAGGGGCGAACCACATCGTGATGCTGACGCTGGGGACCGGGGTGGGCGGTGGCCTGATCCTCGGCGGTGTCCCGTACCGGGGCGCGACGGGCAGTGGCGCGGAGCTCGGCCACATCGTCGTCGAGGTCGACGGGCCTCCGTGCCGCTGCGGCGGGCGCGGGCATCTCGAGTCGTTCGCGACAGGGCTCGCGGCCGACGCCCTCGCGCGCGACCGGATCGGCCCCGAGTCGAACGCGCACGACCTCGTGCGCCGGGCGCGGGAGGGCGAGGCGGAGGCGCTCGAGCTCCTCGCCGGTATCGGCCGGTACCTGGGCGCCGCGATCGCGACCTTCGTCAATGCGCTCGAGCCCGAGCTGATCGTGATCGGCGGCGGCTTCGGCGAGGCCGCCGGCGAGTTCCTGCTCGGTTCGGCTCGAGAGGTGATCGCCCAGGACGCGCTCCCTCCGGGCCGCGACACCCTGCGGATCGTCGAGGCGCAGCTCGGCGCCGACGCGGGCGTGATCGGCGCGGGGC
The DNA here is from genome assembly GCA_045806105.1 of Gaiellaceae bacterium. Taxonomy (GTDB): domain Bacteria; phylum Actinomycetota; class Thermoleophilia; order Gaiellales; family Gaiellaceae; genus AC-32. Next base: position 6,367 of record JBJMJY010000116.1, on the reverse strand, counting down.
TGATCGCGTTCGAGGCGCTCGCCGCGGAGTCGTAGTGCCGCTCGCGGTCTGCGCGACGCCGATCGGGAACCTCGAGGACGTCACGCTGCGCGTGCTGCGCGAGCTCGCCGAGGCCGACCTTGTGCTCGCCGAGGACACGCGGCACACGCGGGCGCTGCTGGAGCGGCACGGCATCTCGGCGCGGCTGCTCTCGTACCACGAGCACAACGAGGCGAAGCGGACGACTGAGCTCCTGCCGCGCCTCCAGGCGGGCGAGCGGGTCGCGCTTGTCAGCGACGCCGGCATGCCGGGTATCAACGACCCCGGGGCGCGTCTGGTTCGGGCGGCGCTCGACGCGGAGGTCGCCGTGACGGTGCTGCCGGGGCCGTCTGCGGTTGAGACCGCGCTCGTGGCGAGCGGCCTCGTCGGCGACCGCTACCAGTTCCTCGGCTACCTGCCCCGCGGCGAGCGGGCGCTGCAGCGGCTGGGCTCGGAGCTCGCGCGGTGGCCGTGGGCGGTCGTCGCGTTCGAGTCGCCGCAGCGGCTGCCGCGATCCCTACGGGTTCTCGCGCGCGAGGTCCCTGACCGGCCCGCTGCGGTGTGCCGCGAGCTGACGAAGCGGTTCGAGGAGGTGGCGCGCGGGACGGTCGCCGAGCTCGCGGAGCGGTTTCCGGAGGCGGTGCGAGGCGAGGTCACGCTGGTGCTCGGCGGGGCGGAGGCCGCTCCCGACGAGGGCGGAGCTGCGGCGGCGGTCGCGGAGCTCGTCGACGCCGGAGTGGCACGGCGGCAGGCTGCCGAGCTCGTCTCGAGGCTGACGGGAGTGCCGCGGAACCGGCTCTACCGGACGTCGCTGTAATCAGATTTGACAACGGATGTGCCCGCTTGTTACTGTCGTGGCGGTTTGCAAGACTGGCAACAGATCGGCTCACTCCTCAGGGTCGCTGCGTGCGCGGCGGCGGCTGCGCTGGTCGCGCCTGCCACCGCGAGCGGCTGGGCCTGGCCGGTGCAAGGGCCGGTCCTGCAGCGGTTCAGCTTCGGCTCCGATCCGTACGCGGGCGGCCTCCATCGCGGCATCGACATCGGTGCGCCTCTGGGCGCGAGCGTGGCCGCGCCGGCGGACGGCGTCGTCTCGTTCGTCGGGACCGTGCCGACGGGCGGGCGCACGGTCGCGATCGAGACCCCGGACGGCTACTCCGTGACGCTGCTGCACCTCGGTTCGCTGTCCGTCCGGCGCGGCGCCGCCGTGAGCGAGGGCGATCCGGTCGGCTCCGCCGGCTCGAGCGGAGTGCCCGAGCACCCCGTGCCGTACGTCCACCTCGGCATCCGCCGGGCAGCCGACCCGCAGGGCTACCTCGACCCGCTGCTGTTCCTACCGCAGCCCGCGCAGCCGCCTGTGCCGGGAGAGCCCCCGGCGCCGGAACCGGTGCCGAACCCTGCGCCCGTTCCTGCGCCGCCTCCCGCGCCGGTCGTGGTTGTGCCGCCCGTCGAGGCGCCGCGACCCCTTGGACCACGACCGGAGCCGGTGCGGCCGCGAGTCGCCCCGCCGGAGCAGCCGGCGGCTCGTCCGGCGGCGGCGCCGCTCGAGCCCGGCGTGCACGTCACGGCTCCGGCGGCTGTCGGGACGCCGGTCCCGAACCGACATCCCCGTCTGCGCGCGCTGCGTCCGCGGGCTCCAAAGGGCAGCGCCTCGACGCGTGTCCCTCGGACGCGCCGACGAGTGCAGCGCGTCGTGCATGTCCCGCCGGCGCCGGTCAAGCCGGAGCGCCGTGCGCTGCCGCGCCCGGACCGGATCCCGGTCAGCGCCCCCGAACGGCCGGGCTCGGGTCACGCGCCGGCGGCGCTCGCCGCTGCGCTGGCGGCCGTCGTTGCGGCAGCAGCAGCCGCGGCGGCATGGCGGCGCCGCACGCGGAGGCAGCAGAGGCCCGCTCGTATCATTGACGGCGATGCGCTACTACCTGACCACACCGATCTACTACGTGAACGCTGCGCCGCACATCGGCCACGCGTACACGACGATCGCGGCCGACGTGCTCGTCCGACACCACCGCCAGCGCGGGGACGAGACGTTCTTCCTTACCGGTACGGACGAGAACGCGTCGAAGGTCTACCGCGTCGCCGAGGAGCAGGGGCTCGATCCGAAGGCGTACGTCGACGAGATCGTCGAGCAATGGCGAGATCTGCCTGAGCGGGTCGGTGCGGAGTACGACTTCTTCATCCGCACGACTGACGAGGGCCACCACCGCTTCGTGCAGGAGCTCCTGCAACGCATCTACGACAACGGCGACATCTACCAGGACGTCTACAGCGGCCTGTACTGCGTCGGCTGCGAGGAGTTCAAGAACGAGGGCGATCTCGTCGACGGCCTGTGCCCCGAGCATGGCATCCCTCCGGAGCGAATCGAGGAGACCAACTACTTCTTCCGGCTCTCGGCGTATCAGGACCGGCTGCTCGAGCTCTACGACGAGCGGCCGGACTTCGTGGTTCCTCGCAACCGCTACAACGAGGCGCGGAGCTTCATCGAGGGCGGGCTCGAGGACTTCAGCGTCAGTCGCGCGGGCCAGCCGTGGGGCGTGCCGATCCCGTGGGACGAAGGGCAGGTCACGTATGTCTGGGTAGACGCGCTCATCAACTACCTCAGCGCGCTCACGTACGCGCGGGAGGGCGAGGATCTGCGCGAGCGATTCTGGCCCGAGGTGCGCCACCTCCTCGGCAAGGACATCCTGCGCTTCCACTGCGTGTACTGGCCGGCGCTCCTGCTCGCCGCGGGGTACGAGGTCCCGCGCCAGCTCTTCGTGCACGGCTGGCTCCTGCTCGAAGACCGGAAGATCTCGAAGTCGCTCGGCAACGCGGTCGACCCGCTCGACCTCGTGGACGTCTACGGCGCGGACGCGGTCCGGTTCTGGGCGCTGCGGTCGGTCTCGTTCGGCCAGGACGGGAACACGTCGCTCGAGGGCCTGCACGAGCGCTACGAACGAGAGCTCGCCAACGACCTCGGCAACCTCGTCTCGCGGACGACGGCGATGATCGCCCGGTATCGCGACGGCCGGATCGCGCCGGTGCAGCCGAACCAGGAGCTCGGGGATGTGCTCGACGCGCTGCGCCGCAAGCTCGTGGAGCGGTTCGACGGCTGGGACCTGACGGGCGCGCTCGAGGACGTCTGGGAGGTCGTCCGGTGGCTCAACCGCCACGTCGAATCGACAGCGCCCTGGCAGCTTGCGAAGGACGACGCAAAGGCCAAGGAGCTCGACGCGGTCCTGTACGACCTCGCCGACGGCGTGCGAGCGGTCACGGTTGCGCTCTCGGCATACCTCCCGGCCACGGCGCCGCGGATCCTGGAGGCGCTCCGACAGCCGGTCGAGCTCGGCTTGGAGGGCGTCGCGTACGGCGTCACGCCGGCCACGGACGGCATCGCCGCGGCGGCCCCGCTCTTCCCGCGCGTCGACCAGCCCACCGCCGCGGCGTGATCGACACGCACGCGCACCTCGACGCGTGCGCGGACCCGGCAGACGATCTCGTCGCGCGCGCGCGCGACGTGGGTGTCGAGCGCATCGTCTCCATCGGCTCCGGCCTCGACTCCTGCCGCGAGACCCTCGCCATCGCACACCGTCACGACGGCGTCTTCGCGGCGCTTGGGATCCATCCGCACCAGGCCGCGGAGCCCGACGCCGACGGACTCGAAGAGCTGCGCGAGCTGGTCGCGGACCCGCGGGCGGTCGCGGTCGGGGAGACGGGCCTCGACCACTACCGCGACTACGCGCCGCGCGATCGTCAGCTCGGGCTCTTCCAGCGGCAGCTCGAGCTCGCCGCGGAAGCGGGTAAGGCCGTGGTCGTTCACACACGGGCGGCCTCCGACGAGACGGCCGCTGCGCTCAACGGCTTCGACGGCACCGTCGTCCTGCACTGCTTCTCGGCGCCAGACCTGCTGCCGGTCGCGCTCGAGCGCGGCTACTACGTCTCGTTCGCAGGCAACGTCACGTACCCGAAGGCCGAGGAGCTGCGGGAGGCGGCGCGCGCCGTCCCGCGCGAACGCCTACTCGCTGAGACGGACAGTCCTTACCTATCGCCTCAGCCTCGGCGGGGGCGGCCGAACGAGCCTGCGAACGTCGTCCACACGGTCGCCGTCCTCGCCAACGCGCGCGGTGAGCCGGAGGACGAGCTCGCGCGGCAGCTCGACGCGAACGCAGCGGCCGCGTTCGGCCTGCGGTGAGCCGGCCCGCCGCGAAGAAGGAGCTCGGGCAGCACTTCCTGGTCGACGAGAACCTGCTCGGCGTGATCGAGCGGCTCGCGGAGCTCGGGCCGGACGACGTCGTGCTCGAGATCGGTCCCGGCCTCGGCGCCCTCACCACCTACCTCGCGGACCGCGTCTCGAAGGTGCACGCGGTTGAGCTCGACCGCTCGCTCGAGCCGCAGCTCCGGGAGGCGCTCGGCGGCCGTTCGAACGTCGACCTCCACCTCGGCGACGCGCTGCAGCTCGACCTGGCGGAGCTCGATCCACAGCCGACGAAGCTGGTATCGAACCTGCCGTACAACGTCGCGACGCCGGTCGTCGTCGAGAGCCTCGACCGCCTTCCGAGCATCGCCCGCTGGACGGTAATGGTCCAGCGCGAGGTCGCCGACCGGTTCTTCGCGCAGCCCTCGACGAAGGCGTACGGCGCCGTCTCGGTCCTCGTCCAGCTGACCGCCGAGCGGACGGGCTTCCACCCGGTCTCGCGAACCGTCTTCCGCCCGCGGCCGAATGTCGACTCCGCGCTGGTCGCGTTCCGCCGCCGCGAGCTGCCCGCGGACTTCGCGCGCGTGAAGCGGGTCGTCGTCGCCGCGTTCGCGCACAGGCGCAAACGGCTCGCGAACTCGCTCGAGCTGGCCGGCGTGGCCGACCGAGATCGTGCCGCCGCCGCGCTCGCGGCGATTGGCCGCGACATCTCCGCCCGCGCGGAGGAGCTCGCGCCGCCGGAGTTCGTGGTGCTGACGCGCGCGCTGGAGCCGTGAACCGCGCCCCCGCGACGGCGAAGCTGAACCTCGCGCTCGTCGTCGGGCCGGCGCGAGACGACGGGCACCACGAGGTCGCGACGGTGCTGCAGCGGATCGACCTCGCCGACCGCGTCCAGGTCGAGCCCGCGCCGAGACTGCGCGTCGAGGGCTTCGCGCAGGACACGCTCGTCCGCACGGCGCTCGAGCGGCTCGCCGAGGCCGCGGGCACGGAGCCGCGCTGGGTTGCCCGCATCTGGAAGCGCATCCCCGTCGCGGGCGGCCTCGGCGGCGGCAGCTCGGACGCGGCGACCGCGCTGCGCCTCGCCAACGCGATCCTGCCCGAGCCGCTCGCGCAGCAGCGCCTGCACGAGGTGGCGGCGCCGCTGGGGGCCGACGTCCCTTTCTTTCTCACCAACGGGCCGCAGTTCGGTACCGGCACCGGCACCGAGCTGCGGCCGCTCGACCTGCCGCAGGACTACTGGGTCGTCCTGCTCCTGCCGCCGGAAACGCGCAAGGGCTCCACCGCCGAGGTGTACGCCGCCTTCGACGGTGGTGACGGAGCCGACGGCTTCGACGACCGCCGTGCGCAGCTCGACCATGCCCTCGCCGCCGCGAAGCGGCCGCGCGACCTGGCGGCGCTGCCGCCCAACGATCTCGTGTCGTCGCCGCACGCGGAGACGATGCGCGGCCTGGGCGCTTTCCGCGCCGACGTCAGCGGCGCCGGACCGACCGTCTACGGGCTGTTCCTGCACCGCGACCCGGCGCTGGCGGCGGAGCGCGAATTGCGCCGGCTCGGGCGCACATGGATCACGGTTCCCACTTGGTACGGTTGAGCACGATGGGCACGAACGAGTCCCTGGAACGCGGAAGCACCATCGAGCACGGCTCCACTCGATGGGGCCGCTGGCTGCGCGGGCGCCGGATCCGCATCGTGCTGTGGATCGCGGTTCTCGAGGGGATCATCGTCGCGGTCTCCCCGGATTTCACGAAGTGGACGGTGATCGGGATCGCCATCCCGGTGCTCGCGCTGTACGTCGTGTGGGGCCGCAACGCAAAGTCGGACACCGTCTACCAGGTCGCCTGGATCGCCGGCGCGTCGCAAGCACTTGCCGTGGTCGTCGTGATCCTCGGCGTCCTTCTCAGCTGGCTCCCGCTCGTCCTGGCCGCGATCTTCGCCGTCGTCGCGCTGCTGTTTCTCTTCCACGAACGGGGCTAAGCTTCGGCCGCGATGGGGCGTAGCCAAGTGCTGAGGCGTCGCCTGCGACGCCGCCCCGGAGGTTGCGCGGGCTCTGCCCGTGCGACCGTCTTTACGCACAACGTTGGGCGACCACACGTTCCGATGGGGCATAGCCAAGTGCTGAGGCGTCGCCTGCGACGCCGCCCCGGAGGTTGCGCGGGCTCTGCCCGTGCGACCGTCTTT
>JBJMJY010000115.1:0-13721 GCA_045806105.1 Gaiellaceae bacterium | reverse complement strand
CGGGCAGGACCTCTCGCAGATCGCGGCCGGGCACCGTGACGCCGAGAAAGCCATCACGCACCTCGAGCTCCTCGGCGGAGACGCCGTGCTTCTTCGCGAAGCCGGCCGCCGCCCGCTCGCGCAGATTCTCCGGCGGCCCCTTGACCCACTCTTCAGCGGTCCGCTCCGGCAGGTCGTCGATGAGAAAGCCGAGCCGGCGCGGTCCCACGAAGAGCTGCGACGGAGCCTTCCCGACGTGGGCCCGTGCGAGCTCTGGCAGCTGGGCCTCGGCCTCCCGGCAGGCGCCCGCGGGGAGCTCCTCGGCTCCGATCTCAAGCAGCAGCGACGGCATCTTCCTCCTGCGCCCGGAGATAGGACTCGGCGACGCCGCGGGCGAGCCTCCTGACCCGGCCGATGTACGCCGCACGCTCGGTCACGGAGATCGCACCACGCGCGTCGAGCAGGTTGAACGTGTGCGAGCACTTGAGCACCTGGTCGTACGCCGGAATCGGCAAGCCGCCCTCGAGCAGGTGCCGGCATTCCGCCTCGTGCTCGTCGAAGCGACGCATCAGGATCTCAACGGGCGCCTCTTCGAAGTTGTACCGCGACCACTGCCGCTCCGCCTCCCGATAGACGTCGCCCCAGGTGATCCCGGGTGCCCATTCGAGCTCGAACGCGGTCCGCTTGCCCTGCAGGAACATCGCCAGCCGCTCGAGCCCATACGTCATCTCGGCGGGTACCAGCTCGACGTCGAAACCACCTAGTTGCTGGAAGTAGGTCCACTGCGTGATCTCCATCCCGTCGCACCAGACCTCCCAGCCAAGCCCCCACGCGCCGAGGGTCGGCTGCTCCCAGTCGTCCTCGACCAGGCGCATGTCGTGCTTCTCGAGGTCGATTCCGAGCTCCGCGAGCGAGGCCCAGTAGAGGTCGAGCACGTTTGCTGGCGCCGGCTTCAGCACGACCTGGTACTGGAAGTAGTGCTGGAAGCGGTACGGGTTCTCGCCGTAGCGTCCGTCGAGCGGCCGGATCACAGGCTCGACGTACGCCGTCTTCCACTCGCTCGGGCCGAGGCTGCGCAGGAAGGTGGCCGGATTCATGGTGCCGGCCGCCAGCTCGGTGTGGTACGGCTGCATGAGCACGCAGCCGTAATCGGCCCAATAGCCCTCGAGCGCGCGAATCGTGTCCTGGAAGGTCGGAGCGGCCAAGGCGCCCAATCCTAGGGAAGACGCGGGACTGCGCTGCCGTCTTGTTGGTGTCCTTCTCCGTGGACACGCCTGGAACAGAGAGCGGGCCCCTGGCCGGGCCCGCTTCTCGTTCAGGAAGCCAGTGTCCGTAAGCGGAAGCCGCCGTGGTACTCGTACGACGCCGTGATCACGCCGAGCGCCTCCCGGGCGCCGCGCGGCGTGAGGCCGGCATCGTGCGCCTCGGCGAGCGGGCGCTGGAGCAGGCCCTCGATTCCGAGCAGCCCGTCGCGCGAGAGCGGGAGCGCGCCCGTCCCGCAGTCGCCGCAGACGGCGCCGCCCGCACGCGGCGAGTAGCCGGCGAGGCCCGTTTCCGCCCCGCACTCGGCGCAGCTCGTCACGTGCGGCAGGTATCCCGACAGCCAGAGCAGCTTCAGCTGGAACGAGAGCACGAGCGGGTCCGCCTGCGGGCGCGCGTCCTGGGGCTCGACCTCGTCGAGGAGCTCGAGGAAGCGCGCAAGCGCGTGGAACGCACGGTCGTTTGCCTCCTGCTCGGGAAAGAGGCGCAGCATCGCCTCGGCGGCCACGAGGCCGACGTTCAGGCGGTACGGCTGCTCGCGCGCGGCGCGGTGCGAGCGCATCAGCTCGACGCCCGTGACCGTTTGCAGCTCGCCGCTGCCCTGGTGGAGTTGCAGCTCGACGTGGCTGAGCGGCTCGAGTCGCCCGCCGAAGCGCGACTTCGTCTTGCGCACGCCCTTCGCCACCGCGCCGACGCGGCCGCGGTCGAGCGTGTAGAGGTGCAGGACGCGGTCGGCCTCCCCCAGGCGGAACGAGCGGAGCACGACCGCCTCGGTCGTGTAGGAGCGGCCGGCCATCGCGTCCAAGTGTAGAGCCGGGGCAGGCCGGGAATCGCCGTGGCTGCCTAGCGTTTTCACCCTGCCATGGCCAAGATTCAGATGTATACGACGCGCTGGTGCGGCTACTGCGTCCGAGCGAAGACGCTGCTCGAGTCGCGCGGCATCGCGTACGAGGAGATCTCGCTCGACGACGATCCAGGCTTCCGGCGCCGCCTCGTCGAGCTCACCGGCGGTTGGACCGTGCCGCAGATCGTGATCGACGGCCGCCCGATCGGCGGCTACACCGAGCTCTGGCAGCTCGACCGCAGCGGAGAGCTCGAGCGCCTGGCGGCGTGAGGAGGCGGGGCTTGCGCCCCGCCTCCGGCTTGACCCCAGTTGTCCCCGATTGAAGGAGCTATCGCCGCTTCTTTGTGCTTTCAAACGTCTACGCGTATCCGTTCTCCGCTAGGTCGTCGAGCCGCTGGCACCCGGGGCAGAACCACGTGCCGCGACCGGCCGCCCGGATCTTCTCGATCGGATGACCGCAGCGTGGACAGGGCTCGCCTTCGCGTCCGTAGACCTTGAACTCGTACTGCATCCGGCCCGAGCCGCCGTCGGGCGTACGGTAGTCGCGCAGGGTCGCCCCCTGTCGCTCGATGCCCGCCCTGAGTGCGGCGCGGATGCCCCGGTGCAGCGCGCGGAGCTCCTCGAGGTCGAGGTCGCCCGCCGGCCGCTGCGGATGGATCCGGGCGCGCCACAGCGCCTCGTCCGCGTAGATGTTCCCGACGCCGGCAAGGCGGCGCTGGTCGAGGATCGCCGCCTTCACAGGCGCCCGCCTGTTCTCGAGCGCCTCGGCCAGCCGCTTCGTCGTGAACGCCGCGGCCAGCGGCTCACGGCCGAGCCGCGCTGCGAGGTACGGCTCGACCTCGTCGGGCTCCGCCAGTAGCCACGTGCCGAAGCGCCGGACATCTCGGTACACGACGTCCGATCCGTCGTCTAATCTGACAACAGCGCGTCGATGCGGGTCGTCCTCGAGCGGCAGCCCGCCACGCACGTGCAGGACGTTCCCCGTCATCCGGAGGTGGATCAGGAGAGCCCGACCAGTTTCGAACCGGACAATCAGATACTTGCCGCGGCGATCGACGGCGACGACCCGCTCACCCTCCAGTTCGGCCGCGACCTCGACACGGTCGAACGGGCGCGTAAGCCGTGGGTCGGATATCTCGACGCGCTCGAAGCGGCGCCCGACCAGCCCCGGCTCGAGCCGGCGACGGACGGTCTCGACTTCCGGGAGCTCGGGCACCGCAGCAGGGTAGTCGGCGGCACAATGCCCGAGGCGCCTGACGGGCTACGGCCTCGGCCTACGCGAGCACGTCGAGCACGACCGGCCGCTGGGGTGGCGGGTCGTCATCGATCGCGTAGGCGGCGGTGACGTCGCGCGCCACCGCCTCGACTGCGGCGTCGCTCGCGGCGTAAATCTCGGCGAGCGGCTCGCCCGCAGCGACACGGTCACTGCGCTTGCGGAGGCACACGATCCCGACCCCGTGGTCGATCGCATCCTCCTTCGTGCGGCGGCCGGCGCCGAGGTGAAGCGCCGCCTGCCCGATTGCGACCGCACCGAGCTCGGTGACGTAGCCGTCCCGGTCCGCGGAGACCTCGCGGACGACGGGAGCCGTCGGCAGCGCGTCCTCATTGGGGTCACCGCCCTGTGCGCGGATCCACCGCTCGTACGCCTCGAAGGCGGACCCGTCGGCGATCGCCTGCGTCGCGCGCACGCGTCCCTCGTGCTCGTCGATGCCGAGGTCGGAGACCGCCAGCAGGCGTGAGCACGCGGCCAGGACGAGCTCGAGGAAGTCGGGCGGGCCCTCGCCGCGCACAGTCGCGATCGCCTCGCGGATCTCGAGGGCGTTGCCGACGGCGCGGCCGAGCGGTTGGTCCATGTCGGTCAGCAAGCAGACGACCTCGCGGCTTGCGCGGCCCCCGAGGTCGAGCATCGCCTCCGCGAGCGCGCGCGCGTCGTCGATCGACTTCATGAAGGCGCCGTCCCCGACCTTCGCGTCGATCACGATCGCGTCGGCGCCGCCCGCGATCTTCTTGGACATGATGCTCGCCGCGATCAGCGAGTAGTTGTCGACTGTCGCGGTGACGTCGCGGAGCGCGTAGAGCTTCTTGTCGGCCGGCACGAGGTCGGCGCTGGCGCCGATGATCGCCATCCCGGCATCCTTGACCTGCGCGACGAACTCGTCGGTGGAGAGCTCGACCCGGAAGCCCGGGATCGACTCGAGCTTGTCGAGCGTCCCGCCGGTGTGCCCGAGGCCGCGACCGCTCATCTTCGCGAAGGGAACCCCACAGGCCGCCACGATCGGGCCGACCGCGATCGACGTCTTGTCGCCCACCCCGCCGGTCGAGTGCTTGTCGACGACTTTCCGGCCGAGCGCGGAATGGAGGTCGACGGTGTCGCCGGTCGCGATCATCGCCTGCGTCAGCGCGTAGGTCTCGGCGCTGGTCAGACCGCGGAAGAAGATCGCCATGCACAGGGCGGCCAGCTGGTAGTCCGGCACCTCGTCGCGCGCGTACGCGAGCATCAGCTCGTTCAGCTCCTCGGCGCGCAGCTCGCCTCCGTCGCGCTTGCGCTCGATCAGCTCGGCCGGCCGGATCATCGCTCCGCCACGAAGACCGTCGCGCGCACGGCGGCGTGGAACGGGCCTTCGAACTCGGGCAGCGGCCGCGCTACGTCCGCGGCGAAGATGGTCGACTCGACATAGGCGTGGACCGCGGCAGCGTCGGGGAACACGAGCTCGGCGTCGACGTCGTGCTGCTGGACTCTGCGGAAGTGCCGCGCCAGATGCTCGACCCCGTTCTCACGCGAGAAGGGCCGCTCCGGCAACCGGTAGCCGACGAGCTGCCAGAGCTCGCCCATGTGCTGGGCGCCGATCGTGACCGCGACGAGCCGGCCGCCCGGCGTGAGTACGCGTGCGAGCTCGGAGAGTGCGAGGTCGAGATCCTCGACGTGGTAGAGCATCGCGTTCGCCGCGGCGCAGTCGAACTCTGCGTCTGCGAACGGCAGCTGCTGCGCGTCGGCAACCCGGGCGTCGAGGCCGCGCTCGCTCGCCAGCTCGACCATCCGCGGCGAGAGATCCGTCGCGACGACCTGTGCCGCCGTCTCCCGAGCGACGCGTTCCGCGAAGTTGCCCATCCCGCATCCGACTTCGAGCACGCGTCGCGGCGTCGCCTCGGCCACCGCCTCGAAGGCGACGTCGAACGCGTCGGGCCCCTCGCGGAACCGCAACTGGAAGTCGCGCCTCACGGCGAGGCCGTCCTCCTGCGCATACTGGCGACGGACGAGCTCCGGGTCGTTCAGCCGCATCACTTCGGCTGGAATAGCTCGATCGGATTGCCCCACGGATCCTCGACCAGGCGCCAGCTGCCCGCCGGCCCGTCCACACGCGGGCCTCGCGTGGGAAGACCTTCGGCCGCCGCATCGAGGTCCGGCACATCGAGGACGATCCGGTTCCAGCCGCCTGCGACCGCGCCGGCCTGGTCGCGGCCGGAGCTTCCGGGCGCACTCAACCAGACCTCGAGATCGCCGCGCCGCACCAGCGTGACCGGTCCGAAGGGCCGCCCCTCCGTGAAGCCGAGCCGGCCGGTGTAGAACCGAACCGCGGCCTCGAGGTCGTCCACGAGGTAGCGGGCGATCGCCATCAGGGCTCCACGATCGGCGCGCCGGGAAGCCCCCGCCGCGGCGCCTTCCCCCCGAGCCACACGCTCACCGTCGCACCCACGTCGGCGAACTCGCCCTCCTCGTGGATCCGGCCGGTCGCATTCCGCCCCTGTACGTACGCGAGCAGCAGGGCGTGCTCGCGCGAGTGGTCGGTCGACGGCGTCGTCGGGTCGCAACCGTGGTCGGAGGTGAGGATGAGCAGGTCCTGCTCGCGCAGCGCGTCGAGGAGATCGGATAGCCGCCGGTCGAAGTCCTGCAGGCAGCGGTGGAAGTTCACGGGGTCGTTGCGGTGCCCCCAGAGCATGTCGGTCTCGACGAGGTTCGTGAAGATCAGGCCCTCGTCGAGCTCGCGCAGCAGCGTCTCCGTCTGCTGGATCCCCTCGACGTTGGACTTCGTCGGCCGTGACTCGTCGATGTCGCAGCCCGCGAAGATGTCGGAGATCTTCCCGACGGCGTGCACCTGGTGGCCCGCCTCGCGCACGAGCGTGAGGTAGTTCGGGCGGCGCGGCTCGAGCGAGAAGTCGTGCCGGTTCGGCGTCCGCTCGTAGTTCCCCGCCTCGCCGACGAACGGACGGGCGATCACACGCCCGACGGCGTGCTTGCCGGTGAGGATCTCGCGGGCGATCCGGCACGCTTCGTACAGCTCCTCCAGCGGGATCGTCTCCTCGTGCGCCGCGATCTGGAAGACCGAGTCGGCCGAGGTGTAGACGATCCACTTGCCGCTGCGCTGGTGCTCCTCCCCCAGCTCCTGGATGATCTCCGTCCCCGACGCAGGCTTGTTGCCGAGCACGCCGCGCCCGGTCCGGTGCATGAACGGGTCGATCACGTCGTGCGGGAAGCCCTGCGCGTACGTCGGGAAGGGCGTCGGGGTGACGATGCCCATCAGCTCCCAGTGGCCGGCGGTCGTGTCCTTGCCTTTGGAGCGCTCGAACAGCCGTCCCGCAACCGCGGGCGCTCCGGGCTGGGGCGGGCACCCCTCCAGCGGCTCCACGTTTCCGAGCCCGAGCGCCTCGAGGTTGGGCAGGTCCAGGCCGCCGACCGCACGTGCGACGTTGCCCAGCGTGTCGGAGCCCTCGTCGCCGTAGGCGTCAGCATCCGGCAACGCTCCCGCGCCCACGGCGTCCAGCACGATCACACAGGCGCGCGGCACGCGGCTAATCTATCTCGGTCGTGGATGTCGTCCTCGGGCTGCTCGGGCTTCTCGTCTTCATCGTCTGCGTGATCGCGCTCGCGGCCGCGACCACGTGGCTGGTCGTGCGGCTGAGCCCCTCGAAGTAGCGCGTCACACCGGCGAAAGCGGCAGGACGTCCTCCAGCGGGTGGAAGTCGAGACCGTGCGCCTCGGCGACCGCCTCGTACGTGATCTTCCCGTCGAGCACGTTCACGCCTCGTGCGAGCGCCGGGTCGCGCGCGACTGCCTCGGCCAGGCCCTGGTCGGCGATCGCCTCGACGTACGGCAGCGTGACGTTCGTGAGCGCTTTCGTCGAGGTGATCGGAACCGCGCCCGGCATGTTCGCGACGCAGTAGTGCGTCACGCCGTCGACGACATACACCGGCTCGCTGTGGGTCGTCGGGTGCGAGGTCTCGGCGCAGCCGCCCTGGTCGATCGCGACGTCGCAGAGCACGGCGCCGTCCTTCATCTGCCCGAGCATCTGCCGCGTGACGAGCTTCGGCGCGACCGCGCCGGGGATCAGGACCGCGCCGATCACGACGTCGGCCTCGACGATCGACTCCTCGATCTGCAGCGACGACGACATGACGAGGCTGACGCGGCCCGAGAGGATCTCGTCGAGGTAGCGCATCCGGTCGACGGAGCGCTCCAGGATCGTCACGTTCGCCCCGAGCCCGAGGGCGATGACGGTGGCGTTGTAGCCGACGATCCCGCCCCCGATCACCAGAACGCGTCCCGGTGCGACGCCGGGAACGCCGCCGAGCAGCAGCCCGCGGCCGCCGAGGGGCTTCTCGAGGAAGTACGCGCCCGCCTGCGCGGCGAGGCGTCCGGCGATCTCGCTCATCGGCGCAAGCAAGGGCAGCGCGCGATTGTCGGTCTCGACGGTCTCGTAGGCGACGCAGGCGGCGCCGCTCTCGGCCAGCGCGTGCGTCAGCTCCTCGCTGGCCGCCAGGTGCAGGTACGTGAAGAGGACGAGGCCCTCCCGCAGGCGCGGGTATTCCTCGGGCAGCGGTTCCTTGACCTTCAGCAGGAGCTCGACGTCGCGCCAGACCTCCTCAACCGACGCGATCTCGGCGCCGACCGCCTGGTACGCGCCGTCGGGAAACGAGCTGCCGTCGCCGGCACCGCTCTCGACGACGACGTCGTGCCCGCCCTGGACGAGCTCGCGAGCGCCCGCCGGGGTGAGCGCGACGCGGTACTCGTCGGGCTTGATCTCCTTGGCGACTCCGACCTTCACGGGAGCGAGAAACCCTAGCTTCTCGGCCTTGCGTCGATACCGAGACGCGCCGTCCACGGTCGTCACACAACCGGCACGAAGCGTCACAGACACGTGCGGCCACGCCGACTATGCTCGCCTCGGGGAGGAGGCCGGGCGAACCGTACTGAGAAGCGGTTGCGGGATTGAGCGGCGTGGGCACGAAGCAATCGCGGCGGCTGGCTGACGACCTCGATGCGGCGCGCCGGCGCGGCGAGATCGCGGACGACGACTGGTTCGGCGGGATGGCCGACATCTTCGAGGCCGCGTACCTCGCCGAGACCGGCGTGCGGGCCCAGTCGGGCTTGGCTTCGGCGGCGACGCGGCTCGCTAGGAGGCGGCGCGGCGACCGATCGTCGAGGCGATCGACGGCGACGGCACGTTCCTCGACGTCGAGTGGGCGAACGGGCACCTGCTGGAGTGCGTCGTCGAGTGGTCGCCGCACCGGCTCGAGCCGTTCGGGCTCGAGCTCGTTCCCGCCCTCGCCGAGCTCACCCGCCGGCGCCACGCCCAGTGGGGGCCGCCGCGGCGGTTCGACTTCGTCCGCAGCGAGCTCGTCTACGTTGCAGACGAGCGGCACGGCGACCTCGTTCGCCACCTCCTAGGCCGCGTGGTGACGACGGGCGGGGGCCTGATCCTGTGGGGCTACGGCAGCCCATGGAGCGGCGTCGTCGCGAACCCCCGTTCGCCGCAGCGTCCGCGAGCTCGGCGACGAGCCGGAGCTCCGAGCTGGAGGTCGAGGCTCCCGAGGCCGGCGGCGCGATCGTCGAGCTCGCGGCCCTACGCGCCGGCTAGGCGCTCGACCAACCGGCGCTCGTCGGGCCCGAGCCACGGCGGCTCGCCGGCCGCCGCGTTCTCGCGGGCATGATCGTGGTTGCTCGTCGCCGGGATCACGACGTCCACGCGGGGGTCGGAGAGCGCCCACTTCAGCAGCGCCTGCGCCCACGTCCGCACGCCGAACGGCGCGAGCGGCTCGAGCTGCTCCGGCCTCGGGGCACGCCGGGCCAGCACGCCCTCGCCAAGCGGCCGCATCACGATCACCGCCACGCGCAGCTCCTCCGCGAGGGGGAGCAGCCGCGCCTCGCACTCCCGCTCGTGCGGGTTGAGCGGCACCTGCAGTGACTGGAACCGTCGGGTCGAGAGCGCCTCCTCGAGCTCGGCGAAGGCCGACGGGTCGTAGTGCGTCACGCCGATCCGGTCGATGCGCCCCGCCTCACGCTCCGCCTCGAGCCACGGTAAGTGCTCCCGCCACGAGACGAGGTTGTGCACCTGCTCGACTTCGACGCGGCCGAACCAGCCGAGCTGCCGGTCGAAGTGCGCTCGGCCGTCCTCGACCGAGCGCGACCAGATCTTCGTGGCCAGGATCGCGTTCTCGCGATGGCGCTCCAAGGCGACCGAGAGCGACGCTTCCGCGCCGCGGTACATCGGCGACGAGTCGACGAGGCGCGCGCCGCCGTCGAAGGCGGAGCCGACCACGCGCTGAGCGAGCGCCGCGTCGCCGCCGAACGTGTTCCACGTGCCGAGGCCGACGACGGGGCCGAGCCGCCGCTCGATCACCCGAGCAGCCGCCGCGCCGCGACCCCCGCGCCGTAGGCGGCCGCGAAGAACTGCGGATCCTGGTCCGGGCCGCGCCCCATGTGCGACAGCGACAGGCCCGCGCACGCCTCGCGCCACCCCTCCGCCGGCTCCGCGACGACGACGTCTCCCCGCACCAGCGCGAGGACGGCGTCGGTGTGGTGCGAGCGGCCGCGGTGCCGCTCCCGCTCGTCGGCGCTCGAGACGCGCTGCGCGAGCACCGGCACGCCGCCGAGCGCAAGCGCCGCGTTGGCCGCCTCCGCGGCCGCGAGGCCGCCGTGGCCGAACCGCGTTCCCGTCCCGACGATCCCCGGTCCGACCGAGCAGACGGCCACGTCGTGCCCACCGCGGGCCCACAGCAGCGCCGAAGCCGCCGACACGCACTGCAGGTCCCCGTCGAAGCACGGCGCGACCGCCGAGGCCGACGCCACGAGCCCGCGCTCACGCAACGCACGCAACGCGTCGGAGAGCGACACCGGCAGCGCCCCGCCCGCGAGCTGCACGTATGCGACGCGCAGCCCCTCGAGCGCGGCGCACACCGGCGCGACCTGGCTGTGCAGCGAGCAGCAGACGACCGGCATCCCATCCAGCGACTCTGTCGTCTCCCCCGCCTCCTCGACATGCATCCGCGCGTGCTGGAGCGGCGTGTACGGCAGCGCCATTACGTGCGCCCCCTCCTCGGGCGCGAGCTCGAGGCCGCGGGTCAGGTTCGCGTAGAGCACGTCGAATCCACCGCTGCCGAGCTCGAGCTCCCGCGCCTGCACGTTCACGAGCACCTCGTCCTCGAGCGCCACGGGGCCCGTAACCGTCGGGTACGCGACGCAGGAGACGCCGTCGACCTCGAGGCGGACGAACGCATCATGTCGTTCCCGGATCGCCGTGACGCGTCCGCGCCGCAGGCTAAGCGGCACCGTCGACCTCGCCGGCGGCGTCGACGAGCGCCAGCGTCACCTCGACCATCTCGTGCAGGTCCGCGACCGCGATCCGCTCGTCCGGCGTGTGGATGTCGGTCATGCCGTTCGCGAGGTTCACGCACTCGAGGCCGCGCTCGTTGAAGACGTTCGCATCGGCGCCGCCGCCGGAGAAGATGTACGACGGCACGCGCCCGACCCGGTCGAGCGCGGCCGCCGCGATCCGCACCGCCGCATCGTCGCGGCGGAAGCGATAGCCGCGCGAGAGGCCGGAGACCTGCGTCTCGACCTCGCACTCCTCGAGGCTCGCGGCGAAGGTGACGGTCTCGACCATCTCGCGGATCAGGTCGGCGAGCTTGCCCTCGTCGTGGCTGCGCGCCTCGGCGGCGACGCTGCACCACTCGGGGACGACGTTGCGCGCGATGCCGCCGTCGATGCGCCCGACGTTCGCCGAGGTCTCATCGTCGAGCCGCCCCAGGCGCAGGTCGGCGATCGCGCGGGCGGCGGCGGCGATCGCCGAACGCCCGTCCTCCGGGTACATGCCCGCATGCGCAGCGCGGCCGTGGAAGCGCACGTCGAGCTTCTGCTGGTGCGGCGCGCCGAGGATGATCTCGCCGATCGGGCCGGCGTGGTCGTACACGTAGCCGAGGCGCGCGGCGAACCGCGACTGGTCGAACGCGGCGGCCCCGAGCAGTCCGACCTCCTCCTTCGGCGTGAAGAGGAGCTCGACGCCGGGGTGCGGACGCCCGTCCTCGACGAGCCGCGCCGTCGCCTCGAGCATCGCCGCCACGGCCGACTTGTCGTCCGCGCCGAGAATCGTGCCCGCTGAGTTCCGCACGACCTCGTCGTCGCCCACGACCGGCTCGATCGGCGCCTCCGGCAGGACGGTGTCGAGGTGCGCGCAGAAGAAGAGCCGCTCGCCGCTTCCCCCGGTCGGCGCCAGCCGGCAGTACACGTTCCCCATAGTCGACCCGACCTTCGAGCCGGCGTCGTCCTCGTCCGCCGCTAACCCCAGGGCGCCGAGATAGTCGAGCACCCGGTCGGCCACCCCCCGCTCCTCGCCCGGCGGGCTCGGCAGCGCGGCGAGCTCGAGGAACGTCGCGAGGACGTCGGATCCCCATTCCGGTCGGGCCACTAGGCGATCGTAGTCGTGCGCGTTAGATTCATCGCATGAGCACTTCCGAGCGCCTCGTCCAGACCGTCCTGCTTGGCGAGGCCGTCGAGCATGCGCCGGTTGCGATCCTCGTCGCCGACGAGGAGATGCGCTACGTCGCCGCCAATGCGACTGCCACGGGCCTCCTCGGCTACACCCGGGAGGAGCTGCTGGGACTGCGCGTCCCCGACATCGCCGGCTCCCCCGAGGCGGAGGGCGAGTTCGAGGCGATGATCGCCGCCGGCGAGCTGATGGGCCGCTGCACCATCATGTGCAAGGACGGCACCAGGCGCAACCTCCGCCACCGCTCGAGCGAGACGAGGATCGCCGGTCTGACGTACTACGTCGCCGTGCTCTGGCCTGACAGCTAGGCCGTCGCGACGGCGCTGCCGGCGCGCTCGCGCAACCGCGCGAAGGCGGCGCCGACGAAGTCGCGGAACAGCGGCGCGGGCCGCGTCGGGCGCGACTTGAACTCCGGGTGGAACTGGCTCGCGACGAACCAGGGGTGGTCGGGCAGCTCGACGATCTCGACGAGGCGCCCCTCCTGGAAGGTGCCGGAGACGACGAGCCCCGCGTCGACGAGCTGCGCGCGGAGGAGGTTGTTCACCTCGTAGCGGTGGCGGTGGCGCTCGCTGATCACAAGCTCGTTGTAGGCCGCGAGCGCGCGCGTGCCCTCTGCGAGCTCGACCGCCTGCGCGCCGAGCCGCATCGTGCCCCCGAGGTCCTCGATCTCCTTCTGCTCCGGGAGCAGGTCGATTACGGGGTACGGCGTCTCGGGGTCCATCTCGGTCGAGTTCGCGCCGTCGAGGCCAACCACTTGCCGCGCGTACTCGCTCACGGCGACGTGCATCCCGAGGCAGATGCCGAGGTACGGGATCTCGTGCTCGCGCGCGACGCGGCAGGCCAGGATCTTGCCCTCCCACCCGCGCGAGCCAAAGCCGCCGGGCACGAGCACGCCGTCCGCCGACTCGAGCTCCGCCTGCGCCTCCTCCAGCGACATCCCCTCGGCGTCGAACCAGCGCACCCGCACCGAGCAGCCGTGGTGGACTCCCGCGTGCTTGAGCGCCTCGTGCACCGAGAGGTAAGCGTCCTGGAGCTTCACGTACTTGCCGACGAGCGCAATCTCGACCTCGCCGGCGCGCGGCGCGCGGATGCGCTCGGTCAGCTCGAGCCACTCGCCGAGCTGCGCCTCGCCCTGCGGCAGCCGGAGCTTCTCGCAGACGAGCGAGTCGAAGCCTTCCGCCTTCAGCGCCGACGGGACGAGGTAGAGGTCCGAGACGTCGTGGTTGGCGATCACGGCGCTCGGCTCGAGGTCTGCGAAGAGCGCGATCTTCTCACGGATGTCGGCGGAGATCGGGTCGCGCGAGCGGGCGACGATCACGTCCGGGTGGACGCCGATGCGGCGCAGCTCGTTGACCGAGTGCTGCGTCGGCTTCGTCTTCAACTCGCCGGCCGTGTCGATGAACGGCACGAGCGTCACGTGGACGTAGCAGACGTTCTCCGGGCCGGCCTCGCGGCGGAACTGGCGGATCGCCTCGAGGAACGGCAGCGACTCGATGTCGCCGACGGTTCCGCCGATCTCCGTCACGACGACGTCGCAGTCGCTCGCCTCGGTGGCGCTGCGGATGCGCTCCTTGATCTCGTTCGTGATGTGCGGGATCACCTGCACGGTCGAGCCGAGGTACTCGCCCTTGCGCTCCTTGCGGATCACGCGGTCCCAGATCGCGCCGGCGGTGTGGTTCGCCGTGCGGGAGAGGTTCTCGTCGATGAATCGCTCGTAGTGGCCGATGTCGAGGTCGGTCTCGGCGCCGTCCTCGGTGACGAAGACCTCGCCGTGCTGGAACGGGCTCATCGTGCCGGGGTCGACGTTGATGTACGGGTCGAACTTCTGCACCTGCACCTTCAGCCCGCGCGCCTTCAGCAGTCGTCCCAGCGAGGCG
>JBJMJY010000114.1:0-17414 GCA_045806105.1 Gaiellaceae bacterium | reverse complement strand
CGTCGACGAGCTCGGCCTCCATCGGCGGGAAGGGAAGGTTTCGCGGCGGCACGGAGGGACAACGCTATCGCCATGACCGAGCTCGACGGCAGCTGGAACGTGAAGCGCCTGGGCGGTCTGCTGCCGCCGCTCGTCGGCGTGCGCAAGCGAATACACGGCGGCCGCGGCGAGACCACGATCGGCCGGCTCCCGGGCGCGCCCTTCGACGTCGTCGGCCTGGAGCTCCGCTACCGAGCGCCTCTGCGGGACTTCGTCGACGTGCTCGAGCCGCAGGCCGCCGGCTACGTCGGCCGGGCGACGTTTCGCGGGCGGACCTTCGGGCGATTCGCACTGGAGCGAGTTTCCAACCGAGGAGGGGATCCGATGAGCGACCTGAACGAGCAGCTCACCAAGCACATCGACGAGGCGCTGGCGATGGAGCAGAACGTCCTGCGGATGCTGGACGGGATGATCGCGACCACCGAGGACGAGGAGATCGTCTCGGAGCTGCGCAGCCACAAGCTCGAGACCGAGCAGCACGCCGCGCGGCTGCGGGAGCGGCTGGAGGCGCATGGCGCGACGCCGTCGATGATGCGCGAGGCGACGGGGCTGATGGGTGCCCTGATGAAGAGCGTCGTCGACATGGTCAGGCAGGAGAAGGCCGGCCGGAACGCGCGCGACGGTTACGCGACCGAGCATCTCGAGATCGCCGCCTACCAGCTCCTCGAGCGGATCGCGGAGCGCGCGGGCGACAACGAGACCGCCGACGTGGCGCGCCAGAACCGCGCCGACGAGGAGACGTTCGCGAAGACGATCGAGGCGAGCTGGGACCGCTTCGCCGAGCTCTCGCTGAAGGAGGAGGGCGTCACCGCATAGCGGCGGCTCTAAGCTGCCAACCGTGCGACGCGTCGTCGTCACAGGGCTGGGAGCGATCACGCCGGTCGGGAACACCGCGCCGGAGACCTGGCGCGCCGCGCTTGCGGGTGAGAGCGGGATCGACTGGATCAGGACCTTCGAGACCGACGGTCTCCCAGTGCGCATCGCGGCCGAGGTGAAGGACTTTGACGCGACCGGCCTCGCGCCGCCGAAGGACCTGCGCCGGCTCGACCGCAACGTCGTGCTCGCGCTCGGCGCCGCGAAGGAGGCGGTCGACGACGCAGGCCTCAACGGCTTCGACCCGCACCGCGTGGGGATCGTCTTCGGCTCCGCGATCGGCGGCCTGATCGGGATCGTCCAGCAGGCCGAAACGCTGCGCGACCGCGGGCCCGACCGCGTCTCGCCGTACTTCATCCCGAGCGTGCTCGTCGATTCCGCGAGCGGCCAGCTCGCGATCTCGCTCGGCATCCGCGGTCCGAACTACGCGCCCGTCTCCGCCTGCGCGACGGGCTCGCACGCGGTCGGCGAGGGCGCCGAGATCATCCGCCGCGGTGATGCCGACGCGATCCTCGCCGGCGGCACGGAGGCCTGCATCCACCCGCTGATCCTCGCCGGCTTCACGGCGATGCGGGGCCTGGCGGCCGAGGAAGAGCACCCGCCGCGCGCCTCGCGGCCCTTCGATGCGACCCGCGCCGGGTTCGTGATGGGGGAGGGCGCGTGCGTGCTCGTGCTCGAGGAGCTCGAGGCGGCGCAGGCCCGGGGCGCGGAGATCTACGCGGAGGTTCTCGGCTACGGCACCTCCAACGACGCCTATCACCTCGCGGCGCCCGAGCCCGAGGCGATCGGCGTCGGCGAGATGATGCGGGGGGCGCTCGACCGTGCCGGGGTCGTCCTGGAGCGGGTCGGCTACATCAACGCGCACGGCACCTCGACGCCGCTCGGCGACGCGGCCGAGACGAAGGCGATCAAGGACGTATTCGGCGACCACGCCTACGAGCTCGCGGTGTCCTCGACGAAGTCGGTCATGGGCCACTGCTTCGGGGCGGCCGGTGCGATCGAGGCGATGATGTGCGTCCTGGCCGTGCGCGACGGCGTGCTCCCGCCGACGATCAACTACGAGCACCCGGACCCGGTGTGCGACCTCGACTACGTCCCGAACGAGGCGCGCAAGACCGAGCTCGACGTGGCGCTCTCGAACGCGATGGGCCTGGGCGGCCACAACGCGTGCGTCCTCATCGGCCGCGCGTCCTGACGTCCGAATAGCGCTTCAGCATCTTGCTCGTATGGTCGAAGAGAAGTAAGACTTTGACGTCGCCACCAGAGAGGACCGGGGCATGAGCTCGTTTGTATCGAAGCTGCGCGCTGTCAGGACACGGCGCGCGGTAGTCGTCGTTACCGTGCTGGTCGCCGTCGCCGCGGCGGTCGAGGCGGGCGTCGTCGCCGCAGACTCTCGGCCACACGGTGTTGCCGTCCATCCGTCCGGCCCAGTGCCCCGCGCGCCGGTTCCGCTCAAGGGCGCAGGCAAGCGCGTGATCGTGGGGCACTCGTACAAGCACGACGTCTCGCGGCCGGTGCGCGCGTTGGCGCGCTCGGCCCGGTCGGCGACAGGGTTCCACGGCGAGGTCAGCCCGAACCCGCGCCCAGCCTCGCGACACGAGGACGCGCGCGACGCAGTCCGCCAGACGAAGCGCTTTGCACCGAGGATGCCGGGCACCACGCTCAGCTTCGACGGCATCGGGTTCCCCGGCGTCGCGTGCAATTGCGCACCGCCAGATACCAACGGCGAGGTAGGGGCGACGCAATTCGTGCAGATGGTCAACCAGGGCTTCCGCGTGTTCGACAAGACCACCGGCGCTGCGCTAACGCCGGCCACGGATATCGCCGATCTCTGGTCCGCCTTCGGCGGCGTCTGCGAGTTCGCCGGCGACGGAGACCCCATCGTGATGTACGACCAGCTCGCCGGCCGCTGGCTGATCAGCCAGTTCGCCGGCGTCCCCGTCCCGACCGATGAGTGCATCGCCGTGTCGAGAACGAACGACGCGACTGGTGCCTGGTACCGGTACGGCTTCCACCTCGGCACCGACTTCTTCGACTACCCGCACCTGGGCGTGTGGCCGGATGCCTACTACATGTCGATGAACGTCTTCAACAGCGGCGCGACGGCGTTCCTCGGCTCGCAGCCGTTCGCATTCGACCGGTCGGCAATGCTGTCCGGCGCCGCGGCGACGTTCGTGACGACACGCGACGCGTCGGTGTTCAACCCGGGCGCCGACTCGATCCTCCCCGCGGACCTCGACGGCTCGGCGCTGCCACCCGCGGGCGCGCCTGAGCCGTTCCTGATGTCCGGCCCGTACAACCCGACGTGGCCGATCTTCCGCTT
This sequence comes from Gaiellaceae bacterium, assembly GCA_045806105.1. Classification (GTDB taxonomy): domain Bacteria; phylum Actinomycetota; class Thermoleophilia; order Gaiellales; family Gaiellaceae; genus AC-32. Next base: position 14,179 of record JBJMJY010000114.1, on the reverse strand, counting down.
TCACGTCGACTTCGTGACGCCCGCGAACTCGAAGTTCACGATGGCCGGGACACTGGCGCCGGCCCCCTACAGCGCTCTATGCGTCGCTCCCTGGATTCCCGACTGCGTGCCGCAGAAAAGCCCAAGCGACAACCTGGACGCCCTTGCCGATCGCGGAATGTTCCGCCTTGCCTATCGCAACTTCGGCAGCCACGAGTCGCTCGTCGGGAACATGTCGGTCGAGTCGAACGGCGTCGCGGGGATCCGCTGGTACGAGATGAACCACGCGACTTCGGGCACCCCGTCGTTCGTCCAGCAGAGCACGTACCAGCCCGACACGACCTGGCGTTGGATGGGCAGCGCCGCGATGGACCGCAACGGCAATCTCGCGCTCGGCTTCAGCGCCTCGGATGCGACGATCTTCCCGCAGATCCGGTACGCGGGCCGCCTTGCCAGCGATCTTCCGAACACCTTGGCCCAGGGGGAGCAGCACCTCTTCGACGGCACCGGCAGCCAGCAGGGGTCGAACAACCGTTGGGGGGACTACAGCGACATGACCGTCGACCCCGTGGACGACTGCACCTTCTGGTACACGCAGGAGTACTACGCGGCTACCGGGTCCTTCGACTGGCGGACGATGATCGGCAACTTCAAGTTCCCGCCCCCGGACTGCGGCTTCTCAAGCGGAGCTCATCTCTTGATGCAAAACGCGGCTCGGACCACAAGAGCGCGTGCGGGGGCACACCTCGACTTCGACGTGACGCTGATCAACGCGGGGCCGGATCCCGCGACCACCGTCGTCGTTACAGACAATCTGCCCGCGGGTCCCGGGGTGAACTGGGCCATTGATGCGACCGACAGCAACGCGGGCTGGTCGATCGTCGGTTCGCCGCCGAACGAGCACCTCGTCGGGCCGTCGACGCTGGGCGCGACAACGCTCTCGCACGTGCACCTCGTCAGTTCCACGACGAACAGCTCGTGTGGTGCCTACGCCAACACCGCGAGCTTCACGAGCGGGAACGGCGGCTCGGGCAGGGTGTCCGCTTCCACCTCGGTCGCGTGTCAGACGGTGTCGGTGACGAAGGCCGGTTCAGGCTCCGGAACCGTGTCGTCGAACCCGGCGGGGATCAGCTGCGGCTCCCTTTGCGGAGGAGTTTTCGCAGACGGCATCCCTATTACGCTCACGGCCAAGCCGGCAGTCGGCTCTGACTTCACCGGCTGGTCGGGCGGCGGGTGTGCGGGCGCCGGGCTATGCACCTTCGTGCTCAACGGGGCGAAGACGATCACCGCGACCTTCACGCTGCAGAAGCGGGGCCTGACGGTAGTCAAGAAGGGCAACGGGCGCGGCAGCGTCACGAGCTCCCCCGCCGGCATCGGCTGCCCGTCGGACTGCCTCACGCAGTTCTCTTACGGAACGCTTGTCAAGCTGACGCCGAAGCCCACCGGCACCTCGGTCTTCAGCGGCTGGAGCGGCGCGTGCACGGGCAAGGCCCCGTGCTCGCTGTCGATGACGTCGGACCGGACGGCGACGGCGACCTTCAAGGCGAAGTGCGTGGTGCCGAAGCTGCGCGGCCTGACGCTGAAGAAGGCGAAGGCCAGGATCAAGAGGGCGCACTGCACCGTCGGCAAGGTGAGGCGGAAGGCCTCGCGCGCGAGCAAGAAGGGCAAGGTGCTCGCGCAGAAGCCGAGGCCGGGGAAGAGGCTCGCGCCCGGCGCGAAGGTGAACGTGACCGTCGGCAAGGGCTGACCCCGCTCTTGTAATCGGGAGCCGTTCCGGGTAAGACCTCCGGAGCGGCGCCCGGCCGCGTCACGTCATCAGGGAGAGAGGGGACCGGGCGATGAAGCTGGTCGAGGGGTTGCGCGTGCTGGTGCACAGGCGCGCGGTGGTGGTCGTCGCGGTCTTCGCCGTCGTTGCTCTGACGGTGGGAGCGGGCGTCGTGCTCGCGGGCGCGACCGGCGGCGGGATCGGCGTGCGCGTGAATGGGCCGGTGCCGCGGGCGCAGCTCGCGCCGAAGGGCAGCGGCAAGGTGATCGTCGGCCACTCGTACCACAACGACAGGTCGCGTCCGCTTCGCGTGCTGCCCGCGAAGCCGCTGGTGCGGGGCCACGAGATGGAGGCGAGCCCCAACCCGCGGCCCGTGTCGGAGCACAGGGACGCTCCCGACGCCGTCCGCCAGGCCAACCAGTTCGCCCCGAACATGCCGGCCGCGACGCTCAACTTCGACGGCATCGTCTTTCCGGGCGTCGGCTGCAACTGCGCCCCGCCGGACACCGACGGCGAGGTCGGGGCGACGCAGTACATGCAGATGGTCAACGAAGGCTTTCAGGTCTTCAACAAGGCCACCGGCGCCTCCGTCCTCGGGCCGGTGGGCATCTCAACGGTCTGGAACGGCTTCGGCGGCCCCTGCGAGACGGCCGGTGACGGCGACCCGGTCGTGCTGTACGACCAGCTCGCCAACCGCTGGGTGATCTCACAGTTCGCCGGCGCAGACGTGCCGACCGACGAGTGCATCGCGGTCTCGACCACGAGCGATGCGACCGGATCGTGGAACCGCTACGGCTTCCACCTTGGCACGGACTTCTTCGACTACCCGCACCTCGGAGTCTGGCCGGACGCCTACTACATGAGCATGAACGTCTTCAACTCCACCGGTAGCGCGTTTCTCGGCCCGCAGCCGTTCGCGTTCAACCGGGCGGCGATGCTGGCGGGCACCGCGGCGACCTTCGTCACCACGCGGAACGTCGCAGTCTTCTCGCCCACGAACGACGCCATCCTGCCGGGCGACCTCGACGGCTCGACCGTGGCGCCCGCAGGAGCCCCCGCGCCCTTCCTGATGTCGGGCACGGCGGCCACCTGGAAGCTCTTCCGCTATCACGTCGACTTCGGAACGCCGGCCAACTCGACGTTCACGCTGGGCGGGAACCTCACCCCGGGGCCGTACACGGAGCTCTGTCCGTCGACGCGCAGCTGCGTGCCGCAGCTCGGGACCAGCGACGGGCTCGACGGAATCGGCGACCGCGGCATGTTCCGGCTCGCGTATCGGAAGTTCGGCGACGGGCACGAGGCGCTGGTCGGGAACCAGTCCGTCTCCTCCGGAGGCGTCGCGGGAATCCGCTGGTACGAGATCGGCAACGCGACCTCCGGCACGCCCGCCTTCACGCAGCAGAGCACCTACCAGCCGGACACGACCTGGCGCTGGATGGGCAGCGCGGCGATGGACCGCGACGGCGATCTCGCCGTGGGGTTCAGCGCCTCGAGCCCGGCCATCTACCCGCAGATCCGCTACGCCGGCCGGCTCGCCGGCGACCCGCCGAACGCGCTCGCCCAGGGGGAGGCGACCCTCTTCGCGGGCACCGGCAGCCAGTCGGCCACGGGCAACCGCTGGGGCGACTACAGCGACCTGACCGTCGACCCGGTGGATGACTGCACCTTCTGGTACACGCAGGAGTACTACGCCGTGCCGAACAGCCAGTTCAACTGGCGGACGCGCATCGGGAAGTTCAAGTTCCCGTCGTGCAACAACCCGAACGCCTTCCTGACCATCGGGCAGACCGCCGACGCGGCATCGGTCGATGCCGGGTCCCAGGCCGGGTTCACGGTGACGCTGTCCAACGTCGGCGGCCAGGACGCGACCGGGATCGCGGTCGTCGACAACCTGCCGTCCGGCACCGGGGTCGACTGGTCGCTCGACGCCGGCGGCTCGAGCGCCGGTTGGTCGGTGACGGGCTCGCCACCGAGCGAGCACCTCGTCTGGAGCCAGACGTCGCTCGCGGCCGGGGCGAGCACCCACGTCCACGTCGTCACGGGCACGACTGCGACCACGTGTGGAGCAACGCTCTCGAACACGGCCTCGTTCACGAGCGCGAACGGCGGCGCGCACAGCGCTTCCGCCTCGGTCGCGGTGCTCGGGCCGCTGACGACGGCGCACAGCCAAAGCTTCGACGGCGTGACGGCGCCGGCCCTCCCCGCCGGGTGGACGGCCGCGAACGCGAGCGGCCCCGCGCCGCTCTGGGTCACGACGACCGCGTCTCCTGACTCGGCGCCGAACGCGGCCTATGTCAACGACCCCGCCCAGATCAGTGACAAGCGCCTCGTCTCGCCGACCGTCGCGGTGCCCGCGGTGTCGCCGGTACTGACCTTCCGGCAGAACCGCAACCTCGAGGACACCTTTGACGGCGGTGTCCTCGAGATCAGCATCGAGGGTGGGGCCTTCCAGGACATCGTCGCCGCCGGTGGGACGTTCGCCGGCGACGCGTACAACGCGACGATCTCGACCGACTTCGGCAACCCGTTGGCGGGCAGGAACGCATGGAGCGGCAACTCGAACGGCTTCGTCACCACGACGGTGAATCTGCCGCCGGCCGCGGCGGGCCACAACGTCGCGCTGCGCTGGCGGATGGGCAGCGACTCGTCCATCGCAGCCATCGGCTGGCGGATCGACAACGTCTCGGTGACCTCGCGGAGCTGCGCTGCGCCGCCGCCGCCGCCGCCACCGCCACCGCCACCTCCGCCACCTCCGCCGCCCCCGCCTCCGCCACCCCCGCCGCCGCCGCCTCCGCCTCCGCCACCTCCGCCACCCGCACCGCCGCCTGCGGCGCGGACGCTGACGGTCACGAAGACCGGGCCCGGCGCGGGCACCGTCACGAGCTCGCCGGCCGGGATTGCCTGCGGCCCGACGTGCGTGGCCACGTTCACGAATGGCACGACCGTGCGGCTGACGGCGACGCGCAGCGGCAGATCGCGGTTCGCCGGCTGGACCGGCGACTGCTCCGGCACCGGGGCGTGCGTGCTGACGATGACGGCGAACCATGCCGTAACCGCGAAGTTCGTCCGCCCGCTCGCGCCCTGCGTCGTGCCGACCGTGGTCGGGATGACGCTGGGGAAGGCGCGATCGAAGCTCGCAAGGGCCCACTGCGGCGTCGGCTCCGTCACTCGCAAGCTCTCGTCCGCGACCAAGAAGGGCAAGGTGCTCTCGCAGACCCCGCGCGCCGGGAAGAGGCTTAAGCACGGCGCGAAGATCAGGCTCGCGGTCGGGAAGGGACCGCGGAAGACGTAGTCCGGCTTGCATTCGTCCGGACGACCAAGTAATACCCAGCCGTCAGCTGCCGTCGGAAGAGAGGGGATTGGGGGATGAAGCTGGCTGAGCTATGCAGCCGGGCGGCAAGGGCCAGGCGTGCCTTCGTCGTCGCCGGCGTCTTTGCCGTTGCCGCGTTGTCCATCGGTGCCGGAGTCGTGCTCGCGGGCGCGACCGGTGGCGGAGGCATCAGCGTGCACGTGAACGGCCCGGTTCCGCGTGCGCCGCATACGGCGACCGCAGGCGCCGCAGGTAAGACGACGATCGTTGGGCACTCGTACCGCAACGACACCTCGAAGCCGCTGCGGTCGATGAAGGCCAAGCCGCTCACGCCGAGCCGTGAGTCGGAGGCGAGCCCGAACCCGCGACCGGTCTCGAATCACCAGAACGCGACGGACACGGTTCGCCAGACGCAGCAGCTCGCGGCGAACATGCCGGCGCCCGCGCTCAACTTCAACGGGATTCCGTTCCCGGGTGTCGCGTGCAACTGCGCCCCGCCGGACACGAACGGCGAAGTCGGCGCGACGCAGTACGTGCAGATGGTCAACGAGGGCTTCCAGGTGTTCAGCAAGAGCACCGGCGCCTCGCTGCTCGGGGCCGTCGGCATCACGACCGTCTGGAACGGCTTCGGCGGGGTGTGCCAGACCACCGGCGACGGCGACCCGGTCGTGCTCTACGACCAGCTCGCGAACCGCTGGGTGCTCACGCAGTTCGCGGGTTCGCCCGTGCCGACCGACGAGTGCATCGCGGTCTCGACTACGAATGACGCGACCGGGTCCTGGAACCGCTACGCGTTCCACCTCGGCTCCGACTTCTTCGATTACCCGCACCTCGGGGTCTGGCCGGACGCGTACTACATGTCGATGAACGTGTTCAACTCGGCCGGAACGGCGTTCCTGGGACCGCAGCCGTTCGCGTTCAACCGTGCCGCGATGCTCGCCGGCCAGCCGGCGACGTTCGTGACGACGCGTGACGCGTCGGTCTTCAACTCGGCGAACGACGCCTTCCTGCCGGCCGACCTGGACGGTTCGACTACACCGCCCGCTGGAGCTCCCGCGCCGTTCCTGATGTCCGGGACCGCGGCGACGTGGAAGCTCTGGCGCTACCACGCCGACTTCGGCACGCCGTCGAACTCGACGTTCACGCTCGGCGGGAACCTGACTCCCGCGGGCTACTCGGTGCTGTGCCCGACGACGCGGAACTGCGTGCCGCAGCTCGGCACCACGTCGCGGCTCGACGCCATCGGCGACCGCGGCATGTTCCGGCTCGCCTACCGTCGCTTCACGGACGGCCACGAGGCGCTGGTCGGCAACCAGACCGTCTCCTCCGGAGGCGTCGCGGGAATCCGCTGGTACGAGATCAACCACGCGACCTCCGGCGCCCCCGGGTTCACACAGCAGAGCACCTACCAGCCCGACAGCACGTGGCGCTGGATGGGCAGCGCTGCGATGGATGGCAGCGGAGACCTGGCGATTGGCTACAGCGCCTCGAGTGCGTCGATCAACCCGCAGATCCGCTACGCGGGCCGGCTCGCTTCCGACCCGGCGAGCTCGCTCGCCCAGGGTGAGGCGACGCTGTTCTCGGGCGCCGGGAGCCAGACCGGCACCAGCAACCGCTGGGGCGACTACAGCGACCTGACCGTCGACCCAGTGGACGACTGCACCTTCTGGTACACGCAGGAGTACTACTCGACGACGTCGAGCTTCAACTGGCGCACGCGGATCGGGAGCTTCTCGTTCCCGACCTGCGGTGGCGGGCCTCCGCCGCCTCCGCCGCCTCCTCCACCGCCGCCCCCGCCACCTCCGCCACCGCCGCCACCCACGTGGACGCTGTCGGTGACGAAGACGGGCGTCGGGAGCGGCACCGTGACCAGCTCGCCCGCAGGCATCAACTGCGGCTCGACCTGCGTCGCGACCTACGCGAACGGCACGACGGTGACGCTCACCGCGACGCCGGCCGCCGGCTCGCGCTTCCGCAACTGGTCGGGGGCCTGCACCGGCACGGCGCCCACCTGCACCGTCTCGATGACGACGAACCGCTCGGTCACCGCGAGGTTCCGCAGAGGCTGAGCTAGACCGTCTCGCTAGCGGGGCTCGACCGCTTCGGCGGTCAGCTCCGCCGGCGAGTCCAGCACGACGTCCGCGGCGGTCAGCGCGTCGTCCCCGGGTGGAAAGTGGCTGTTGGGGATCGCGACGACCCGCATGCCCGCGGCCTTCGCGGCGAGGATGCCGTTGTGGGAGTCCTCGACGGCTGCGGTGCGTGTGGGCTCCACCCCGAGGCGTCGCGCCGCCTCGACGTAGATGTCGGGCGCGGGCTTGCCGCGCGCGACCTCCTCGGAGGAGGCGGTGGCCGCGAAGAGGTGCTTGACGCCGAGGAGCGCGAGCGCGAGGTCGATCAACTCGCGATTGGACGAGGAGGCGAGCCCGAGCGGCCATCGTGCGGCGAGCCGCTCGACGGCGTCGCGCGCGCCCGGGATCGCGGGAAGCTCCTCACGGTAGAGCGCCGTCAGCCGCTCGACGACCTCGCGGTTGATCTCCTCGGGCGGCTCCGGGAGCCCGATAACGTCGTGCATGTAGCGCGACCATTCCGTCGAGCTCATGCCCATCATGTCCCGCTGCGCCTGGTCGTGCCAGCGGCCGCCGCGCTCGCAGGCGAGCTCCTCGCGCGCGCGGTCCCAGATCTCCTCGGAGTCGAGCAGCACGCCGTCGAGGTCGAAGACGACCGCGTCGATCACAGCGCCGCGTAGGCCTGGCCGTGGAAGACGAGTGGGCGTGCGTCGGGTGGGCCGGGCTCGGCGGCCTCGACCCCGGCGACGAAGAAGGTGTGGTCGCCGGTTGGGTGTTCGGCCTCGACGCGGCCGCGCAGCCAGGCGGCGGCGCCTTCGATCTGGGGCGGGCCGGGAGCGGGGCGGAGTGGGATGCGCTCCCAGAGCGCGATCGGGGGCACGCCGCGCGCGAAGTGCTGTGCGAGGTGCTCCTGCCCGGCGGCGAGCACGCTGACCGCGAGCTCCTGCGCGTCGCGCAGCAGCTCGTGCAGCGCCGCGTCGCGGCGGATCGCGAACCCGACGAGCGGCGGGTCGAGCGAGAGGGAGACGAGCGACGCAACGGTGAGGCCGGCGCGCTGGCCCTGGAGATCGACGGTGACGACGGCCACGGCCGCCGGCACCCGCCGCATCACGTCCCGAAGCTCGCCGCCGCCGACCATGCAGCGATCATATGAGCGCCCAACCCGGTGTCAGACACGTGCCGGAAACGTCACGCGGGTGTGCCGAAGGCGCGACGGAGCTCCTGAGCCACGGAACGTCGCTCGTACCGTTGATCGATGCCACGCGAACCACGCATCGAGGTTCCCGGTGGCATCTACCACATCGGCTCGAGAGGCAATCGAGGCTGTGTCGTGTACGAGGACGACGCCGAGCGCCGCGTCTTCCTGTCACTCCTGTCGAGCGCCATCCGACGCTTCGACTGGATTTGCCACGCCTACGTCCTCATGTCCAACCACTTCCACCTGGTGATCCAGATCGACGTCGGCGGCCTCTCGGCGGGGATGCAGCTGCTAAACGGCTCGTTTGCGCGGTTCTCGAACCGTCGCCACGGCTACGTCGGTCAGCACCTGTTCCGGAACCGTTTCTGGAGCGAGCAAATCGCGAGCGAGCAGCATCTGCTCGAAACGGCGCGCTACATCGTGCTCAATCCGGTTCGGGCAAGGCTCTGCGAAGCCCCGTACAGCTGGCGGTGGAGCAGTTACCGCGCGTGCGCCGGCATCGACTTCGCGCCGAGCTTTCTGGCCGCGACGCAGCACCTCGGTCTGTTCGGCAGCAAGCCGTCAGCGGCTAGGCGCGCATACCGCAACTTCGTTCGCGACGGGATCGACGGGCCGCGTCCAGAGCGGCCGTGCTCAGATCCGACGCGGCCCGGTGTCAGACACGGTACGAGACACGGTACGAAACAGCGCTCGCGCCGCTAGTCGTGAGCGCACTTGCCGTAGCCGCCGCGGATCGACTCGCGCGTCGAGTTCATCTGGCTCTCGAGCGCGACGTCGGCGGTGTTGCCGCGGTTGAACGGGTGCAGGCCGGGCCCCTGCCACATCACGTCCGGTGTCACGCCCGGGCCCGGTGCCGTGATCCGGTACTGCTCGCCGATGCCCGACGGGCGCTTGCGGTTCGGAATCGCGCGCGGGTGCGCGTAGCCGCCGACCCAGGGGTTCCGCCGGTAGAAGCCGTAGCAGAACATCCCGGGCGGCCCGTGCGAGACGAACGAGTTCTCGCGCAGCCAGCCCTTGCCGTACCCCGAGTTGTACGTGTCGAGGAAGAGCAGCCGCCCGTAGTTGTCGGTCGGTGCGCCGACGCGCGTTGTGCCGAAGCCGCGGACGCCCTCGCCGTTGTAGGTGTACTGGCCGAAGACCTCCTGGAAGCGGCCGCCGTAGATCCAGTCCGTGTAGACGGTGAGCTTCGCGAGGTCGCCGGTCCAGTGCGAGAGGTGCAGCCACCAGGTCTTCTGCCGCTTGAGCCACGGCGCCATGCCGAGGTCCGGCAGCGCCGTCTGCCAGCTCTGCAGCGCCCAGTACGAGCCGTTCGGCGCCTTGCACGCCTTCACGAGCCAGGTGAGTTCCGGCCCGTCGTACGGGCGGCACGCATTCTTGAAGTGCTTCCACGTCAGCCGGTGGTGCTTCCAGCCGCCGGAGTAGTCGAGCTTGAGCTCGACCTGCCGGACCTTCGGCGTCGCCGGCCGCCGGCGCGCGTTGACCGCGCCCCAGGCGAGCAGGTGCGTGACTCTGCCGCGCACCGAGTACGTGACCATTGCCGTGCCCTTCCGGTTGACGGCGAGCTTGATCTTGGACGCGTTGCGCGCGACGAGCTGCGACGCGCCGGCGGTGCCGGCGAGCGAGAGCACAGCGACGGACGCGCACGCGAGAGCGAGAAGACGAGAACGCACGAGGACCCCTCCTGGAGACACCAGCCGCATGTGAGCTAGATCGGAGCCCGGCGCGCAGCGCTGAAGAGGGTTCGGTGCCTCGTTCGGGGGTGTTACGAGGCCAGCCGCTCGGCCGCTGGCTCGTCCGGCACCGGGACCTCGAGCGGAAGGCGCAGGAAGACGTCGACGACCGCGGGATCGAACTGCGTGCCCGCGCCTTCGCGGAGGCGGCGCCAGGCCTCCTCGACGCTCAGCCGCTTGCGGTACGGCCGGTCGGTCGTCATCGCGTGGAAGGCGTCGCAGACCAGGATGATCCGCGCCTCGAGCGGGATCTCCTCGCCAGCCTTGCCGTCCGGATAGCCGGCGCCGTCCCAGCGCTCGTGGCAGCTGCGGACGATCGTGCGCACCTCGGCGAGCCGGTCGATCGGCTCCAGGATCCGCTCGCCCAGCTCGGGGTGCATCTCCATGATCTTCCGCTCCTCCTGCGAGAGCGGCCCCGGCTTGAGCAGGATGCTCGTCGGGATCCCGATCTTCCCGATGTCGTGGAAGAGGGCGCCGAGCTCCAGCTGCTTCAGCGCCACGCCTTCGAAGCCGAGCGCCCCGCCGACGCGCAGCGCCATGTCGGTGATCCAGCGCGTGTGCGACGAGGTGTACTCGTCGTTCGCCTCGAGCGCGTTGGCCAGCGCAGCGACGGTGGAGACGAACGTCTCCTCGAGGTTCTCGTAGCTCCGCGCGCGCTCCAGCGCGACCGCGGCCTGGTCGGAGATGCCGCGCAGCAGGCGGAGGATCTCCTCGATCGTGTGCTCGCTGTCGGTCGTCGGCTCGCGCACCGCGATGAAGCCCTCGAGCTCGCCGTCGTTGCGCAGCGGTGCGAGCGCCAGGTCGGGCCACGACAGCCCGGGCGGAGGCGGCACGAAGGCCGTCGCCTGGGCGGCGGTGATCAGGAACGGCTCCGAGCGCCCGCCCATGGCCTCGCCCACGGCGTCCGCTGGGATCGGCATCGCCAGGACCGCCTCGAGCTCGGGATCCATGTGGTAGTCGGTGTGAGCGCTGATGCGGAAGTCGCCGCTCTCGTCGGGGAGCCAGAGCGCGCACTTCTTGTCGCCGAGGATCCGCGCGGCCGCATGCACCGTCTCCGCGCCGATCGCGTCAGGGGTCTCGGCCTCGGAGATGGCGCCCGTGTACTCGAGCAACGCCTTCAGGTGGTCCGCCTCGCGGCGCTGTGCCTCGTACAGGCGCGCGTTCTCGAGCGCGACGGAGGCGTGGCCGGCGAGCACCTCGAGCAACCGCACGTCGTCCTCGTCGAACTGGCCGACGCCGAGCTTGGAGATCGCGATCACGCCGATCACGCGGGCGCCGAAGCAGAGCGGCACCGCGATCTGCGACTCCTCGATCACATGCGTCCCCGGGATCATCACCGAGTACTCGCACTCGAGCGTGTTCGCGACGAGGAGCGGCTCCGCCGTCTCGGCGACGCGGCCGGTGATCCCCTCGCCGATGCGCGTGCGCGGGAAGTCGACCCGCTCGCCGCTGCGGGAGAGGAGCTCGCCGCGGAACGCGATCGGCACGACCTCGTCGTCCTCGATCACCGAGACGCGGCAGTTGTGGTAGTCGATCAGCAGCCGGAGCTCGTCGGCGATCACCTCGCCGATCTCGCGCACGTCGTTGAGCCGGTTCAGCTTGCCGGCGAGGCTCTGCAGCATCTTCAGGTGCGCGATCGAGCGGACGTCGCGCCCGCTGCCCGGTTTGCCGTCGGGGCGCTCGCTGCTCTCCTCGTCGAAGAGGACGATCTGGTTCTTGCCACGAGCCTTCGCAGTCATCATCGCGGCCTCGGCACAGGCCACGAGCTCGCGCGGGTTCATCGCGTGCTCCGGCCCCTGCGAGATGCCCACCGAGATCGTGATCTTTCCGGCGGCACCGAACTCGACGTCGGCCAGCGCGTCGGTGAGCCGCCGCGCCAGCATGAGCGCGTCGCCCGCGTCGCCGCTCGGCATGATCACGCCGAACTCCTCGCCGCCGAGGCGGCAGACGACGTCCGAGCCGCGCAGCGCGACGCGCAGCAGCTCCGCCAGGTCGGTCAGCACCTGGTCTCCCGAGCCGTGGCCGTGGACGTCGTTGACCCGCTTGAAGTCGTCGATGTCGAGCATCAGCACCGCGACCGCGTCGCGGGAGCGGCTCGCGCGCGTCAGCTCCGCGCGCAGGCGCTCATGGAAGTAGCGGTGGTTGTAGAGGCCCGTGAGTGAGTCGGTCTGCGCCTGGTACTCGAGTCGCGCGCGGATCTGCGCATTGTCGAGCGCGAGCGCTGCAGCATCGGCGAAGCGCGTCGTGAGCTCGAACTCCTCGTCGCTGAAGGTCGCCTCCTCGCCCAGCCGGTAGATGTTGAGCACGCCCTTGACGAGCTCGCGCGCCACGAGCGGCACGGTGATCAGCGCCTCGGGCTCGTCGGGCGGAGTGCCCGGCACGGTCTTCGTCCGGGGGTCGAGGTGCGCCTGGTTCGTGCGGACGGGCTCGCGGTGGAGTGCCGCCCAGCCGGTGATGCCCTCGCCGAAGTCGGAGCGGCTGCTCATGATCTTCTCCGCCCACGTGTCACGCGCGAGGACGGGAATCAGCACCGTCTGCGCCTCGTCGGCCTGGTAGATCGAGAGCGTGTCGTGCGGGACGAGCTCCGCGAGCGTGTCGGCGATCCGCTCGAGCAGCTTGTCGAGGCTCTGCTCCGAGAGGATGTCGTGGAAGACGTCCGCGAGCTGCCGGTACGACTGGACCAGCGAGTCGGGGCGCACGGGCTCGAGGACCGACGCGTCGGTCTCCGGAGCGTGCGCAGGAGCCACAGCCGCAAACTGATGCCGCACGGCCATAGTTTCCCGACGAACAGGCTCCCGGAGATCCCCCGTAAAGGGGAACTGGAAAGAGATGCGGATTAGGCGTCTTCGGCCACTTCGAGCTCCCTGCGCAGCTCGTTCACGGCCGGCAGCACGGCCAGCGCGGGGAGGATCGGCAGCCAGAGGTTGAAGATGCGGTAGACGACGACGCCCAGCAGCGCGCGCACGAACGGGAAGCCCATCCAGTGCAGCGCGAAGGTGAGCGCGATCTCGACGATCCCGGCCCCGCCGGCCGGGAGCGAGCGACGGGTGAGGACGTAGCCCGTCGCGTACCCGAGGATCAGCGCCGGCAAGGAGAGGCGCGGGTTGCCGAAGACCTGCAGGGCGCCCCAGAGGCACGCGATGTCGCCGGCCCAGTACAGGGCTGTCCCGACCAGGCCGAGGCCGTGCTCGCGCGGCGGCGCCACGAACATCGAGCGCAGGATCGAGAGGCCCGCCACCGCGTGCGCGAGGGCCTGGCGAAACCGGCCGCGCCCGTGCGCCTTCGCGTAGCGGGACGCCCGCTTCGGCGAGCTCACCCAGACGGCGACGAAGGCGCCCGGGATGACCAGCAGCCACGGCAGGGTCAGCGTGAGCGAGACGTCGGCGCCGCTCGCAAGGAGGGCGATCGCGGAGCAGAGCGCCGCCGGAGCGAGCACCGCGTACTCGAGCGCGCCCAGCGCCAGGACGCGCGCGACTGCGCCGTCGCGATCCTCGCCCGCGCTGCGGAGGACCCAGTAGTCGACCGCGAAGCCGCCGCTCGTGCGCGTCGCGGCGAAGACCCCGAACCCGCCGACCACCGTCTGCAGCGTGCGGCCGAAGGTCAGGCCCGGGCCTCCGTCGACCCGCGCGGTGTCGCGCACCGCCAGGACGTAGCCGAAGTACGCGACGAGCTCGCCTCCGAAGCAGAGCACGAGCCACTCCGGATGGAGGTGGCGAAGCGCCTCGTCGAGGCTCTCGGCGCCGGCAAGGTCGGCGAGCAGCGCGACGGCGCCGAGCGCGAGCACCGTCGGGACGATGAGCGCGAGCAGCGGCCGGCGCTCGAGCCAGTCACGCGACCGGCGAAGCGGACCGGGGGGAGCCGGAGCGGCCGACCGGGACACCCATCAGACGCTAGCCCGACGGGGTAACTACTGCACGGAACCGGTGTTTGACACTTTCGAAACTTCCGAGTAGCTTCGATGCCTCGAACGAACCGACATCGCGACGATCAGCTTGGGGGAGGGGTCGTGCGAGACATCGAAGTCCGACCCTCGGTGCGGCGGAGGGAGAGATTCCCGACTTGGAGGGGCTGCGGCCCCGCCGGACGGCTGCTTGCACTGGCCGTCGTCTCCGCGGTTTTACTCCTCCCCCA
>JBJMJY010000113.1:0-14090 GCA_045806105.1 Gaiellaceae bacterium | reverse complement strand
GCTCGTGAACGTCCTGACGGCCGTGCTGGCGCTCGTCGGCGGCCTCTTCTACGTGCTCGTCTACACGCGCTGGCTCAAGCGCTCGACGCCGCAGAACATCGTCATCGGAGGCGCGGCCGGCGCGGTGCCGCCGCTCGTCGGCTGGGCGGCCGCAACCGGGAACCTGACGTTGCCGGCGTTGTTCCTGTTCCTGATCGTGTTCTTCTGGACGCCGCCGCACTTCTGGGCGCTCGCGCTGGTGATCAAGCGCGACTACGCCGCCGCGCGCGTGCCGATGCTGCCCGTCGTCCGCGGCGACGACGAGACCGCGAGGCAGATCGTCTGGTACTCGCTGGTGCTCGTCGGGGTGTCGCTGCTGCCGTTTGCCTGGCACACCGTGGGCGTGCTCTACCTCGCGGCCGCGCTGCTGCTCGGCGGGCTCTTCCTGCGCCTCGCGTGGCGGCTGCGGCGCGAGACGACGACCGCCCGCGCCAGCGCGCTCTTCCGCTACTCGCTCCTCTACCTGGCCCTGCTCTTCGTGGCCCTCGCGGTCGACCCGCTCCTCTGATGCACGAGCACGACGAAGCCGGGAACCTGAGGCTGGGGCTCATCCTCTTCGGGATCTTCGTGCTCTTGTTCGGCCTCACGTTCGTCGTCGGCTTCCTCTACCTCGAGCTCCTCTGACCAAGAGGCTCTGACGACACAGTGACGATGCCCCCGGGCCGCGCTGCTCGCCCCGATGCTGCGTCCTCAGTCGCGCCCGTACCTTTCAGGTACGAACGCTCCCTGCGTCCTTGACTCGGAACGACCATCGCACCCCGGGAGCGTGCACAGTGCCGACAGAGCCTCTAACCGACGGAATCTTCCTCGCCCGGCCGGAGCGCCCTCGCGAGGGGATTCCACTCGCGGTCAAGGATCTCTTCGACACCGCCGGGCTCGTCACGACGTACGGGTCGATCCTGTTCGCCGACCACGTGCCCGCGCAGAGCGCCGAGGCCGTTCGGCGGCTCGAGGCCGCGGGCTACGCGAACGTCGGCAAGACGAACCTGCACGAGTTCGCCTTCGGCACGACCTCCGAGAACGAGCACTTCGGCGCCGTTCCGAACCCGCGGTATCCGGGCCACGTCGCGGGCGGGTCGAGCGGCGGGTCGGCAGCCGCGCTCGCGGCGGTGCTCGCCGACGCGGCGCTCGGGACCGACTCCGGCGGCTCGATCCGGATCCCCGCCGCCTGCTGCGGCGTGGTCGGCTTCAAGCCGACCTGGGGGCTCGTGCCGCTCGACGGCTGCTTCCCGCTCGCGCCGAGCTACGACCACGCTGGACCGCTGGGACGTGATGTCGGGGTGTGTGAGCGGATGCTCGAGGCGCTCACGCCGGGGTTCGAGCCGCGGCGGGTAGAGCTCGAAGAGGTCGAGGTCGGCGTCGGCTGGACCGAGCGCGCCGACCCGCTCGTGCGCCAACGCGTCGAGGAGGCTGCCGCCCGCTTCCCGCGTCGGCGCCGCCTCGAGCTCCCGCTCCCCGACGGCGTCTACCCGAGCTTCAGCCGCGAGGTCGCCGACGTCCACCGGGAGCTGTTCGCCGAGCACGCCGAGGAGTACGGCGCGACCGTGCGCCCGAAGATCGAGTCGTGCCTTGCCGTCACCGACGCCGGGTACGAGCGCGCGGTCGAGGCGCGCGAGCGGTACCAGGAGCGGCTCGCGGAGGCCGCGGCCGGCGTCGACCTCGTGCTGACCCCGACGCTGGAATGCGTCGCGCCGCGCGCGCCCGCGGACGAGCTCGAGCTGCGCGGACGCCTGACGAAGCTGACATTCCCGCTGAACGCGGTCGGGTGGCCGGCGGCCGCGCTGCCATGCGGGCCCGCCGAGGACGGCCTGCCGGCGTCGGTGCAGCTCACCGCGCCGCAGGGACACGACGCCCTCGTGCTCGCCGCGGCCGCGGCGCTCGAGCGCGCGCTCTCCCTCGATTGAGTCACCCGAACGAGGGAGGCCGGCACGCCTGGGCCTGCCGACAACTGCTCGTGATGGCCTGCGCCCGTCTCGCTGCTGCTGTGGCCGCCGCGCTTGCGGTGGCACTGCCGACCGCCGCGGCGCATGCCGCCGCGCCGCAGAGCCTGCACGCCTTCACGCTGCGCGCGGACGAGGCGATCACCCACACGTTCTCCCGCACGCCCTCCTTCGCCTGGAACCCGGTCGCAGGCGCCAAGTCATACGACTTCGAGCTCTCGACGAGCAGGAAGTTCTCCGACAACGGCATCGTCTGGAAGACGCGCGGCATCAAGAGCCCCGCGGCGGCGCTTCCGCTCTCCCTGCCGTGGATCACGGGCAACCCGTACTCCCTGTACGCCCACGTGCGCGCGATCACGCGACGCGGCCCGACCGCCTGGAGCAAGCCGTTCGGCTTCAACGTGCGCTGGCCCGCCGTCCCGGCGCCGCTGACGCCGAGCTACCCCGGCCTGCTGCGCTGGAGCAAGGTCGCCGGAGCGAGCGGGTACATGGTCTGGCTGCTCGATACCGGCCACTGGTTCACGACGCGGTCGAACATGGCGGACGAGCGCGAGTACTACGGCTTCCACCAGGATCCCAGCTGGACGAGCACCGTCCACTGGCGCGTCCGCCCGATGCGCTGGCTCTACGGCGCAACCGACAATGGCCTCCCCGTCGTCTCCTACGGCCCCTGGAGCCCCGTCTACACGAGCTACAACCCGCCCTTCTCGAGCGGGCCGCTCACCGGGCTCGCAACCGTCTCCGACGTCGTCTCCGACCCGACCCACACGCGCACGCACGAGACGACGCCCGCGTTCGTCTACCGCGGCGACACCTCGATCTGGCGCAGCGCGAGCGAGCTCTACCGCGTCGACGTCTTCACAGACGAGGACTGCCTGAACACGGTCTTCCGCGGCGCGATCGTCGGCAGCCCGGCGTACGTCCCGCGCGAGGTGGGACCGCTCGCGATGCCGACGGACACGACCGGCATCCTCGCCGCCCGCGACACCGTCCTCTCGTTCGGCCAGGAGCCGGAGTCGAAGACCGCCGAAGGCATCAACGTCACGACGAACGAGATGGACGTCGTCGACTCGGACGCGAGCCACACGGGCCTGCCGCCGTCGCAGGTCGTGAAGGCGGCGAAGGTCGACCTCTGGGACAGCGACTGGGCCGGCGGGCGCTACTACTGGACTGTCGTGCCGGTACACGCGGTGGCGGACGCCGTGGTGACGACGTCGCTGGCCGCTCCCGCGAGCCTCGGCGCCACGACGATCACCGTCGCGAACGCGACCTCGATCGTCGTCGGCGACACGCTCACGATCGGCTCGACGCCGTCGGAGCCCGCGGTCGTGAGCGCAATCAGCGGAAACGTCATCACCCTGGCCGCGGGACTGCGCAACGCCTACGGTCTCGGCGACCTCGTCGTGCGGCCGAGCGGCGGTGTGAAGTACGTCGACGGCGAGCTCACGCAGGACGCCTGCGCGTCCGGACGCGAGCTCACCTTCGCGAAGGCCAGCGATCCCGTCGTCACCGGCCAGGCTGGGACGCCGTTCGTGTCGGGGCTCTCGCCGGACGGCAAGCTCGTGTCGGCGCGGAAGCCGAGCCCCCGTTTCTACGGCCAGCCCCTCGTCGCCTGGAGCCCGATGCCGAGCGCAGGCCAGTACGAGGTGCAGTGGAGCAAGAAGGCCTACCCGTGGGCGACGGCCGGCTCGGAGGTCACATGGTCGACGTCGGTGCAGCTGCCGCTCTCGCCCGGCATCTGGTACTACCGCGTCCGCGGCCTCGACTTCCTGATGATGGGCTCGAAGCCGCAGATGTCGTGGTCCGACCCGATCCGGCTCGTGGTCACCAAGCCGCGCTTCCGCGTCGTCCGCTAGGCCCGGTCCCGCTCAAGTAACAGTCTGTTACTTGGAGGTGGCGCCGACCGACGCCGCCGGCAGCTGCCCCGCGCCGCGACTCTCCGCGAGCGTAACCGGCTTCCCGAAGATCACGCCCGAGTCGAATCCCGGCGCCTCCCACGCGACGCCTTGGCCGATCGCGCTCTCGAGATGCGGCGTCCAGCCGAGGACGAGCAGCGCGTCGCCCGCCGCGTTCACGACCGTGACGAGGTACGGGCGGTTCTCACGGCCGAGCGGGCCGAGCAGCTCGGTCAGCTTCCGGCTCGCCGACTCGGGCTCCGCAGGCTGGACGACGAGCTCGGCCGTCCCACCGAGCAGCGGCAGATAGTGCGTCCGCACGAGGGAGATGCCGGCCTCGTCCGCGGCCGTGGCCAGGGCGCCTTCGAGCTCGCGCTCCGGCAAGGTGACCGCCTCGGGCGGCGCCTGCTCGACACCGCGGTACCACTGCGCGCGCGTTCCCTCGGCGACCGGCGGCCAATGAACCTCCACCGCGCGGTGCTGCGGCGCCTGTCGGGCAACCGTCCCGCAACCGGTGGCTGCGAGCAAGGCGAGCGCGACGAGCGCAGCGCGCATCAGCCCCGCTCGAGCAACCGCTGGTCGGCGCGGCGGCGGGCCACGCGTCCGGTCGCGAGCCCGGCGGCGCCGAGCAGCAGCAGCGGCCCGGCGACCACGAGCGCGTAGAGCAGGATCTCGAGCTCGCGCAGGAGGACTCCGCCGGCGTCGTCGAGCGTCCGGTCGAAGCGGGTCGGCGCCTCCGTCGCCTCCTTTGCGGGAGTCGTGAGCGTGAGCGTGATCCGGGCGAGGCGGGCGCTCTTCAGCAGCCGCGCGTGCTTGGCCCGCAGCGTCGCCAGCCTGTGCCGGATCGCCGGGGCCTCGGCGAAGGGTGCGGTGCGAAGCTGCTGCTCCAGGTTCGCGATCTGCTCGGCCTCTCGGTCGGCGCGCCGGGTCACGTCCAGGATTCCGGTCTGCTGCTGAAGGATGGTCCCGAGTCCCGAGAGCTTGGCCAGCGCCTCCTGCACGCTTCCGACCGGCACCCGCAGGACGAGCGTCGCGCCACCGCGCCTGGCGCTGCCCGTCACGTAGTGCACCGAGCCGACGTAGCCGCCGAGCGACCGCGTCACGGCGATCGCACGGTTGGTGGCGTCCGAGAGTCCTTGCACGTCCTTCACCCGCAGCCGCAGAGTTGCCTCGTAGCGCTGCAGGCGGGAGCTCGCCGGTGCGAACCGATACGGCGCGTACGCCTTCGCCGGAGCTAGGCGGCGTTGGAGCGCGTCGCTCTTCCAGGCCGGCGCCACCGACTGCGCGACGCCATGCTCCTGCGTCACCGTCGGGTGGACCACGGCTCCACCCGACAACGAGCGCTGCTGACTGCCTGAGCGGCTGAGGCCGGTGATCCCTGCCGCGAAGAGAGAGCCGACAACGGCGAGCGCCGCCAGGGCGAAGACGAGCTGGCGAGAGGGCCGCCGAAACGTCCAGCGCGGCCCCGGCGGCTCCAATGCCTGTACCTCCGCACGCAGGCCGGCCGGCGCAACGGGACGCGATGCGCGCAGCTCCTGCGCGAGCTTGCCGAACCGGCCGTCCACGAGCTCAAGCGGCGACACCGGCGCTCACCTCCTTCTCCAGCTTCTGTAGAGCGCGACTGAGCCGCGTGGAGCACGCGGTCGTGCTGATCCCGAGCACGCGCGCCGCAGCCTCGCCGTCGAGCTCGAGCACGATGCGCAGCGCGACCACCTCGCGCTCCGCCGCGGACAAACGCGCCAAAGCAGCCTCGAGCGCCGGCGATAGCCCGTCGCCGAAGACCGCTTCTTCGCTCTCGGGCACGGCGACCGCGTAGCGGCCCTCGCGCCGGCGGCGGCGCTCCTCGGCCCGGAAGTGGTCGAGCGCCGTCGACCGTGCGAGCTGGCAGAGCCAGGTCCGGGCGCCGGCGCGGCGGGGGTCGAAGCGATGCCAGCGCTCGCACGCGCGGGCGAACGTCTCGGCCGCCAGCTCCTCGGCGGTTCCTCTGTCTCCGGTCAGGTACACGAGATAGGCATGGACGTCGTCGAGGTGGCGCTCCGCCGCCTCTGCGAATTCCGTTGTCACGGCGCGTATACGTCGCCGCGTGCCCATCACGTCACATCATGCGGCGCGAACCGTCTCCTCGTACACCAGGTCGCGCGAAAAGCGCTCCAGCTCGTCGCTCAGGAGGTCGGCCGGATCGGGCGGATCGCCCGGCGGGAACGGCGCCGGCTCGCCGTCGACCTCGACGCCTTCGAGCCGCTTCGACTGCTCGTGCTCGAGCTGCACGTCGTGCCCGAGCCGCGAGCGCAGCCACCCCGCGAGCAGGCACGCCTGCGCCTCGGTGCCCTTGACCTTGATCCGCCGCACCCCGCCGATCTCCGGCCACAGCGACGCCAGTTGGGGGCGCCAGCGGCTCGTGCGCGCCCAGGCGATGTCGGAGACGACGGTGCGGTCGAAGATCTCGGCGAGCCGTGCGTAGGGCTCCGGCAGCCCGGGCCACTCGGTCGAGTCGACGACCAGGCGGTCGACCACGTCCACCAGCTGCTCGAACGGCGACTCGCCGAACGGCGGCAGTCCGCGCCAGCGCAGGAACACCGGCAGGTCGGGCAACAGCAGCGGCTGCACGACGCTCGCCGGCGCCGCCGAGCGTGAGCCACAGAGCCGCAGCCGGATCGTCTCGACCGCGATCTGCCGCCCCTCGCCGGCCGCGAACGTCTCGACGTCCACGTCCGCCTCGAGCGCGTCGCCGGCTTCGGCGTCGGGCACGAGCACGATCGTGCGCGAGGGGTGCCGCTCCGCGAGCCCGGCCAGCACGTCCTCGGCCGCCTCCACCCACTCCGCAGGCACCCACGCGATGTGCGTCATCACGCTCGTGCGCTGGAACGGCTCGCCGTTCTCGACGTTGACCCGCAGCCGGGCGAGCTCGCGGTCGATCTCGGCGATCGAGCCTAGTGCCGTCGCCACATCCGACCGTCCCGGCGCAGGAGCTCCTCCGCGGCCGCCGGCCCCCACGTGCCCGCGGCGTAGTTCGGAAACGACGGCCGGTCGCGCCGCCAGAACGCGACGATCGCATCGACGAGCGACCACTGCTCCTCGACCTCGTCTGCGCGCGTGAACATCCGCGCGTCGCCGAGCAGGCAGTCGAGCAGCAGCCGCTCGTACGCCTCAGGGATGCCGGTGCGGAAGGCGCCGCCGTAGAGGAAGTCCATGTGGACGGTCCGCAGCGTCATCCCCTGCCCGGGCACCTTCGCGGCGAACTCGAGCGAGACGCCTTCGTCAGGCTGGATGTGGCAGACGAGGACGTTCGGGCGGAGGCCGCCGTCGTCGGCGATCTCGAACGGCGGGTGCGGCGCGCGCTTGAACTCGATCGCGATCGTGGTCTCACGGCGCGCGAGGCGCTTCCCCGCGCGCACGTAGAAGGGCGTGTCGGCCCAGCGCCAGTTGTCGACGAACAGCTTCGCCGCGACATAGGTCTCGGTCATCGAGTCCGGCGCGACCCGTTCCTCCTCACGGTAGCCCGGCACCTCCTGGCCCTCGATGTAGCCGCGCCCGTACTGGCCGCGGACGACGTGCTTCGGGCCCGGCGTGTGCAGCGCGCGCAGCACCTTCACTTTTTCGTTGCGGACCGAGTCGGCGTCGAAGTCGATCGGCGGCTCCATCGCCGTCAGCGCGACGAGCTGCAGCAGGTGGTTCTGGAACACGTCGCGGATCGCGCCCGCCTGCTCGTAGAAGGCCGCGCGGCCCTCGATGCCGATCGTCTCCGCGACCGTGATCTGGACATGGTCGACGAACTGGCGGTTCCAGATCGGCTCGAAGATCCCGTTCGCGAAGCGCAGCGCGAGCAGGTTCTGGACCGTCTCCTTGCCGAGGTAGTGGTCGATGCGGAAGACCTCTTCCTCCTCGAACGAGCGCTGGAGCTCCTGGTTCAGCCCCTGCGCCGAGGCGAGGTCGCGGCCGAACGGCTTCTCGACGATCAGGCGCGTCCAGCCCTCGGCCGAGCGCCGCTCGCCGATCTCGCGCACGAGCGTCGCGATCGCGTCGGGCGGCACGGCGAGGTAGTAGACGCGGTTGCCGGCGGTGCCGCGCTGCTCGTCGAGCTCATTCAGCACCGAGACGAGGCGGTTCTGCCCCTCGTCGTCGGCGAAGTCGGTCGGGACGTAGCGCATCCCCCCGGCGAGCCAGTCCCAGACGTCGTCGCGGAACTCGTCCCGCCCGAACTCCTCCACGGCGCGCTTCATCCGCTCGCGGAACTCGTCGTCGCTCTCCTGGCTGCGGGCGACGCCGACGACGCCGAAGCGCTCCGGCAGGAGGCGCCGCAGCGCGAGCGAGTAGAGGGCCGGAAAGAGCTTGCGCCGCGTGAGGTCGCCCGAGGCTCCGAAGATCACGAGCGCGCACGGTTCCGGCGTGCGCTGGAGCTGCAGGCCCTCGAGCAGCGGGTTCTCGAGCTGCTGCGGCTGCGCGGTCTCGGTCATGGGCTCCTTTCCAGGTGGCCCCCGAACGCCTTGCGCATCGCCGAGAGGACGCGGTTGCCCCAGTCGGCCTCGCCGCGCGAGGAGAACCGGGTGAAGAGCGACGCCGCGAGCACCGGCACGGGCACGCCTTCCTCGACGGCGGCATCCACGGTCCAGCGGCCCTCCCCGGAGTCGCTCACGTTGCCCGCGTAGTCGTCGAGGTTCGGCGACTCGTGCAGGGCCTGCGCGGTCAGGTCGAGGAGCCAGGACGAGATCACGGAGCCGCGCCGCCAGACCTCGGTGATCGCGCCGAGGTCGAGCTCGTAGCGGTAGTGGTCGGGATCGCGCAGCGGCGTCGTTTCCGCGTCCGCCTCCTGCTCGTGCAGGCCGATGTTCGCGTGCTTGAGCACGTTGAGGCCCTCGGCGTACGACTGCATGAGCCCGTACTCGATCCCGTTGTGGACCATCTTCACGAAGTGGCCTGCGCCGGACGGGCCGCAGTGCAGCCAGCCTTCCTCCCCGGCGGCGGGATCGCCCTCGCGGCCCGGCGTGCGAGAGGCCGCGTCGAGCCCGGGCGCGAGCGCCTCGAAAACCGGCCCCAGGCGGGTGACGGCCTCGTCGTCGCCGCCGATCATCAGGCAGTAGCCGCGCTCGCGGCCCCAGACACCGCCGCTGACGCCGACGTCGACGTAGTGGATCCGTTGCCGGCCCAGGTCGGCGGAGCGGCGCAGGTCGTCGACGTAGTAGGAGTTGCCGCCGTCGACGATCGTGTCGCCCTCCTCGAGGTGCGGCGCGAGCTCGGGGACGAGGCGGTCGACGAGCCCGGCCGGCACCATCAGCCACACCGAGCGCGGCGGATCGAGCTGCTGCGCGAGCTCCGCGAGCGACGACGCCGTCGACTCGACGTTCGGGTCGAAGGTCTTGACGTCGTGCCCCGCCAGGCGTAGCCGCTCGGTCATGTTCCCGCCCATCCGGCCGAGGCCGACCATCCCCAGCTGCATCAGAGGTCCTCCAGGCGCACGCGCGCGATGCGGCGCCCGCGCTCCTCGAGCGAAGCGAGGTCGCCGGCCGCCTGCGAGTGGATCAGCCGGCGGAAGCCGAAGTCGCGGCCGGGGATCGGCAGCTCGTCGCCGGCGTCGTCCACGACCTGGACGAAGAGGCCGGTGTTCGGGCCGCCCTTGTGCAGCTGGCCGGTCGAGTGCAGGTAGCGCGGCCCGAAGCCGTGCGTGACCACGCAGCCCGTCGCTGCGCGGGCGCGCTCGACGAGCGGGTCGAGCTCTGCCTGGCGCGCGGG
This sequence comes from Gaiellaceae bacterium, assembly GCA_045806105.1. Taxonomy (GTDB): domain Bacteria; phylum Actinomycetota; class Thermoleophilia; order Gaiellales; family Gaiellaceae; genus AC-32. Next base: position 4,489 of record JBJMJY010000113.1, on the reverse strand, counting down.
ATCGACGAAGGCCTGGATCGCGACGTAGTCGCCCGGCCGCGCCTGCGCGAAGAGCTCCTCGAGCGAGCCGCGCGGCTCGACGTCGGGCTCGCCGCCCGCCGCGAGGACGTGTTTCGTCTTGTCCTTCGCGGCCTGCACGTTCGGCTGGTCGAACGGGTTGATCCCGAGGATCGAGCCCGCGACCGCGGTCGCGAACTCCCAGCGGTAGAACTCCTGTCCGAGCTCGTACGGCCCGGGCAGCCGCACCTCCGGCGCCTGCCGGTCGGCGCCGTCCGGCGGCTCCTCCGGCGCAGGGATCAGCCCCTTGCCGTCCTTGCCCGTCGACTCCGCGAGCAGCTGCTCGGCCCAGAGCCCGAAGCCGCCGGGGTTCGGGTTGATCGTCACCTTGTCGCGCCCGTCAGCCCAGCCGTTGCCGAGCTCGAGCCCGAGGTCGAGGCCGGGATTGCCGTCCTCGCCGTGGCAGGCCTCCGCGACCTCGTCGACGCGATCGAGCAGACGCTCGAGGTCGACGCCCATCAGCGCAGCCGGGACCATCCCGAAGACCGACAACGCCGAGTAGCGGCCGCCGATCGTCGGCTCGCCGTCGAAGGTCGCGAGAAAGCCGCGCTCCCCAGCGACCCGCTCGAGCTCGGAGCCGGGGTCGGTGACGGCGACGAAGTACTCGCCGCGCTTGCCGGAGCGCTCCCAGAACCAGTCGAGGTGGCAGCGCGTCTCAAGCGTCGTGCCGGACTTGGAGGCGACGAGGAAGAGGGTGGCGTCGAAGTCGAGGCTCTCCGTGATGCGCCGGATCGCCGCCGGGTGCGTGGTGTCGAGAACGTGGAACGCGTCGGCGCCGAACGTGCGCCGGATCACCTCAGGCGCGAGGCTGGAGCCGCCCATCCCAAGCAGCACGAAGGTGTCGATCAGACCCGGCGCGCCGACCTCCTCGACGAACCGCAGGAGGTCGTCGACCCGGCTGCGCATCCGCATCGGCTCGTCGAGCCAGCCGAGCCACTTCGCCTCGTCGTTCCCGGTCCAGACCGTCGGGTCGCGCTCCCAGATCCGCGCGACCAGCTCCGCGGGGGCGATCGCGCTCACGCCGCCTCCCGAAGGAACGGGAGCACGAGCTCGTCGAACTCGCGCGGGCGCTCCATGTTCGGGACGTGCGCGGTGTCGGGAATCGTCTCCAGCCGTGCGCCCGCGATCGCGCCCGCGATCCGCCGGGCGATCACGTGCAGGTCGGAGAGGTCCTCCTCGCCCACGACGAGCAGCGTCGGCACGCCGACCTCGGCCAGCCGCTCCGCGAGCTCCGGGACCAGCAGCTCCTCCTCCGCGTCATCGCCAACCTCGAACTGGAGCTCGAACGCGCGGCGCTGCATCTCGGCGACGCGGGCGCGCAGCCCGGGATCGACGTCCTCCGGGCGGCGGCCCGGTCCGTCGACCCAGACGCGCAGGTTGACCTCGACCGCGCGATCGACGTCGCGCGCCTCGTACGCCGCTTCCTCCTCCTCCCACGACGCGCGGACCTCCTCGGACCACTCGTGCCCGGGCAGGCCCGGCGCGACGAGCACCAGCGCCGAGACGAGGTCCGGCCGCGCGACGGCGACCTCGAGCACGACGCGCCCGCCCAGTGACCCGCCGACGAGGGCCGCGCGCTCGAAGCCATGCTCATCCAGCGCCGCGATCAGGTCACGCGCGTTCGAGAACTTCTCCGGTGGCAGCGGCGAGCGCCCGAAGCCCCGGAGATCGACGCGCAGCAGGCGAAACGAGCGCGACCACGGCTCCCACTGCGGGTCCCACATGCGGCTGTCCCCGATGCCCTCGTGGACGAGCGCGACCGCCGGCCCCTCGCCGGCGACCTCCGCGTGCAGCGCCACTCCCCGCGCCTCAGGCGGAGACGAGCTCGCCGCGCTTGGCCTCGACGCCGTCGAGCAGCTCCCTGAACGAGTCGGCGAACTTGTCCACGCCCTCGCGCTCGAGCACGGCCACCACGTCGTCGTAGTCGACGCCGACCTCTGCAACGCGGTCGAACACGCGCCGCGCCTCGTCGAGGTCCCGCTCGAGCGTCGGCGCCACCTCGCCGTGATCCTGGAAGGCGCTGATCGTCTCCTCGGGCATCGTGTCCACCGTCTCAGGGCCGATCAGCTCCTCGACGTAGAGCACGTCGCGGTAGGCCGGGTTCTTCGTCGAGGTCGAGGCCCAGAGGCAGCGCTGCGCCGTCGCGCCCTTCGCCTTCAGCGCGTCCCAGCGCGCACCGGAGAAGAGTTCCTGGTAGCGCTGGTAGGCGAGCTTGGCGTTCGCGACCGCGAGCTTGCCCTTCAGCTCGTCCGGCGCGCCCACCTCGTCGAGCCGCCGGTCGGCCTCGGTGTCGACGCGGGAGACGAAGAAGCTCGCGACCGACGCGACCCGCGCGGGGTCGCCGCCGCTTTCGACGAGCCGCTCGAGCCCGCGCAGGTAGGCCTCGACGACCTCCGCGTAGCGCTGCAGCGAGAAGATCAGCGTGACGTTGATGTTGCGGCCGCGGGCGATCATCTCCTCGATCGCCGCCAGGCCGGGCTCGGTCCCTGGGATCTTGACGAAGCAGTTCGGCCGGTCGACCAGCTCGTGCAGGCGCTGCGCCTCGGCGATCGAGCCTTCGGTGTCGTAGGCGAGATTCGGGTCGACCTCGATCGAGACGTACCCGTCCTTCCCGTCGCCGCCGTCCCAGACGCGCCGCATCAGGTCGCACGCGTTCTGCACGTCCTGGACAGCGAGTCTGAGGAAGACCTCCTTGAGGTCGTCCTCCCCGGCGAGCACCTCGCGAAGCTGCTCGTCGTAGAGGTCTCCTTCCGCGATCGCCTTCTGGAAGATCGTCGGGTTGGACGTGACGCCGACCACGGCGTCCTCCTCCATCATCCGCGCCAGCTCACCGCTGCGCAGCAGGTGCCGCGAGAGGAAGTCGATCCAGATGCTCTGGCCGAGCTCGGAGAGTGCGTGAAGTCGTGATCTAGCCATAGGTCTTTTCCCTTTCCATCTCCTCGATCTTCTCAAGCCTTCGGACGTAGCGCTCGCCGCCGTCGAAGCGGGCCACGAGAAACGCGCGCGCGAGCTCGGCGGCCAACTCGGCGCCGATCACCTCTGAGCCGAGGCAGAGCACGTTCATGTCGTCGTGCTCTACGCCCTGGTGCGCCGAATAGATGTCGTGGCAGATCGCCGCCCGGATCCCCGGCAGCTTGTTCGCGGCGACGGACGCCCCGACGCCGGAGCCGCACACGAGCAGCGCGCGCTCGGCCTCGCCGGAGCGGATCGCCTCGCCGACCTCGCGGGCCTTGTCGGGGTAGTCGACGCGCGGCTCGGGCCGGTCCGTGCCCAGGTCGACGGCCTCGTGCCCAAGGGCGGCCACCACCTCCAGCAGCCGCTCACGGAGCTTGACGCCGCGGTGGTCGAAGGCGACCGCGACTCGCATAGGACCGTTACGTTACCCCCATGAGCGACGCTGAGCGCTGGCGGGAGCTGGGGCAGCAGCTGCGGGTCGACTCCGTCCGCGCCGCGGCCGTCACGAGCTCCGGCCACCCGACCTCGTCGATGTCCGCGGCCGACCTGATGGCCGTGCTGATCTCGAAGTACCTGCACTACGACTTCGACCGGCCCGACAACCCGGCGAACGACCACCTCGTCTTTTCGAAGGGGCACGCATCTCCGCTGCTCTACTCGATGTACAAGGCAGCCGGCGCGGTCACCGACGAGGAGCTGCTCACCTTCCGGACGTTCGGCAGCCGCCTCGAGGGCCACCCGACCCCGGCGATCCCGTGGGTCGACGTCGCCACCGGCTCGCTCGGGCAGGGGCTGCCGTACGGGGTCGGCATCGCCCTCGCGGGCAAGAAGCTCGACCGGCTGCCCTACCGGGTGTGGGTCCTCTGCGGCGACAGCGAGATGGCGGAGGGGTCGATGTGGGAGGCGTTCGAGCACGCGTCCTTCTACGGCCTCGACAACCTGACGGCGATCATCGACGTGAACAAGTTCGGCCAGCGCGGCGAGACGATGCACGGCTGGGACCTCGATTCCTACGCGAGCAAGGCCCGCGCCTTCGGCTGGCATGCGATCGAGATCGACGGCCACGACGTCGAGGCGATCGACCGCGCCTACGCCGAGGCGATCGACACCGTCGGCCGGCCCGTCGTGATCGTCGCGAAGACGGTCAAGGGCAAGGGCGACCCCGACGTCGAGGACAAGAACGGCTTCCACGGCAAGGCGCTCGACCACTCGGAAGAAGTGATCGCGACGCTCGGCGGCGTCCGCAATCTCGAGATCGAGGTGGCGAAGCCGGAGACCGGCGCCGCGAAGCACGAGTTCCCGACCGAGACGCTCGAGCTGCCTCAGTACGAGCTCGGGGCGGAGGTCGCCACGCGGAAGGCGTACGGCGACGCGCTCGCGGCGCTCGGCAAGGCGCGCGGCGACGTCGTCGCGCTCGACGGCGAGGTCTCGAACTCGACCTTTGCGGAGGAGTTCCGCGACGCGATCCCCGAGCGCT
>JBJMJY010000112.1:0-4308 GCA_045806105.1 Gaiellaceae bacterium | reverse complement strand
AGACGATCGAGCGTGAGCTCCCGGATCTCGCGCGGCAAGGAGTGCGGACGCGCTTCATGGGCCGGCGCGACCGCGCTCCGGACGCTCTTCGCGAGCAGATCGAGCGACTGGAGCGCGAGACCGCGGAGAACGACCGTCTCGACCTCTGGGTCGCCTTCGACTACGGGGGCCGCGCGGACATCGTCGAGGCGGCGCGCAGGCTGGTGGCAGACGGCGCGGCGCCGGACGCGATCGACGAGGAGTCGCTGCGCGCCAACCTCTACGCCCCGGAGCTGCCCGACCCGGACCTGCTGATCCGCACGAGCGGCGAGCTCCGCATCTCGAACTTCCTCCTCTGGCAGCTCGCCTACAGCGAGCTCGTCTTCGTCGACACGCTCTGGCCCGACTTCGGGCGCGAGGAGCTCGAGCGCGCGCTGGCCGCGTACGCACGGCGCCGCCGCCGCTTCGGCGGCCGATGATCGCTCGCCTCCAGCTCGCTCTCGTGGCGCGAAACGGATGAGCCCTTTCTGGTCCCGGATCCTGATCGCCGCCGTGGGATTGCCCGCGGTGCTCGGGCTCGTCTGGCTCGGGGGCTGGTGGCTGTGGGCGCTGGCCGTCCTGGCCGGGCTCGTCGCGCTGCACGAGTTCTACGGCATGGCGCGCGAGCTGCGGCCGCTCGTGCTCGCGGGCTACACCGGCCTTGTGCTCGTGCTTCTAGGGGCTCAGCTCGACGGCCCGACGTGGATGCTCGCGGGCTTCCTGTCCACCCTCGCGCTCGCCTTCCTACTGAAGGGCATTTCGGAGACGCGCCAGTCGCTGACGGTCGCCGTCGCCACGACCGTGGCGGGCGTCGCGTGGGTTGGGCTCGGGCTCGCCTACGTCCTCCTGCTGCGCGCGATCCCCGAGCACGGGCGCCTGGCCGTCTTCACGGTGCTGCTGGCCGTCTTCGCCGCCGATACGCTCGCCTACTTCACCGGGCGCCTCGTCGGCCGACACAAGCTGGCGCCGGTGATCTCGCCGGGGAAGACGTGGGAGGGCCTCGTCGCGTCCACGATCGCGGCGCTGCTGGTCTCGTTCTTCGCGCTCTACCACCAGGACTTCCTCTCGATCTGGGAGTCGCTCGTGCTCGGTGCGGTGATCGCGGTTGCGGCTCCCGTCGGCGACCTCTTCGAGTCCGCGGTGAAGCGCGACTTCGCCGTCAAGGACAGCGGCCGCGCGCTGGCCGGCCACGGCGGCTTCCTCGACCGCCTCGACGCCCACTTGTTCGCGGCCGTGGCGGCCTACTACACCATCCTCGCGCTCACGTAATCCGCAGGCGCAAAGCAGTCGTACACTTCGAGCAGATGACGCGGATCGCCCTCCTGGGGGCGACGGGCTCGATCGGCCGCCAAGCGCTCGAGATCGTCGCGGCGCACCCCGAGCTCGAGCTCGTCGCCGCCGCGTCCGGCTCGCAGCCGATCGACGGGTTCGCGCCGCTCACCCAGGTCGGCGGCGACCTCACCGAGCTGCTCGACCGCGCGGAGCCCGATGTCGTCCTGAACGCCGTCGTCGGGTTCGCCGGCCTGCCGGCGACGCTCTGGGCGCTGGAGCGCGGGGTCACGCTCGCGCTCGCGAACAAGGAGAGCCTCGTCGCCGCGGGCGAGCTCGCCCTGGCGGCGCAGGAGCGCGGCGGCGGGCTGCTGCTCCCCGTAGACAGCGAGCACTCGGCCGCGTTCCAGTGCCTCGAAGGGCGCGCGCCGGAGCAGGTTCACTCGCTGGTGATCACCGCCTCGGGCGGCCCGTTTCGCGGCCGCACGCGGGAGGAGCTCGAGGACGTCACGCCGGAGGAGGCGCTCGCGCACCCGACGTGGAGCATGGGGCCGAAGATCACGGTCGACTCGGCCACCCTCGCGAACAAGGGGCTCGAGCTGATCGAGGCGCATTTCCTGTTCGGGCTCCCGTACGAGCGGATCGAGGTGGTGCTGCAGCCGACGTCGGTCGTCCACGCGCTGGTCCGCCTCCGCGACGGCGCGTCGCTCGCCCATCTCGGCTACCCGGACATGCGCGTCCCGATCGCCTTCGCGCTCACCTACCCGCAGCGGGACGCAACGCCGGTCGAGCCGCTCGACTTCTCGCAGGGGCTCGTCCTGGAGTTCGAGCCGCCCGACCTCGAGACGTTCCCGCTGCTCGCCCTCGCGCGGCGCGCCGGCGAGCAGGGCGGCACCTACCCGTGCGCGTTCAACGCCGCCAACGAGGTCGCGGTGGCGGCGTTCCTCGAGGGCCGGCTCCCGTTCCTGGGAATCGCGGCCGCGGTGGAGGAGGCGCTCGCAGAAGTAGACGGCGCTCCGGCCCGCGAGCTGGACGACCTCGTCGAGGCCGACAGGGAAGCGCGCCGCCTGGCGGAAAGAGCAGCCGTATGAGCGTGCTCGTCGCGATCCTCGGCCTCGCCCTGCTGATCCTGATCCACGAGGCCGGCCACTTCCTCACCGCGCGCGGCGTCGGCATGCGGCCGCGGAAGTTCTACATTGGCTTCCCGCCCGCGGTGCTGAAGACAACGCGGAACGGGATCGAGTACGGCCTCGGCGCGATCCCCTTCGGCGGCTACGTGAAGATCCCGGGGATGCACCGGCCGGCGCCGTCCGACCTCGACGTGCACTTCGGGCCGGCCCTGTACGAGGAGCCGCGGCTGCTCGGCGACGTGGAGCGCGTGAAGCGGCTCGTGGCGCAGGGCGCGTTCGAGGAGGCGCGGCAGGCCCTCGCGACCCTCGAGCAGGCGCTCAGCCACGCCTCCCTCTCGGCGAAAGCGCGCAAGGCGTCCGACCGCGGTCTGGACGAGCTGGCGGACGCGCTCGGCGGCGACGCTTACTGGCGCCAGCGCACCTGGAAGCGCCTCGCGGTGATCGCCGCCGGACCGGGAACCAACCTGCTGTTCGCGATCGTGCTGCTCGCGGCTGTGTACATGCTAGGGATCCCCTCCGACGCCTCTCGCAAGGTCGGCGACGTGATCCCGGGGACCCCCGCCGCCACCGCCGGGCTGAGGGCCGACGACCGGATCATCGGCGTGAACCGGGTCCCCGCCTCCGACTTCACCGACGTGCGCGACGCGATCCGCAACAGCGAAGGGGAGCCGCTCGTGCTCTCGGTGCTTCGAGACGGCCAGTACCACGAGCTGAAGCCGGTCCGGCCGACCAAGACCGAGGGCGTCTACACGCTCGGCTTCCACCCGGCGGCGGTGCGCTACAAGCACTACGACCCGGTCCACGCGTTCGGCCTGGCCGCCGAGGACACGTGGCTGGTGACCAAGGCGATGGGGACGTGGTTAGGCCACATTGCCAGCGGCTCGGGTCGCAAGGACGTCTCGACACCCGTAGGGATCGTGCAGCAGTCGAGCAGGGCGGTGCAGCTGGGCTACCGCGAGTACCTGCAGGTGCTCGCGATCATCAGCCTCTCGCTCGCGCTGCTGAACCTGCTCCCGCTGTTGCCACTCGACGGCGGACACATGGTGTTTTCGATCGTCGAGGGCGTACGCGGCCGGGCCGTGGGGCGTGCGGTTTACGAGCGCGTCTCGGCGATCGGAATTGCTCTCGTGCTGCTGCTCTTCTTCGTCGGCCTTTCCAATGACATCGGCAACATCCGGGGCGGATGAAGGCGGCGCTGTCAGCTCTGGTCAAGACGCGCGCACGGGCAAAGCCCGCACACGCTCGACGCTCGGCATCGCACGCGATGCCGAGGGACATCGGCAACATCCGGGGCGGATGAGGGCGGCGCTGTCAGCTCTGGTCAAGATGCGCGCACGGGCATCGCAAGCGGTGCGAGGGACATCGGCAACATCCGCGGGGGCTAGACTCACCGCGTGCCCAGCAAGCGCGCAATCCACGTAGGCGGGGTGCAGATCGGCGGCGGTGCGTCCGTCGTCGTGCAGTCGATGACGCTGACGAAGACGCACGACGTCGAGGCGACGACGGCGCAGATCGCCGCGCTCGCCTCGGCCGGCTGCGAGATCGTTCGCGTCGCGGTGCCGAAGACCGAGGACGCAGACGCGCTGCCGAAGCTCGTCCGGCTCTCGCCGGTCCCGGTGATCGCGGACATCCACTTCAACGCGAGCCTCGCGCTGCGCGCGATCGAGGCCGGCGTGGCCGCGGTCCGGATCAACCCGGGCAACATCGGCGGCCCGGAGAAGGTCGAGCAGGTCGTCACCGCGGCGAAGAAGGCCGGTATTCCGATGCGGATCGGCGCGAACTCCGGCTCCCTGCCGAAGCATCTGCACGACCTCGCGCAGGAAGACCAGGCCGAGGCGCTCGTCGCCGCCGCGCTCGAGGAGGTGGAGCTCCTCGAGAAGCTCGACTACCG
>JBJMJY010000111.1:0-18657 GCA_045806105.1 Gaiellaceae bacterium | reverse complement strand
CCGATCGTGCTCCTGCGGACGGCGGAAGGCTCCAAGTTCCTGCCGATCTGGATCGGCCATCCGGAGGCGGCGGCGATCCTGATGAAGCTCCAGGGGGCGAGCGCACCGAGGCCGCTGACGCACGACCTGCTCGTGAACATCCTCGGGGAGCTCGAGGTCGAGGTGCTCCGCGTGACGGTCACCGAGCTGCGCGAGAACACATTCCACGCGTCGATCACGATCCAGCACGACGGCGCCGAGCTCGAGATCGACTCGCGCTCGTCCGATGCGATCGCCGTCGCCGTTCGGGCCCAGGCGCCGATCTTCGCCGCCGACGCGGTGATCGAGGAGTCCGCGATCGAGTTCGAGGGCGAGGACGTGAACGAGGAGGAGATCGTCTCCGAGTTCAAGCAGTTCCTCGATCACGTCACCCCGGACGAGTTCGCCGAGACGAACGAAGAGGAGTAGCCTCGCGGGCTAGGCGCCCTCGCGGCGCTCGACCTCGCGCTTGGTGAGCGCGAGGATCTCCTCGAACAGCTCATGCAGGCCCTCGCTCGAGAGCGGTCCACGGTTCGCGCGGACGAGGTACTGCAGCATCCACTCCTCGCGCTCGGGGTCCACGAATGAGAGCCCACGCGACTCCTTGTAGCCCTTCAGCTGCGCGACGAGCTTCAGCCGTGCGTTGATCGACTCGACGATCGAGCGGTCGTTGTCGGAGATCTGCTCTCGCAGCTGGCGGATGAGGGGGTCGTTCTCGCTCACGGCCTTCCTTGCAGCTTGACGTAGACGGGGGTCTTCGTGCTCCGGATCGCGACGGCGCGATACGGGTACGTGACCCGGGCGCGGACCGGATCGCCGAGCAACGGCGTCTCCTCCTTCACGACGACGTCGACCCCGCGGCGCCGCTCCATGACCCGCACGATCCTGAGCGAGTAGCCGTTGCTCGAGCGGGGGCCGAGGGAGACCACGACCACCTGCTCGCGCGACCAGTCGACTCGCGGCGCCTTCGGTGCGCGGCCGGGCATCGTCGCCGCCAGCAGCCGATCGAGCGGCGCCTGCGAGTGGTAGACGGCGGTGACCCTGCGCGTGAATTCCACCCGGCCGATCTCTCCGTTCAGGTCGCGCCAGGCAACGGCCTGCTCCCCGCCCCGGGCCCACCACTGCGCGTAGACGAGCCAGGCGAGCGCCGCGAGCGCGACGAGCGCGACGAGCGCCAGGGCCGCTCTACCAGTAGATGTAGACCGCGGTGCCGTAATCGATGAGCGAGTACACGCGGACCGCGACCCAGAGCGGGATCCGGACGCAGCCGTGGCTCGCAGGGTAGGGCGGGACGCTGTGGTAGCCGTGGATCGCGAAGCCACCGATGAAGAAGGAGGAGTAGAACATCTCCTTCGCGTTGAAGCCCGGGACCTTGCTGTACACGTGCCAGAGGCCGAGCGGGGTGTTCCCAGTTGCGCCTGTGGAGACGGGCACGACCAGCGCGACCTCGCCGTCGCGAACGAGGAGGAGCACCTGGTGGCCCTTGCTCACCTCCACGTGGTTGCCGTGCGGGTGGCGCGCCCGCGGAACCTGTGCGCGCTGCAGCTCGCTCCAGACACGCGCGTCGACCCTGCCCGTGCGCGGCAGGTCGTGGAGCTTCTGGAAGGCGATCACCGCGTCCACGTCGTCCTGGCCGTAGTAGCCGTCGAGCCGCCCGAGCGCGAAGTGGAGCTCGTGCAGCCGCCGGTCGAGCTCGTACGCGCTCGGCCCGGCCGAGCCGGGGCCGAGGGACGGCACGAAGACGATGCGCTCGAGGGCGCGCCGCGCGGCCAGGTAGCCCGCGGCGGGCTGAAGGGTCACGCGGACGCGGTAGGCGCCGGCGCGGGCAGTGGCGAGCGGGATGCGGAGGAGCCCGCGGAACGAGCGCTTGGCGACGATGCGGCCGGCGCGGGTAACCCGGACGGTCACGACGCCCGCGGCCGCGGGCCGCGCGCGGACGAGTAGCGAGAGCGGTCGGCCCAGCTGCCCCGATCCGCGGAACGCGGTGTCGAGGCCCGGGCGCACGAGCAGCGCGACCTGGGTCGACGCCGCGCCCATGGAGCGGACGGTGTAGCGCGCGTCGGGAGAGCCGACGCGGCCGCGCACCACGAAGCTCCCGTTGCGGGCGGTGCGTGTCGCCGCGACGCGGCGCTCGCCGCGGTAGAGGGCGATCCGCACGCCTTTCGCGGCCGGGATCAGGCGACCGCGGAAGCGGGCGAGTTGCTGGTAGCGGCCGCTCCGCGGGCCGGCGAGCGTCAGCCCGGTCGCCGTCACGACGACCGTCGCCTGGGCGGTCTCCCCGCCTGCGCTCGTCGCGCTTACGCGGGCGGTGAAGCGGCCTGCGGCATAGGTGTGCTGCACGACCGCGCCGTCGGCGCTCGAGCCGTCGCCGAGGTCCCAGTGGTAGGCGACCGCGTCACCGGTGGCCGTGAGCGTCACCGCCAGCGGGGCCGCGCCGCTCGACGGCACGGCCTTCGCCGTCAACGTAGGGGGTGCCGCGTGCGCCGCGGGAGCGAGCGCCAACGCCGCCAGGAAGACCGCTGCACGCCGCACGGGCAGCAGCATAGAGCAGCTATCGGGCGAGAGCCTCCGCCAGCGCCAGGCCGTTGAAGCACGCGTGAAGCAGCATCCCGGGGTAGAGGCTGCCGGTCCGGGCGCGCACGATCGCGACGGCGACGCCGAAGACGAACAGCGCGGGGAAGCCCTCCACGAGGCCGTGGTCGGCCGCGAATGCCGCGGCCGTCCCCGCGATGGCGACGACGGTGCCGAAGCGCGCGAGCAGCGCGAAGCCCACCCCGCGGAAGGTCAACTCCTCGGCGATGGGCGCGAGCACTGCGACGACGACGGCGTTCAGCGCGTACGGCAGCGCCTTCGAGGGGTCCCAGTGCTTCGGCTCGAGGCCCTGCTCCCGCGTTGCGTGCAGGATCGCCTCGAGTGCGAGCTCGGCGGCCAGCAGCGCGATCAGCACCACGAGTGTGAACCCGAGCGCCCGAGGCCAGGAACGCGGCCGCCGCAGGGCGAGCTCGTCCCTCGAGAGGCCGCGGGCGATCCAGAGCACGATCGCCATGGTTATCCCGTAGAAGATCACGCCGCTGATCGCGGTGTCGTAGCGGTAGAGCGTGTCCGGCGGCGGCTTGCCCGAGGTGAAGCGGCTGGCGTAGTTGAGCAGCGCGAGCGAGCCGACGAGGGCGGTCCAGCCGACGAGCTTCTGGTTGCGCGTCCTCACGCGAGCGCCTCGACGGCCTGGGCGAGCGGCGCCGGGGCGAAGTGCATCCCGGCGGCCCGTGCGCCCTGCTCGTCCGCGTCGCTGTCGCCGACGTGCAGCGCGCGCTCGGGTAGCACCCGGAGCAGCTCGAGCGCGCGCGTGAACACCGCGGGATCCGGTTTCGGCGCGCCCGCTGCGGCGGAGCTCACGACCGTGACGTCGCCGAGGCCGAGATCCTGCAGCCTCTGCGTCAGGCCATAGTCCCAGTTCGAGACGATCGCGATTGCGAGGCCGCGGCGGCGCAGCGCCTCCAGCGCCGCGTGTGCGTCGGGCAAGAGCTCGAAGCGCATCGCAGCGACGAAGTCGTCCACGAACGCTTCGGGCGCGAGATCGGAGTCCAGCTCGTCGAGGATGATCGTCACGCACCGGCGTCGCAGGTCGTACAGGCTCTTCTCGTCGCGGCCTTCGAAGGATCGCTCCCGGTAGTAGGCGGCCTCCTTCGCAAAAGCGCGCGCCACCGCGTCCGCGTCGCACTGGACACCGAGCCCCGCGAGCCCCTCGCGCAGGGCAGGCACCGGGTCGAGGAGCCGGACGAGGGTTCCGTACGCGTCGATCGTGACGGCGTCGAGCTCGGCGAGCCGCATCAGGGATGCAGGATTCGCGCGACCTCGACGAGCGCCATGCCGACCGCGGGGCCCGCCGCAGTCGCCTCCTCGGGTAGTACGGCGAAGTGGCCGGTCTTGATCGCGCGCAGCGCGCGCGTGCCCGGATGCGAGCGGAGCTGCCTCAGCGTGCGGCCGCTGCCGGCGGTGGCGAGGTAGAAGTCGGGGTCGAGCTCCTTCAGCCGTTGCAGCGGAAACGGCCCCTGCTCCGGGCTCGCGCCGGCGACGCTGCGGCCGTGCGCCTCCGCGATCAGGTCACCGAGCAGGCTGCGGCTCGAGATCGTGGAGAGGTCGCCGTCGTCCACGAAGGCGGTGACGACCTTCGCGCCGGCGAGCCTGGCCGCGGCGGCCCGGCGCTTCGCCTGGATCGCGGCGGTCAGATGGCGGGCCTCGATCGGCTTGCCAGTGACCAAGCCGATCTCGTCGATTGCCTGCACGACGTCGTCGAGCGAGCTGCTCGGCTCCACGTACACCTGCGCCTTCGTCGCGCCGCGGGCGCGGACGAGATCGAGCGGGTCGGTGCCGCTCGAGGCGACGATCAGGTCCGGCTTCGCTTTCCGGATGGCGTCGACGAGCGGCAGCCCCACGAGCGTGTCGTTGACCGTCACCACGCGGCGGCCGAGATCGAGAGACCGCAGGATCTCCCGCGGCCCGGCGCCGACCGGGACGATTCTCCGAGGCGCCGCGTTCACGACCGTCGGTCGGTCGCTGGCGCCCTGCACGGTCACGGGGTAGCTCTCGGCGAGCGCCCCCGTCGGCTCCTTCCGCTCCCCGCACGCCGTGCCGGCGAGCAGGAGCACCGCCGCCCCGGCGGCGAGCGCGACCCTCACGCGACCCACTGCCAGAGCGCCCATTGCGCGACCGATACCCCGAGCAGCAGCGAGCTCACGGCGACGATCGCCGTGTGGGCCCGCGGCCGGCCGCCGACGACGGCGAGGGCGAGGAAGAGCGGGAAGATCGTCAGACCGAAACGCGGCAGCGAGAGCAGCGGCCAGCGCTCGCTCGGCACGCTCAACGGGATCGCGAGGCTCACGGCGGCGAAGAGCCCGTAGGGTGCGCCGAAGCGCCGCCACGCGATCACCGTCAGCACCACGAAGAGCACGAGGAACGCCAGCGTCTCCAGGTTCAGCGTCGCGACGCGGATCGGGTCTGCGTCCTGCACCGGCGTCCAGTAGCGGTGGGTGTGCGAGCCGGACGCGAGCTGCTCGACGCCGGCCCAGCCGGCCCGCAGGCCGTCCCAGATCCCGCCGAGCGGCCCGGCCGGCGAGAGGTGGCGGCTCCAGAGCCGCTGCGCGCGCAGGAACGCCCAGGCGTCGCCGTCCGCGAGCTGGAGGTAGACGGGGTACGCCGCGAAGATCAGGGGCGCGACGGCGAGCGACGCGAGCGCGCGCAGCCGGTCCCGCGACCTCCACGCGAGCAGCGCGAGCGCCGGCAGCAGCGCCGCCGCGGTCGGCCGCGTCAGCAGCGCGAGCCCGGTCACCGTTCCCGCGGCGAGGAAGCGCCCGCGCTCGGCCAGCACGAAGGCCGCGAGGGTCAGCAGCAGGTAGAGCGACTCGCTGTAGACGGACTGGAGGAAGAACGCCATCGGGAAGATCGCCAGGTAGAGCACGGTGCGCCGTGCCCCGTCCGCACCGAGCCGCTCCTCGGCGACGCGGTGCAGCAGCAGGAAGGCGCCGAAAGCTGCGGCGAGCGAGACGAGGATCCCAGCGACGACGTAGTGCCCGAAGAGCACGCGTCCGAGCCCGCCGACCAGCGCCGGGTAGAGCGGGTAGAACGCCGATGCCGCGCCGGAGGCCGAGTCGTAGCCGTGCTCGGCGATTCGCAAGAACCAGACGCTGTCCCAGCGCGCCCAGACGTCGGTGACCGCGCCGAGATCGTGCGTCAGCTCCGGGCGGTCCCAGACGCCGGCGCGCGGGTGCCGGTTCGGGACGAACACGAAGAACGAGAAGAGCGCGGCGGCCCAGATCGCGGCGCGCGTCCAGAGGTAGATCTCGGGCGCGGGATTGCCGGCCCGCGGCAGCCGCAGCTCGCGGCGTGCCGTTCGCCTCGGCAAGCGCACGCGTTGACCGGCGGACACGGCGCGCGATGATACTCGGATGGCCGAGCGGCACTTCACTCCGGAGGAGGCGAACGAGCTGCTCGAGCAGGTGCGGCCGCTTGTGGAGTCCCTCGTCGCGCACCGGCGCTCGTTCACGGTTGTGGCCGCGCGGCGCGCGCGGCTCTCGCTGCGCATCTCGGGAAACGGCGGCGACTTCGACCCGCAGGAGCCGAGCGAGCTGGAGGTGCAGCTCGAGGCCGAAGCGGAGGCCGTCGCCCGCACCGTCGAGGCGCTGCAGGGCCTCGGCGTCCTCGTCAAGGACCTCGACCGCGGGCTCGTCGACTTCCCGGCGCTGCGCAACGGCGAGGAGGTGTTGCTCTGCTGGCAGGTCGGCGAGGACGAGATCGCCTACTGGCACGGCCTCGAGGAAGGCTTCGCGGGCAGGAAACCCCTGCCCCTCGACTAACCGAGGCCTATGTCGGACTGGCACCGCCTCGCCGTCTTCGGCGCGGTCCTGCTCGTCACGCTCGTCGTCGCCCGGATTGTCGACCGCAGGTTCGCCCGCCGTGACCTCCCGCCCGAGGTGGTCACGCGCTACCAGGTTCTGCGGCGCAGCGTCTTCACGCTGATCGTCTTCGTCGGCGTGCTCTCGGCACTGCTCGTGATCCCGCAGGTGCGCGCGGTCGCGACCGGGATCCTGGCTTCCTCGGCCGTGATCGGGATCATCGTCGGCTTCGCCGCGCAGCGGACGATCGGGAACTTCATCGCCGGCCTGCTGATCGCCTTCGCGCAGCCCGTTCGCATCGGCGACTACGTCGAGACCGGGGGTTTCACGGGCGTGGTCGAGGAGATCGGCCTGACTTACACCTTCATCCGCATCGACGACAACGACCGGCTCGTGGTCCCGAACGAGAAGATCGCCTCGGATACGATCCGAAACTCCTCCATTCGCAGCCGAAAGAAGCTCGCGCGCGTGACCGTCCAGGTTCCTCTCGACACCGATCTCGAAGCCGTCCGCACGCTGCTGCGCGAAGCTGCGCAGGACGAGCGGGCGGACGTGACCGTGGCGGAGATCGCCGACCGGGTCACGTTGCACCTGAGCGCGTGGGCGCCAGACGAGCCGAGCGCGGAGCGGCTCGAGCACGAGCTCCTCCTGCGCTCGCACGCGCGCCTGCGCGAGGCCGGGGTCTTCGCATGACGCCCCCGCCGCCTCCGCCCCGCGGCCGCGGGCGCCGGCAGGACGACGAGCTCGAGTACCTCCTGCGGCGGAGCCGCCGGCGCCGCGGCCGTGGCAAGGCCAGGCACAAGCGGCGGACGGCGCTGATCTTCGCGACGCTGCTGATCGTCGTCCTGGCGGTGATCGCCTCGAGTGTCGGCGCAGTCGCGAAGTTCCGCTCCGACTGCAGCCTGAAGGACCTGAAGCCGGTCCAGATCGGCCAGAACTCCTTCGTCTACGCCGCGAACGGCTCGCTGCTCGGCGCGATCCCAGCCGAGCGGAACCGGCAGCCGGTCGCGCTCTGGCGCGTCAGCCCGTGGATGCGCAAGGCGACCGTCTCGATTGAGGATCACCGCTTCTACGAGCACGGCGGCGTCGACTACGAGGGCATCGCGCGCGCCGCCTGGAAGGACCTGCGGGCCGGCCATGTCGTCCAGGGCGGCTCGACGATCACGCAGCAGCTCGTCCGCAACCTCTACATCTCGAAGGAGCGGACGCTGAGCCGCAAGATCAAGGAGGCCTGCCTCGCGATCAAGCTCTCTCGCGCGCGCTCGAAGGACTGGATCCTTGCGCAGTACATGAACCAGGTCTACTACGGCAACCACGCCTACGGCATCGAGGCCGCGGCGCAGACGTACTTCTCGAAGCGCGCGCGCTTCCTCACGCTGTCGCAGGCCGCGCTGCTCGCCGGGCTCCCACAGGCGCCGTCGGTCTACGACCCGCTCCACCGGCCCTCTGCGGCGATCGCGCGGCGCGACCAGGTCCTGCGGGCGATGCGCGACTACGGTGACATCACCGAGGCGCAGTACCAGACGGCGGTCGCGCAGCGAAACCTGAGGCTGAGGCCGGGCCGGCTCTACAGCCGTATCCGCGAGCCGTACTTCTTCAGCTACGTGCGCGACGAGCTGATCGCCGAGTACGGCGCGAACACGGTCCGCACCGGCGGGCTGCGCGTGTACACGACGATCAACCCGCGACTCCAGGTCGCGGCGCGGAAGGCGATCACCGACACGCTCTACCTCCGCAACGACCCCGCGGCGGCGGTGGTCTCCATCAACCCCGCGAACGGCGCGATCCGCGCGATGACCGCCGTCACGCCCGGCCGCACCGGCAACCAGTTCAACCTCGTCGCCCAGGCACGGCGCCAGCCCGGCTCGACGTTCAAGGCGTTCGTGCTCACCGCGGCGATCGAGCAGGGCATGAACCCGAGCACGACGTACTACACCTCGGCGCCCTTCCACTACCAGCCCGACCCCTACACGCCGGCCTGGGACGTGCAGACCTACGACCACTCGTACTCGGGCTCGATCTCGGTGGAGAGCGCGACACTCGCCTCCGACAACACCGTCTACGCGCAGCTGACGCTCGACGTCACCCCCGAGAAGGTCGCCGCGATGGCGCACAAGCTCGGCGTCCAGTCGCGGCTCGACGTCGTGCCGGCGATGGGGCTCGGCGCGGACGCGATCTCGCCGCTCGAGGAGGCCTCGGCGTACGCGACGCTGGCCGCGGGCGGCGTCTACTCGAAGCCGATGGCGATCCGCAAGGTCGTTCTCGCCAACGGCCGTGAGGACACCGACGCCGGCTGGGGTCGGCCCCAGCGCAAGCGCGTGATCTCGGACGGCGTCGCGTACGAGGTGACGAAGATCCTCGAGCAGAACATGCTGGAAGGCACCGGCGTCGGCGCGTACTTCGGGCGCCCGGCTGCGGGCAAGACCGGCACGACCGACAACCACGCGGACGCCTGGTTCTCCGGGTTCGTGCCGCAGCTGGAGACGACGATCTGGGTCGGCTACCCGCAGGGCGAGATCCCGATGGAGAACGTGCACGGGATCTCGGTCGCCGGCGGCACGTTCCCGGCGACGATCTGGAAGCTCTTCATGGAGTCGGCGATGGTGACCGCGCCGGTGTTCAACTGGCAGTACCCGCGCGACCCCGTCGAGTGGAAGACGTTCACGCAGGGCCAGTACGGCTCGAGCCTGCGCTCGTCGTCGAGCTACTACTACACGCCGACGTCCGGCGGCACGACCACCACCAGCGGGACGACCGCGCCGCCTCCGCCGCCGCCTCCGCCGCCGGCGACCACGGGGCGGGCGATCACGACGGCGCCGCCTGCGCCGCCCCCTCCACCCGAGCCGCCCCCTCCGCCGCCGGTCGGCCCCCCGCCCCCGCCTCCGCCGATACCGGGGCGGTAGCCGTGAAGCCGGCGCTGCGTGCCGCGCTGGTCGCGATCCCGGTGTACCTCGCCGCGTGCGCCGTGCCGGACGGCGGCCTCTTCCGGGCCGCGCGCTTCCGCGACGTGCACGTCTACCAGGGCTATGCGGAGAAGCTCCTCCACGGGTCGCTGCCCTACCGCGACGTGTTCGTCGAGTACCCGCCCGGCGCGTTTGCGGTCTTTCTGCCGCCGACGGCGTTCGGCGCGGATCACTACAACGCGGCCTTCAAGGCGCTGATGGCGCTCTGCGGCGCGGCGACGATCGTGCTCGTCGCGCTCGTGCTCGCAGAGCTCGGGGCATCGCAGCGGCGGATCTGGATCGGCGCCGGGCTGCTGGCGCTCTCGCCGGTCGCCCTCGGGCCGATCTCGCTCAACACCTACGACGCCTGGCCGGCGCTACTGACGGTGCTCGCGCTCTGGCTGCTGCTGCGCGGCTGGGAGCTGCCCGCCTTCGCGGTGCTCGGCCTCGCCGTGAGCGCAAAGGTCTACCCACTCGTGCTCGTCCCGCTGGCGGCGTGGTTCGTGTGGCGGCGAGCCGGGACCCGGCGCGTCGCGATCTCGCTCGGCGTCCTCGCGGTGGTCGCGGTGGCCGCCGTCGCGCCATTCGCCGCCTACGCGCCGCACGGGGTCTACGAGAGCTTCCACTCGCAGGCGTCGCGCGGCCTGCAGATCGAGAGCCTCGGCGCGTCGGCCCTGCTCGTGCTCGACCGGCTGGGGCTCTACCACGCTCGCGTCGTCGAGACGACGGGAGTCGCCGGGCGCAACCTCGCGGGCGGCAGCGCAGACGCGGTGGCCGTGCTCCTGCTCGTGCTCGAGGCGGCGGCCGTCGTGACCGTCTGGTTGCTCTACGCCCGCGCGCGCGACCTACGCGGGCGCCTGCCGCTCGCGTTCGCCGCTGCCGTGGCGGGCTTCCTCGCCTTCACGAAGGTCTTCTCGCCGCAGTACCTGGTCTGGCTGCTGCCGCTCGTCGTCGCGGCCGGGAGCACGATCGCGATTGCGCTTGCGGCACTTGCCGTCGTTCTCGCGCAGGTGTGGTTCTTTCACTACGGCGCGCTCTTCCGGCTCGAGTGGCCGGTCTGGCCGCTCTTCGTGCGCGACCTCGCGATGGTCGCCCTCTACCTCACGCTCGCCGCCTCGCTTGCGCGCTGGAAGATCAGGATGCCGTCGCGCTCGAAGACGAGCCGCCACTCCGGGTTGCGCCGCAGCCAGGAGAGCTGGACCGCCGTCGGCAACGGCGCGAGCCGGTCGGCGTAGCCGGGCGCGGTCTCGTCGGCCGCTACCCACTGCGCGTCCTGCAGGAACGGGAAGCTGAGCACGCGCCGGCGGGCGGAGAGGTGCGCGCCGAGTGAGTTCGTCGCGCTCACGACGGTGCCCTCCGGGATCAGCCGCAGTGCCCGCCCCGCGATCCGGTCGTGCTCGCTCACCTCGGCGGCGCGCGCCTGGTGCTCCCCGCCGCCCGGAAAGTAACGCCAGAGCGGAAGCGGGCCGAGCAGGTAGTTCCCGGCCACGGCGACGACGACCACCAGTGTCGCGACGGGAACGCGCGGCGGAAGCCGCTTCGCGCCGAAGACTGCGGCCGCGATCAGCACCGGGATCAGTCCTGCGGTGTAGTGGAAGTGGATCGAGGTCTGCGTCGTGGCGGCGGAAAGCAGGTTGACGGCGAGCTCCGGAACGGCCGCGATCAACGCGAGGGGCGCCAGGACGACGAGCAGGGCCAGCGGCAGCACAAGCTGTGCCAGGTAGCCGAGCCCGCGGCCGGTGACGGCGGTCGTGACGATCTTCCAGGGGTCGGTGAGCGCTGTGTGAGCGATGCCGCCGGGGGTGCTGCCGACCTGGCTGTAGCGCGTGAAGAAGCTCGACGTGCCGGCACGGTTGAAGTGCGGGATCACGACCTCGATGGCGATCAGCGCGACCGCGACGCCGGCCACGGCGACCACGGCTCCGGTCACGCGGCGGCCGTGTGCGAACGCGTACCAAAGCCCGAGGCCCGCGGCGACCAGCGCGATCTCCTCCTTCGTCGTCGCGGCGACGATCGCGCAGGCCGCGAACGGCAGCAGCCGGCCCTCGTCGAGGAACCAGATCGCGTAGAGGAGGAGGGGGCACGCGAGCGCGACCGGGTGGAACTCGTTCAGCGTCAGCCACTGCGTCGGCGGGTAGATCAGGTAGGCGAGCGCGAACCCGAGCCCTGCGTGCTCGGAGCCGAGGTGCTTGCGGGCAAGCCAGTAGACCGGCAGCGCCCCGAGGGCGACGGCGCCGGCCTGCGTGACGAGCAGCAGGTCGGGGCTCGGCCAGACGAGCCAGAACGGCGCGAACGCCGCGAGGATCGGGTCGAAGTGCGCGCCGAGGCGCGAGAGCTGGTCGCCGCGCAGCCCCGTGATCTGCAGCGGGTGGCCGTGGGCTGTCGACCACACGGCCTGCACCATGTTCCCCAGGTCGAAGCGGCCGGTCGAGAACGCGCGGTGGCGCAGGACGGAGAGCGCCGAGAAGCCTGCCGCGTAGGCCGCGATCGCGAGCCAGAGGAGCGCGTGGCCGCTCGGCCGCCGCAGCGTCATACGACGCGCTCCAGCAGCTCGCGCCAGCGGCGGCCGAGCACCTCTTCGCTCGCGTGCGCCTCGTAGGCGGCGCGGCCGCCCGCGGCGAGGCGGCGGGTGAGCTGCGGATGGCCGGCAAGCCGTCCCAACGCGCTTGCGAGGGCTTCGGCGTCTCCGGGCGGGACGAGCAGCGCGCTCTCGCCGTCGACGAGCAGCTCGCGCGCGCCTGGGGTGTCGGCGGTCACGAGCGGGGTTCCGCAGGCGAGGGCCTGGAAGGCCTTGTTCGGGATCACGCGCCGCGCCTTCGCGGAGGTGCCGAAGATCCCGAGCGCGCAGCCGGCGCGGTGCAGCTCTTGCGGCAGCTGCTCGTACTCGACCCACGGGACCCACTCGACGTTCTCGGGCCGCGTGCGGAGGAGCTCGTCGAGCTGGCCGCTGCCCACGATCCTGAAGCGCAGCTCGGGTACGGCCCTGGCGGCGGCGAGGACGGTCTCGAGGCCGTGCAGCGGGATCAGCTTGCCGACGAAGAGGACGGTGAACGGGTCGGTCGGAGACGAGCCCGGAGCGAAGATCCGCTCCTCGGCGCCGACGAACGCGACCTCGAGGCGGTCGCGGGGCAGGCCGGCGAGGTCCGCCAGGTGGTCGGCGTTCGCACGCGTGTCGGCGACGACGAGATCGGCGGAGCGGAGGGCCCGGCGGTCGATACCTTCGAGCGCCCGCGCGGTAGGCGAGCGGGGGCGGAAGCGGCCCCGGTCCGCCACGAACGTGTCCGCCAGCGACACGAGCGGGTTGAAGACGACCGGCCGCCCGCGCGCGGCTCGCCGTGCTGCGGGCATGTCGAAGTGCCCCGGGTAGCCGACGATCACGGCGTCGTAGGAGCCCGCCGGCCGCCGCAGGAGCCGAAGCTCGGCCGCCGCGAGCCTTGCCGCGGCACCCGCCCCGGCGCGCCAGCTGTCGCGTCGCCCGTCCCAGACCGTCACGTGGCGCTCCGCGACCTCGACCCCCGCCCGCCGCAGGCACGAGATCACCTGCGCGTTCCGCGGGTAAGCGCGCTCGTAGGTACCGAAGTAGAGGACTCGCATCAGCCGCTCGGCGCCGCACGCCCAACGCGGTGTGGTTCAGGCGCATCCGGCCTCCTCCCCACTGCGAGCCTATTCCGCCGCGGCGCGCGCATGTGTGACTCCTTCGTGCCGAAAGCGTGCCGCTCTAGGAGAGCACGTCCTCGACGTGCAGATCCGTCCGCTCCCGCGCGTCCGCCCGCTCCTCGTGCTGGCTCGTGATCAGCTCGCTGATCAGCCCCAGCGAGAAGAACTGCAGCCCGACCACCATCAGCAGCACGCCGAGGATCAACAGCGGGCGCTGGCCGATCGCGTGCCCGCCGATCTTCAGCGCGGTCAGGTACAGCAGGACGCCGAAGCCGACCGCGCCGAGCAGGAGGCCGAGACCGCCGAAGAGGTGCAGGGGGCGATAGCGGTAGCGCCCGATGAACGACACGGTCAGCAGGTCGAGGAAGCCTCTGACGTACCGCTCCATGCCGTAGCGCGAGCGGCCGTGTCCGCGGGGGCGATGGTTGACCGGCAGCTCGGCGACACGGTGGCCGCGGTAGTGCGCGAGCACCGGGATGAAGCGGTGCAGCTCGCCGTAGAGGCGCAGTCCGCGGACGACGTCGGCGCGATACGCCTTGAGCCCGCAGTTCAGGTCGTGCAGACGCAGCCCGGAGACGCGGCCGGTGACCCAGTTGAAGATCTTCGACGGGATGCGCCGCCTGAGCGGGTCGCGCCGCTTCGTCTTCCACCCGCTGACGAGATCGAAGCCTTCGTCGAGCTTTGCGAGCAGGCGCGGGATCTCGGACGGGTCGTCCTGGAGGTCGGCGTCGATCGTGACGACGACGTCGCCCTCGGCGTGGGCGAAGCCGGCCGCGAGCGCCGCGGCCTTGCCAAAGTTCTTGCGCAGGCGAATGACGCGCACGTTGTCCTGCGCGTTGTGCAGGCGCGTCAGTGCCGCGAAGGAGCCGTCGGTCGAGCCGTCGTCGACGAACACTGCTTCCCAGGGCTGCCCGAGCGGCTGGAGGGCGGACTCCAGCTCGTCGTAGAGGAGCGCGACCGTCCGCTCCTCGTCGTGGACGGGCACGACGACCGAGATCACGGCGGCTCAGCCTATCCGTCGCGCGTACGGTATGCGCGGTCGTGGCGGAGCTCTTGACCATGGACGAGGCGCAGCGGCTCGTGCTGGAGCGCGTGCGGCGGCTGCCGACCCAGCGAGTGGAGCTCGAGCGGGCCGCCGGCCGGGTGCTGGTCGAGGCCGCCAGCTCGGTCGTCGATCTGCCGCCGTTCCCGAGCTCGGCGATGGACGGGTTCGCGGTTCGGGCGGCGGACGTCCCGGGCACGCTGCCGGTCGTCGCCCGGATCTCCGCCGGCCGCCCGGCGAGTCGCGCTCTCGAGGCGGGCGAGGCGATGGCGATCGCGACGGGGGGCGTCGTCCCCGAGGGAGCGGATGCCGTCATCCCGATCGAGTATGTTGTCGAGCATGACAACAACATCGAGATTGCCGAGCCTGCGGAGTCGGGCGCCAACGTTCGCCCTCGCGGCGGCGATCTGCGGGCCGGAGAGGAGGTCGTACCCGCCGGGACGCGTCTCGGCCCGGCGCAGCTGGGCGCGCTTGCGGCGGCCGGGGTCGCGGAGGTGGTCTGCGGTGCGTTCCCGCGCACCGCCGTGCTCGCGACGGGAACCGAGCTTCGCCGGCCGGGCGAGCCGCTCGCGCCCGGCGAGGTCTACGAGGCCAACGGGCTGATCCTCGAAGCGCAGCTGAGGTCGGCCGGCGCTGTCGTCGAGCGCCTGGCGGCTGTGGCCGACGACGAGGATGCTCATCGGGACGCGCTCGCGCGCGGGCTCGAGCACGACGTGCTCGTGACGTCGGGCGGCGTCTCCGTCGGGCCCCACGACCTCGTCAGGCGCGTGGAGTCGCAGCTCGGCGTCGAGGAGGTGTTCTGGCGAGTCGCGGTCAAGCCGGGCAAGCCGGTCTCGTTTGGCGTCCGAGACGGCACGCTCGTGTTCGGCCTGCCCGGGAACCCGGTCTCGTCCCTCGTCGCGTTCGAGCTGTTCGTGCGGCCTGCGGTCCTGGCGCTCCAGGGTGCCGCCGATCCCCTGCCGCGGTTCGAGCCGGGGACGCTCGCGGCTGCCGTGAAGCGGAACCCCGGCCGGGACGAGCTCGTGCGGGCTCGGCTCCGGCGGAGCGAGGACGGCACAGCCGTCGAGCTCGAGCCGCTCGCGGGCCAGGAGTCGCACATGATCGCGCGCGCCGCCACCGCCGACGCGCTCGTGTTGCTCCCACGCGGCGAGGGCGAGGTCGAGGCCGGTTCACCCGTACGCTACCTCAGGCTGACCTGAGGACGCTCACCCCTGCGCCGAGGCGAGCGGCGCGGCAACCAACGCGGCCGCCGGCGGGCGGAACGCCGGCGCCCCGCGCGGCTCGACCCGTACCAGCCGGGCGTAGGCGATGAAGCGGTGAGAGGCAAAGAAGCGAGGGTGGCAGGCCTGCAGCTCGACGACCTCGCGGCCGTGCGAGCGCAGCACCGAGAGGTCGTCCGCGCCGACGATGCGGTGCTTGAAGACGCGGTAGGTGAAGGTTCCGTACGGCACCTCGAGCGTGACGGGGTCGCCGCGCTCGAGCCGTTCGATATGGGCGAACGGCGCGAGGTACGTAGTTCGGTGGCCCGCGATGTAGACGAGCTGCCCCTCGCCGGGCATATACGTCCGGCGGTCGAGGCCGGGGCCCTTCTTGAGCGAGTCGTGGTCGGTCCCGTCGACGAGCACCATGTTCACGCCGAGGCGGGGCACGTGGATGCGCCCGATGGCGTCACCGCGCTTCGACTCCAGCCGGTAGCGCCGCGCCTCCAACCGGATCTGCGCGGTCGTCGTCGCGAGCGACGCTCCCGGCTTGACGGGCGGCCGGTGGTACGCCTCCGCCCGCCGGTCGTAGCTGCTCGAGAGCTGGCGCTGCTTCCAGGTCGTGTACAGCGCGGTGAACGGGTCCTGCCAGCGCCACACGACCACGACCCACACGAGCAGCGCGACGCCGCCGACCGCCAGCACCGTCCCGGTAATCCTCAGGATCCTTCTCACGTCAGCCTTCGAGTGCCTCTCGCTCGGCGCCGGCTCCATGCCGGCGCGCCGCTCTCACTGTAAGCACGGTCCGCCGGACCGCCTCCCGCAGCGGCCCGCGCGGCGGTCGCTCCCGCGCGCTCGGATACGGCGCGTAGCGTCCCACGGCAAGCGCCGTCACCTGCCCGGCCGCGGCCAGCCACCCGATCGCAATCGCAAGCGCGGGCAGCTTCACGAAGCCGGTCGCCGTCAACTCGGCCACGTACCACGGCGTGTCGAGGCCGAGGCCGTAGCGCACGGCGAGCGATCCGAAGAGCAGCAGCGGCCCGAGGAACCCGGCGCAGACCAGTGCGAGCCGCGTCCACACGGCCCGCGAGCGGAACTGCGGAAGCCACAGCCATGCATGCGCGGACGGCAGCAGGAAGACCAGCGCGAACACGTTCGTCGCCACGACCAGCAAGGCGACGATCGCGAGCGCAAGCAGGGCGGCGGTCGTCCCGCCGAGCTCCTCGGTCGCCGACGCCGGCCGATGCGGCGTCAGCCGCTGCCGGGTCACCAGCCAGCCGGCGCCCACGAGGACGAACAGCGCGATCAGCCCGATCACCGGCCAGTCCGTCGCCGGCGTCGCCTCCGGCGGCAGCGGCACGGCCGCCGCAGCGGGCCAGATCCCGGCCAGGGCGAACAGCTCGAAGACGGCGACGGTCCAGAGCCAGAACCACGCCCTGCTGCGGTAGCTCCGCAATGCCGGCGCCAGCGGGATGTGACGTCTCCGGCAGCGCGCGAAGAGGTCGACCACGGCGGCCAGGAACGGCAGCAGCGCCGCCAGCAACACGAGCTCGATCGCCCATCCCGGCAGGATGCGCGGCCCGAAGTAGATGTAGCGCGCGGTCCCTGGCGCGAGCTCGGCGCCGAAGTCGAGCCAGCGCAGGAGCTGCTGCGCGGAGCGCCCGAGCTGGGCGAGGCGGACGGTGTCGAGGCGCCCCGGCGTGTCGAAAAACGTCGCCGGCGGTCGCTCCGCGCCGCTCGTCAGCGTCAGCGCGGGCATCCCGTGGGCGAGGAGCGGCCCTTGCTCGTGCTGTGTGTACGGGAACGCGAGGTCGACGAGCTGGGCGATCCCGCCCGCGTGCGCCGGCCGCTGCCCTGCCTGCTCGAGCACGCGCTGCGCTGCGGTCTCCACCACCGCGGGCGACGCCAGGCGCGGCTCCAGCCCCGCCAGCACCACGCGCGGTGGGCCCCGGCCCGCCAGCGCGTCGAGGTCGATCGCCGCGACGACGTTCCCGCGGTGCGTCTCCGCGAACCGGCGCGCGCCGAGCATCCCGAAGGCGCCACCGTCGGTGGCGACGAAGACGAGCGTGTGCTGCGGGCTGACGGCGCGCGCGCCGACCGTCGAGCCGTACGACCGCGCGAGCTGGACGAGCGCGGCGATCCCGGAGGCATTGTCGTTGGCGCCCGGGCCGCGGCCGTCGTCGTCGCGGTGCGCCATCACCACGAGCTCGTCCGGCGATGCCCCCGGGATGGTGACGAGCTGGTTTACGAGCGTGCGTGCCCCGATTCCCGGCAGGTCGGAGCGGAACGGATCGCCGGCGACCTTCAGGCCGTACGGCGCCAGCTGCTCGCGCACCCACGCCCGGGCGCCAGCGGCGCCGGCGGTTCCGGGGACGCGATCCGGGTACAGGCGCGCGAGCTCGGAGGTCAGCGCAACCGCCTCGGTCCCGTCGAACGACGCCGGCAGCGCCGGTTGCGGCGCCGGCAGCGGATTCGGCTTGTGCACGCTGAACGCGGCGGCGAGCAGCGGGATCCCGACGAGCATCCAGGTACCGCGGTAGAGGCGGCCGTTGACGGGCCGCTCGAGCGTGCCTCGACGCGGGCGTCGCCGCGCGGAACCGGGCGGGAGCGCCGCCATACCGTGGCTATAGTAGGTCGCAGAACGACGTGCGCCGGCAGGCGCTGCGATGCCAGACTCCTCGACCATCCTGCTCGTCGACGACGAGGACGCGGTTCAGAAGCTCCTCGCCTACCCGCTCGAACGGGACGGTTTCCGGGTGGTCCAGGCACGCGACGGCGAGGAGGCGCTGGCGCGGTTCGCCGAGGAGCGGTTCGACCTCGTGGTGCTCGACCTGATGCTGCCGAAGCTCGACGGCCTCGAGGTGTGCAAGCGGCTCCGGGCCTCTAGCACGGTGCCGATCATCATGCTCACCGCCCGCGACGACGAGCTCGACAAGGTGCTCGGCCTCGAGCTCGGCGCCGACGACTACATCACGAAGCCGTTCTCGATCCGCGAGTTCCGCAGCCGCGTGCGCGCCCTGCTGCGGCGCGCGTCGACGGCGCTGCGCGAGCCGCGGGACGAGGCCGTGCTCGAGCTGGACGGCCTCTGGATCGACCCGGCGAGGCGGACGGCGGAGGTCGACGGGCGCTCGATCGACCTCACGTACGTCGAGTTCGAGCTGCTGCGGACGCTCGCCGCCCAGCCCGGGCGCGTCTTCAGCCGCCGGATGCTGCTCGAGGCGCTCTGGCGGAGCGCCGACTACCGCGACCCGCGCACGATCGACGTCCACGTCCGCCACCTGCGCGAGAAGCTCGAGGCCGAGCCGCGCAGCCCCGAGTACATCCTCACCGTGCGCGGCGTGGGCTACCGCTTCAGGGATCGATGAGCCCGCTCAGGAGCGTCGGCGGCAAGCTCGCGCTCGCGCTCGTCC
>JBJMJY010000110.1:0-8739 GCA_045806105.1 Gaiellaceae bacterium | reverse complement strand
AAGAAGAAGCTCAAGGTCCCGACCAAGCTCTAGAGCGACCTCGAGCGCAAGACTGACGGGCGGGCCCACGAGCCCGCCCGTCTCGTTTTGGGCATACTTCGGCGCGATGCGGGTCTCCTTTGCGGTCGTGGGCGGGTTGGCGCTACTGCTCGTGGCCGGCTGTGGCGGAAGCAGCGGCGGCAGCTCCTCGTCCACCTCGGGCGGCACGCAGAAGTCGGGCAAGCTGATCGCGCTCATCAGCGACATCGGCAAGTTCAACGACCGCTCCTTCAACCAGTCGCAGAAGGAAGGCCTCGACCGCGCGCAGAGCGAGCTCGGGGTGAAGACGCTGCCGCTGCAGTCGAACTCGACGTCGGACTACATCCCGAACCTCACGAGCGCCGTGCGGAAGAAGTCGAGCCTGATCATCGCCGCCGGCTTCCTGCTGGCCGACGCCACGAACACGGTCGCGACGAGGAACCAGAACCTGCGCTTCGCGATCACCGACTACGACGTCACGGGCACCCCTTTCAACGGCCGCAAGAACGTCGAGGGGCTCACGTACGCGGCCAACGAGTCCGGCTGCCTGGTCGGCTACCTGGCCGCAGAGATGGCCAAGAAGCAGGGCGGCAAGCAGGTGATCGGCGCGGTCGGCGGCCTGAAGATCCCGCCGGTGGACATCTGGATCGCGGGCTACCAGCACTGCGCGAAGCTCTTCAACCCGCAGATCAAGGTACTGGTCGGCTACTCGCAGGACTTCGTCGCCTCGGACAAGTGCAAGACGGTCGCCGAGAACCAGATCTCGCAGGGCGCTCAGGTCCTCTTCCAGGTCGCGGGCGGCTGCGGTCTCGGCACCCTCAAGGCCGCCGACGCGGCGGGCATCTGGGGGATCGGCGTCGACAAGGACCAGTACAACGACGCCAAGCGGGTCCTCACCTCGGGCGTGAAGCGCGTCGACACCGGCGTCTTCGCTGCGATCAAGCAGGTCGTCGACGGCAACTTCAGGGGCGGCGGCAACCTGCTCTTCAACCTGAAGAACAAGGGCATGGGCGTCGGCAAGATCAACCCCGCGGTGCCGAAATCGCTGATCGACAAGATGAACGAGCTGAAGCAGAAGATCATCGCCGGCCAGGTGAAAGTGCCGGCCGCGCTCTAGGCACGCCGTCTTCTGCGCCTCCATAGAATCACCCGCGGTGGAAGCCTCCACGGTCCTGGAGATGCGGGGCATCACGAAGCGGTTCCCCGGCGTCGTTGCGAACGACCACGTCGACTTCGACCTGCGAAAGGGCGAGGTGCACGCGCTGCTCGGCGAGAACGGCGCGGGCAAGTCGACGCTGATGAACATCCTGTACGGCCTCTACCGAGCCGACGAGGGCGAGATCCGTCTGGACGGGAGGCCGGTTAGCTTCGGCTCGGCGAAGGACGCGATCGACCGCGGCATCGGGATGGTCCACCAGCACTTCATGCTCATCCCGGTGATGACGGTGGCCGAGAACATCGTGCTCGAGGTGGAGCCGAGGAAGGCCGGCGTGCTGCTCGACTACGACGTGGCCGTGGAGCGCGTCCGCGACATCTCGAAGCGCTTCGGCCTCGTGGTCGACGCGAACGCGAGGGTCGAGAACATCAGCGTCGGCCAGGAGCAGCGGGTCGAGATCCTGAAAGCGCTCTACCGCGGCGCCGAGATCCTCATCCTCGACGAGCCGACCGCCGTGCTGACACCGCAGGAGGCCGGCGAGCTGTTCGGGATCATCAAGAGCCTGCAGGCCGACGGCACCTCGATCATCTTCATCAGCCACAAGCTGAACGAGGTGCTCGAGATCGCCGACCGGATCACGGTGCTCCGGCGCGGCAAGAGGATCGACGCCGTTCCGCGTGAGGGCGCGACCGAGGAAGGGCTCGCCCGGATGATGGTCGGCCGGGAGGTGCTGCTCCGCGTCGAGAAGCGGCCCTCGGATCCGGGCGACACGCTGCTCGAGGTCCGGGACCTGAGCGTGAACGACGACCGCGGGCTGCCGGCGGTGCGCGACGTCTCCTTCGCCGTCCGCGCGGGAGAGATCGTCGGTCTCGCGGGTGTCGAGGGGAACGGGCAGAGCGAGCTGATCGAGACGATCACGGGCCTCCGCGGGGCCGAGAGCGGAGAGGTAGTCGTCGCCAGGCGGGCGGTCAACCATCCGACCGCGCGGAAGATGCTCGACGCGGGTGTCGGACACATCCCCGAGGACCGCCAGCGCCGCGGCCTCGTGCTGGAGTTCTCGATCGCCGAGAACATCGCGCTACACGACTACAACCGGCCGCCCGACTCGAAGTGGGGTTGGCTCTTTCCGCGCCGCTTGATCCAGCGCGCCGCGCGGTTGATCCGGGAGTTCGACGTGCGCGGGGGTGGGCCCAGCACCCGCGGCGGCTCGCTCTCGGGTGGGAATCAGCAGAAGGTCGTGGCAGCGCGCGAGATCGCCCGCGACCCGCGCGTGCTGGTCGCCGCGCAGCCGACACGCGGCCTCGACGTCGGTGCGATCGAGTACCTGCACCGGCGCCTCATCGAGGAGCGCGACGAGGGCCGCGCGATCCTCCTCGTGTCGCTGGAGCTGGACGAGATCCTCTCGCTCTCCGACCGGATCCTCGTCATGTACGAGGGCCGGATCGTCGGCGAGCACGGCCGCGACACGACGGAGGAGGAGATCGGCCTCGAGATGCTCGGCGGCAGCCGGAAGGAGCCGTCAGCCGCGTGAGCGAGCCGCTCGCCCCGCAGCGGGGGCCGCAGCCGGACGACGCGCCTCCCGCGACCGTAGCCTCGCGGCTGGCGCTCTGGCAGCGCGCCGGCGGCATCTCCGTCCCCGTCATCACCGCCCTGGTCGCGTTCTTCATCGGCGGCCTGCTCGTGCTTGCGACCGGTCACAACCCGTTCCAGGCCTACTGGGACATCATCAACGGCGCAGGCCTCAACTGGCTGGCGCACCCGACGAACACCGACGTCGCGAACACCTCCGCGTACAACTTCAGCCAGACGCTCCTGCAGACGACGTCGCTGATCCTCACCGGCCTCGCCGTCGCGTTCGCCTTCCGCTGCGGCCTCTTCAACATCGGCGGCAACGGCCAGTACCTCATGGGCCTCTTCGTGGCCAACTGGGTCGGCGTGTCGTTTGTCGACATGTCCCGCCCGCTCCACGTCCTGGTCGGGATCGTGCTGGCGACGCTCGCCGGCGCGGTCTGGGCCGGCATCGCGGGCTTCCTGAAGGCGACCGTCGGCGCCCACGAGGTGATCACGACGATCATGCTCAACTGGATCGCCTACTGGATCGGGAACTACCTCTTCCAGCAGGGCGGGCCGCTGCAGGGTCCGCTGAACAAGCCGCTCGACATCCCGATCTCCGGCAACGTCGTCGACGGGGCCAGGCTTCCGGTTTTCTGGGGCGACCCGGTGCTGCAGGGCCTGCACATCGGCTTCTTCGTCGCGATCGGGGCGCTCGTGGTTTTTTGGCTGATCCTCAACCGCACGACGCTCGGCTTCGAGGTGCGGGCGGTCGGCTACAACCCGGCCGCTGCCGCGTACGGGGGGATCAGGGTGCGCACGAACTACATCCGCGCGATGGCGATCTCGGGCGCGTTCGCGGGCCTCGCAGGGGGCCTCGACATGCTCGGCTATCTCTACAAGATCGGCACCTCGGACGTGCAGGCGCAGGCGATCGGTTTCCTCGGCATCGCGGTCGCGCTGCTCGGCCGCAACACCGCGCTCGGCGTGGGGCTCGCGGCCTTCCTCTTCGGCGCCCTGCTCTACGGCACGACGCACGGGCTGCAGTCGGGCACGATCGACCCGAGCCTCGCCGGCCACCTGACGGAGATGATCCAGGGGCTCGTCGTCCTCTTCGTCGGGGCCGACGTGCTCATCCTCGCGGTGTGGCAATCGCGCCGGAGGCTCCGGCGGCGCGGCGGCGAGGCCGCGCGAGCGGCTCCGGAGGCGGCGGCGTGAGCATGCTACGCGTCTGGTTTGGCTGGAGGGCTCGAGCGGGTCGTCACTGCTCCGTCCAACGACCCGCTCGCGAGGTAGGCCGATGAGCACATACGTCGGCAGCTTCGACCGCTCGCGGCTCTACGACTCCTCGACCGTCGGAGGGGTTGGGATCGTCCTGGGCGCAGCCGCGTTCGTGCTCGCGATCCCGCCGATCACCGCCCGCTCGCCGCTGTGGCCGGTCCTGCTGGGGATGGTCGCGGTGCTGTTTGGCATCGTCGCGCTCACGAGAGGCGGCGGGCGCGTGGGCGGCGGCGCGATCGCGGCCGGAGTCGTCGGCGGCGGCCTCGCGATCCTCGCGATGCAGTCCAGCGTCGGGAACCTCGACCAGGTCTTCACGGCGAGCCTGATCGCGTCGATGCTCGTCTTCGCCACGCCGCTGACGTTCGCGGCGCTCGGCGGGATGTTCTCCGAGCGCTCCGGCGTCGTGAACATCGGCCTCGAGGGGATGATGCTGATGGGGGCGTTCTGGGGCATCTGGGGCGCTGACAAGGCGGGCAGCTGGGTCTGGGGCATCGTGATCGCGATGGCCTCGGGCGGCCTGCTCGCGCTCGTCCACGCGTTCTTCGCGATCCACCTGCGGGCCGACCAGATCGTGGGCGGGGTCGCCGTGAACTTCCTCGCGCTCGGCATCACCGGCTACTTCTTCGTCCAGCTCTACCACGGCGAGAACATCCCGACCGGCGTCTCGCAGATCCCGGACGTGAATCTGGCGAATGAGTCCAGCCACTCGTTCTTCGCGGAGTCCTTCGGGCATTTGAACCTGATGATCTGGGTGGCGATCCTGTTCGTGCCGCTGTCCTACGTCGTCATGTTCAAGACGCCGGTGGGCCTGCGGATCCGCGCCTGCGGCGAGCACCCGCGGGCCGCCGACACCGTCGGGATCAGCGTCTACGTCGTGCGCTACTGCTCCGTCGTCCTCTCCGGGGTCCTCGCGGCGATGGGCGGTGCCTACCTGACCGTCGGCTACCTGAACACCTACAACGAGAACGTCACCGCGGGCCGCGGCTTCATCGCGCTCGCGGCGCTCATCTTCGGCAACTGGCGCCCCTTCGGCGCCTTCGGAGCCGCGCTCCTGTTCGGCTTCTCGACCGCGCTCGCGTTCCGGCTCCCGGTGTACTCCTCGAATGCGGCCACGCTCTTCCAGGCTCTGCCCTACGTCCTGACGCTGATCGCCGTCGCTGGAGTGATCGGCCGCACCATCCCGCCTGCAGCCGTTGGACGGCCTTACAAGAAGCAGTAGCGCCCGCGTGCGGAACGACGCGGCGAGGGTTTCCCTCCTGCTCGGCCTGCTCGCGGTCGTTGTTCCGGTCGCGGCGTACGCGGCCGCGCGCCAGGTCGACCGCGTCTCGCTCGTGCAGGCGACCGTGGCGAGCTGCGCCTCCGTGCTCCTCGGCGGGGCCGCCGTTCTCCTGGCGCGGCGCGGCCTTCGAACGATCGGCCGCACGCTCGGCCGGGCCGGGGGCGAGGGCTCCGCGCGCGTCGGCCGGCTGCTCGGGATGCTCGGGCTCTGCATCGGCCTGACGGCGGCAATCGCGCTCGGTGTGTACGGCCTGCTGAACTTTTTCGGCTAGGCGGAATCGGCACTACAATCGGGCTCTCCCGTGTTCGAGATCGGCAACAGCCTGCGCGAGGCGCGCGTACGCCAGCACCTGGAGCTCTCGGAGATCGAGCTCGCCACCAAGATCAGGGCCCGCTACCTGCGCGCGCTCGAGGAGGAGGCGTTCGACGCGCTCCCGGCCCAGACCTACGTCAAGGGCTTCCTGCGCACCTACGCGGACTACCTCGGTCTCGACGGCCAGCTGTACGTCGACGAGTTCAACTCCCGCTTCAGCGGCGACACCGAGGAACCACACGAGCCCGTGATGGTGCGGCGGACGTCGCACGTGCGGCGGCAGCACCGGCGGCTCGAGCGCCGCTGGGTGATCTTTGCCCTGGCCGGGATCGGCGCGCTGTTCGCCTTCGTGATCGCCGCGTGGAAGTTCAGCGGCCCGGGCAACGAGCAGATCCCGAACCTCGGTACGACGACGCAGACGACCAAGATCCACAAGGCGGCCTCTCCGACGAAGCCGGTCAAGACCGTCCCGCTCACGTTCCGGCTCTACGTTCGTGCGACCCACGGGAACTGCTGGATGGACGTCCGCAACTGGTCCCAGAGCGGCAAGCCGCTCTTCACGGGGACGGTCGAGCTCGGGCAGGATCAACGCTGGGTCAGGCGCAGGCTGTGGATCAACTTCGGAGCGCCGTCGAACCTCGCGATCGTCTTCAACGGCCACGTGGTCCACATCAACCGGTCCGGCTCGTACCACTTCACGCCGCGCGGATTCTCGCGGGCCGCTTGAGCCGCCCGCGCGGCTTCGTCGTCGTCACCGGCAGCGAGCTCGTCCGCGGCGACCGCCGCGACCTGAACGGGCCGTTCCTGGCCTCGGAGCTGCTGCGGCTCGGGCTCGAGCCCACCCGGATCGCGATCGTCGGCGACGACCCGGTCGAGCTGGAGGCGGTCCTGCGCGAAGGGCTCGAGGCTGACCTCTGCCTCGTCTCAGGCGGCCTCGGCCCGACCCACGACGACCGCACGGTCGAGCTGGTCGCGCGCGCCGCCGGGCGCGAGCTCGTCGTCGATTCCGAGCTGCAGGCGGAGATCGAGCGGATCTCGCGGGCTGTCGCGGAGCGGTTCCGGCGGCCGTACGCCGACTTCGCTCCGGGCGTCCGGAAGCAGGCGACGCTGCCCGAGGCCGCGCAGGTGGTGGGGATCGCGGGCACCGCTCCGGCGCTCGTCCTCGAGACGGAGCGGGGTGCGGCCGTCGTCCTCCCAGGCCCGCCGCCGGAGCTCCGAGGGCTGTGGCCGGCTGCACTGGAGTCGGCTCCCGTGCGGGCCGTCCTCGCGCGCGCGCGTGAACCCGGACGCCGCGTGCTGCGCTTCTACGGCGCCGGCGAGTCCGAGATCGCGCGGGCGCTCCAGGAGAGCGGGGGAGAGGGCGGCGGCGTCGCCGTGACGATCTGCGCGCGGGAGTTCGAGATCCATGTCGACCTGTTCGTGGAGGACAACGGCGAGCGGCGCGCCGACGAGCTTGTGACCGGTCTGCGGGACCGGGCCGGGCGCTACCTCTTCGCCGAGGACGAGCGGCCCGTGGAGGCGATCGTGCTCGAGCTCTGCCGTGAGCACGGGCTGACGCTCGCCGCCGCGGAGTCGTGCACGGGCGGGCTCGTGGCGGCGCGTCTGACCTCGGTTCCGGGGTCGAGCGATGTCTTCGTCGGCGCGGTGGTGGCGTACGCGAACGAGGTCAAGGCTCGCGAGCTCGGCGTGTCGGAGGAGGTCCTGCAGCGGCACGGCGCGGTGTCGCCGGAAGCGGCGGCGGCGATGGCCGCGGGCGTCCGGGAGCGGCTCGGCGCCGACGTGGCGGTCGCGGTGACGGGCATCGCCGGGCCCGGCGGCGGATCGCCGGAGAAGCCGGTCGGGCTCGTCCACGTGCACGCCGAGGGGCCGGACGGGCCGCTCGTTCGTGAGCTTGGTCTTCCCGGCGACCGTGAAGCCATCCGCTCCCGCGCGACTGTGGCGGCGCTGCACCTCCTCCGCACGCTTCTGACACGAAGTCGTGACAGTTCGGTGTGAATCCTCCTGCTAGCTTCGAGGGCAATGAACGCGTCCGGCTCTTCTGTGCGCTGCAGCTCCCTGCGGAGACGGTGGTACGGCTTGTGGCGTGGCAGTCCGAGACCTTCGCGGCCGTGCACGGCGTCAGGCCCGTTCCGGCCGAGCACCTGCATGTCACGCTCGCGTTTCTCGGGCACCGCCCGGTGGGCGAGCTCGACGCGATCATCGGCGAGCTACGCGCCGCCGCTGCCGACGCGGCTCCGGCGCGACTCGTGCTGCGGGGCTACCGCGAGACGCGGACCGTCGGGATGCTCACGTTCGACGACGACGGCGGCCATGCGACGGCTCTCGCCGACGACGTGCAGGCGCGCCTCGAGGCGTCCGGCGTCTACGAGCGCGAGCGGCGTGGGTGGCTTCCGCACGTGACGGTGCTGCGTTTCCGAGAACGGCCGCGGCTGCGGCCGGCGCTCCCGGCGCTGGAGCCGTTCGCGACGTCCGACGCAGCTGCTTACCTGTCTCGGCTACGCCCCGGCGGGGCGCAATACGAAGTTCTCGAATCCGTACCAGTGGGAGGGAGATAAGTGGACCGCGAGCAGGCTCTCGATACCGCGCTCGGCCAGATCGAGCGCCAGTTCGGCAAGGGCTCGGTGATGCGCATGAACGATCGTGCTCAGGTTGCGATCGGCGCCGTCTCGACGGGCTCGCTCTCGCTCGACCTCGCGCTCGGAATCGGCGGGCTGCCGCGGGGCCGCATCGTCGAGGTCTTCGGCCCAGAGTCCTCGGGCAAGACGACGCTCGTCTACCACGTGATCGCCGAGGCTCAGCGCCGCGGCGGGATCTGCGCCTTCATCGACGCCGAGCACGCGATGGACCCGGCGTACGCGAAGCGGATCGGCGTCGACATCGACGAGCTCCTCGTCTCGCAGCCCGACACGGGCGAGCAGGCGCTCGAGATCGCCGAGCTCCTGATCCGCTCCGGGGCGCTCGACATCGTCGCGGTCGACTCCGTCGCGGCGCTCGTCCCGAAGGCCGAGATCGAGGGCGAGATGGGCGACAGCCACGTCGGCCTCCAGGCCCGCCTCATGAGCCAGGCGCTGCGGAAGCTGGCCGGCACGCTCAACCGCACCGAGACGATCTGCATCTTCACGAACCAGCTCCGCGAGAAGAT
>JBJMJY010000109.1:0-29640 GCA_045806105.1 Gaiellaceae bacterium | reverse complement strand
TGATGGTAGCGCCGCTAGCCGCGTCCGGGTCTCAGACCGTGCGCGGCGCGATCTCGCGGCGCGCCGGTATGCGATACCCGTGGTCGTGGCAGAGCGAGCCCGGATCGTCCTCGGTCAGCGCGTCGCAGTACCCCTTGCCGTACGCGGCCCGCATGAACGCCGCGACGACTTCGAGGTTCCACTCGGCCACCTCGCCGGCCTCACGCCAGAGGTCGGCAAGCCGAAGGTCGATGTCGAGCTCGAGCAGATCGATCCTGGTTGGACTCTTTGCCATGCCGAAAAGGGTAGGACCCCCATCGGACGGCATTGCTCCAGGTCTGCGCCGATAGGGTCTCCGGCGATGGGAGCGATTCGCGTCGGCCCCGCCCGCTGCCCCTCGCGCGAGTCGCCCGAGCTGGCAGTCGAGCTGCTGCTCGAGCGCGGCTATTCCGCCTGCGAGCTCGACTTCGAGAGCGGCTTCTGGATGGACTACCCGTGGGCCGAGCGGCTGCGCGAGCTCGCCGGGCCGGCGGGGATCGCGCTCTCCGTGCACGCGCCGCTCTTCGCGTTCCCGGGGCACCCGGACGCGCGGAAGGGCAAGCAGGCGCTCGGTGCGCTCGACCGCACCGCCGGGATCGCCGCCGCCTCGGGCGCCGAGGTGGTCGTCATCCACCCGGGCTTCTGGCTCGGGCGCGACCGGCAGCAGACGCTCGACGACGTCGTCCGGTGGCTGGAAGAGCTTCGCGAGCGGCTCGAGCAGAAGGATCGTGCCGTCCCGTTCGGCGTCGAGGTGATGGGGCGCGTCAGCGAGCTCGGCTCGATTGACGACGTCCTCGAGCTCTCGAGCCGGGTCTCGTGGCTGCGGCCGGTGATCGACTTCGCGCACATGCACGCGACCTCAGACGGCGCCTTCACCGACACGGAGGCGTTCGCGTCCGTCCTCCAGGCAGTAGACGCGGTGCTCGAGCCGGGTGCGCCGTTCCACATCCACTTCTCCGACATCGCGTACGCGAATCGCAACGAGACCAAGCACCTGCCCTACGGCGAGGGAACGCTCCGGGCCGAGCCGCTCAAGCAGGCGCTACGGAAGTTCCGGCGGACGGCGAACGTGATCTCCGAGTCGCCCGACCTCGAGTCGAGCCTCGCGATTCAGGCGGTGCTGGCTTCGGCCAGGACGCCTTCGCGACGGGCTTCGAGCTCGTCAGCCTCGTCGTCGCGGCCGCGCTCGCGTAGGAACTGAACGAGCGCCTGCAGGAGCTCGCACTGGTGCTTCCGGTGCTCGGTCGCGGCGAGCGTGTCATACGCCTGACGGAGTAGCTCCTCGGCCTCCTCGTCGCGGCCTTGTGCGGCGCGCACCAGGCCGAGCGACATCGTCGTCGTCGCAAGCGAGGTGACATCGTGCGGCCCGACCGTCTCTCGCGCGGCGAGGGCGAGGCGCTCTGCCTCGTCGATCCGACCCTGCGAGACCAGGAGCTCGGCGAGCGAGCGCTGCGTCTCGCACAGCGTCGCGCGGTCCTCCAGTGGGGCGAGGATGCGGATCGACTCGCGGAAGAGCCGCTCGGCCTTCTCGAGCTCGCCCTTGTGCCGCGCGGTCCAGCCGGCGAAGTTGAGCGTGCGGCCGAGCATCCACGCGGCGCCGGCCTCGGCGAGGTGCTCACGGGCCGCCTCGAGCGCGGCCTCGGCGTCGTCGAGCTCGCGCCGGTACAGGTGCAGCTGGCCGGCAAAGCGAAGCGCCCTCCCGCGCGACACGGCGCTGCCGCTCTCTTCGGCGAGGAGGATTGCCTGCTCGATCAGCGGCTCGGCACGGTCGAACTCGAGCCGCGCCAGGTAGACGCTCGCGAGCTCGTCCGCGGCCTCGCTCTCGAAGCCCTTGTGCTCGGAGGCGCGCGCGAGCTCGAGCGCCTCGAGCATCACCTGCTCCTCCTTGGCGAGGTCGCCGCGCATCCAGGCGATCGTCGCGCGCGCCCGCAGCGCCCGGTAGCGGCCCGAGTGGTCGTCGGGCCCGAGCACGGCCAGCGCATTGTCGACCATCTCCTCCGCGGCGCGAACGTCGCCCTCGCGCATCACTGCGGCCTCGGCGAGCATGACGAGCGCGCGGCCCTGCGTCCAGCCGTCGCCTTCCTGGATCGCAGCCGCGAGCACCTCCTCCATCTCGCGCGAGACGGCCGGCAGGTCGCTGAGCCGGTCGGCAGCGCGCGCGGCGAGATAGCGGCGGCGCGTCGTCGGGTCGAGCTCGACCGCACGCACGAAGTGCTGCCGCGCGGTGCGGTTCGCCTCGCGTGCGAACGCGCGCAGCCCCGCCTCGGTCAGCGCCTCCGACGCCTCCCGCTGCAGCTCTACGGGCGCGGCGCCGTCGAGCTCGGCGAGCAGCGCGGTCGCGCGGTCGAGGTGGAACGCACGGATCTCGAGCAGCTCCTCG
Source organism: Gaiellaceae bacterium (assembly GCA_045806105.1). Lineage (GTDB taxonomy): Bacteria > Actinomycetota > Thermoleophilia > Gaiellales > Gaiellaceae > AC-32. The sequence goes on along the minus strand of JBJMJY010000109.1, from coordinate 27,242 downwards.
CCGGCGCGCTCCTTCAGCCACTCCGCGAACTGCGCGTGGTGCTCGGCGCGCGCGGACTTCGACAGGCCGCCGTAGGCGACGTCGCGGATCAGGACGTGCTTGAACTTGTAGGCCCGCTCGCCCCGGATCGACGAGCGCTCCTCGTCGAGCACGAACTCGCGCAGGCGCAGGTCCTCGAGCGGCTCCTCGAGCGACTCGAGCTCGGGCGAGAGCCGCTCGAGCGCGCCCTCCCAGAAGATCCGTCCGATCACTGCGGCGCGCTGCAGCAGCGCCTTGGCCTCGGGCGCGAGCCCATCGATGCGCGCCGCGATCAGCGCCTGCAGCGTGTCCGGGATGCGGCCGATCCGCTCGGTGCCCTCCTCCGTGAGCATCCGCATCGTCTCCTCGAGGAAGAGCGGGTTGCCTTCGGTCTTCGCGAGCACCTCCTGCCGCTCGGCCGGCCCCAGGTCGCGGTCGAGCGCGTCGATCAGCTCCTCGCTCTCGCTCGGCCCGAGCGGCTCGAGCTCGATCGAGGTCGCGCGCATGCGGCCCCCGCCCCAGCCCGGCCGAATGTCGAGCAGCTCCGGCCGCGCCAGCGCGATCACCAGCAACGGCGCCTCGCGAACCCACGTCACCAGGTGCTCGAGCAGCTCGAGCAGCGGCTCCTCGGCCCAGTGGATGTCCTCGAAGACGAGGACGAGCGGCTGCTCCTGCGCGAGCCGCTGCGCCCACTCGCGCCCGGCCCAGGCGATCTCCTGCTGGCTGCGCTCGGCCTGCACCGCTTCGAGCACCCCCGATGCGAGGCCGAGCAGGTCGGCGACGACCTCGTCCTCGCAGAAGGAGCGCAGCTTCTCGATCGCGACGTCGAGCGGGTCGTCGTCGACGATGCCGGCGGCGCACTTCACCATCTCTGCGAGCGGCCAGTAGGTGACGCCCTCGCCGTACGGAAGGCTGCGCCCGGAGAGGACCGTCGCCCCCTCGAGCGCCTGGCTGAATTCGTGCGCGAGCCGGCTCTTGCCGACCCCGGGCTCGCCGTACATCGTGAAGAGGTGTGCGCGGCGGTCGCGGAGCGCGCGGTCGTAGGTGTTCTGCAGCAGGTCGAGCTCGGCGACGCGCCCGACGAGAGGCGCCTGCTGGCTCTGCGGGCGCTCCGGCGCGGCGCTGGCGCCGAGGACCAGCCAGGTCCAGACCTGGTCGCCAAGGCCCTTCAGCTCGACCGGCCCGACGTCGTCGACCTCGACGCGGCCAAGCGTGAGACGGTGCGCGCCGGGGCCGATCAGGAGCTGGCCGGGCTCCGCGGACTGCTCGAGCCGCGCGGCGACGGTGACCGCCTCGCCGGTGGCGAAGGTGGAGTCGGAGTCGTCCGCGACGACCTCGCCGGACTCGACGCCGATCCGCGCCTCGAGCTCGAGCTCGTGGACGGCGTCGAGGATCGCGAGGCCCGCGCGAACGGCCCGCTCGGCGTCGTCCTCGTGCGCCTGCGGGATGCCGAAGGCCGCCATGACGGCGTCGCCGGCGAACTTCTCGACGATCCCGCCGTGTGCCGTGACGCAGCGCGAGACGCGCTCGAAGTAGGTCTGGACACGGCGGCGCACGACCTCGGGATCCGCGCCGGTAACGAGACCGGTCGAATCGACGAGATCCACGAACAGGACCGTGGCGAGCTTGCGTTCCATGCCTCTAGTGTAGAAACGACCGGGGGCGCTCGGGCCTTCCGCCTGAGCCGTCGATCTGTCGCTTGCGTCGATGCTCTCGTGGCGTAGCATCGGGCGCCGTGCTCGATCCGAAGGCCTTCAAGGCGTACGACGTCCGCGGGATCTACCCGTTGCAGCTCAACGAGGAGGGCGCGCACGCGATCGGCCGCGCGTTCGTCGAGGTCTTCGAGCCGAAGCGCATCGCCGTCGGACGCGACATGCGTGTCTCCTCGCCCTCGATGGCGGAGGCCGTGATCGCGGGCGCGTCGGAGGCGGGCGCCGACGTGCTCGACCTGGGGCTCGTCGGAACCGAGATGGTCTACTTCGCGGTGGGCGAGCTCGGGCTCGACGGCGGCGTCGCCGTCACCGCCTCGCACAACCCGAAGGAGTACACCGGGATGAAGATCGTCCGGGGAGGCGCGCTGCCCGTGGGCGGCGAGTCCGGTCTCCTGGAGATCCGCGACCGCGCCGTGGCCGAAACGGACGAGTCCCGGGGACAGAGCCAGGGACAGACGCAGGGACAGACCCCGGGCCGCGTCGAGAAGCACGACGTCTGGCCGGCGTACGTCGAACGGGTGCTGTCCTTCGTGGACACGTCCGCGATCGCGCCGCTGAAGGTCGTCGTCGACGCGGCCAACGGCATGGCGGGGGCGATGCTGCCGCCCGTCCTCGCGCATCTCCGCCAGCTCGACGTCGTCCGCTGCTTCTTCGAGCCGGACGGAACGTTCCCGAACCACGAGCCGAACCCGCTCCTCCCCGAGAACCGCGAGTTCATCGTCCGCAAGACGCTCGACGAGGGCGCCGATTTCGGCGTCGCGTTCGACGGTGACGCCGACCGCTGCTTCTTCGTCGACGACAGCGGCGAGTTCGTCCCCGGCGACTTCGCCACCGCGCTCTTCGCGCAGGCGGTGCTCGAGAAGGAGCAGGGCGCGAAAGTGATCTACGACGTGCGCGCCAGCTGGGCCGTGCCCGAGACGATCGAGCGCGCGGGGGGCTTGCCGCTCGTCAACCGGGTCGGCCACGCCTTCATCAAGCACCGCATGCGCCAGGAGGACGCGGCCTTCGCGGGCGAGGTCTCCGGCCATTACTACTTCCGCGACTTCTCGCAGGCTGACTCGGGCGTCGTCCCGTTCCTGCTCATGCTCGAGCGGATCTCCCGCGAGGGCCGCAGCCTCACGGAGATCCTGCGGCCGTTCCGCGAGCGCTACTTCATCACCGGCGAGTTGAACACGCCCGTACCGGACGTGGGAGCCAAGCTGCGCGAGATCGAGGAACGCTTCGGCTCCGAGGGCCGCCTCAGCCATCTCGACGGCGTCTCGGTGGACGCCGAGGGCTGGCACATGAACGTGCGGCCCTCGAACACCGAGCCGCTCCTGCGCCTGAACCTCGAGGCGCGGACGCCCGAGCTGATGGAGCGCAAGCGGGACGAGGTGCTCGCCGTCATCGGCGACGGCGCTTGATCGCCTAAAACGATCGGCTACGCTGCGGATGACCGTGTCCGCCGATCACGTTTCCGGCATCGAGGTCCGCCACCTTGCAGCGCTCGAGGCCGTTGCCGAAGAGGGCTCCTTCCGCCGCGCCGCGACGCGCCTCGGCTACGTCCAGTCGGCAATCAGCGAGCAGATCGCGGCCCTCGAGCGGATCGTCGGCCAGCGGCTGGTGGAGCGCTCGCGCGGCGCCGCGCCGGTCGAGCTGACAGAGGCAGGCGAGGTGCTGCTCGGCCACGCGAAGGCGATCGTCGCTCGCATCAAGGCGGCGGAGGCCGACCTCGACGCGCTCTCGGACGGCGAGGCGGGATCGCTCCGGCTCGGCATCTACCAGAGCGTCGGCGCACGCGTCGTGCCGCGCCTGCTCCCGCGCTTCGCGCTCGACTGGCCGGACGTGCGCGTGCTGCCGCGCGAGGCGCCGACCGATGCGGCGCTGTTCGAGCTCGTCGAGCGCGGCGAGCTCGACCTCAGCTTCGCCGACATGCCGCTGCGCCCGGGGCCCTTCGAGGCGACAGAGGTGCTGGTCGACCCCTACATCCTGCTGGTCGCCGCGGACTCGCCGCTCGCCGGCAACGGCCCGGTCGGCCTCGACGACGTCGCCGGCCTGCCGCTGATCGGCCACGTGACGTGCCGCGTGCTGCCGCGGGTCGAGGCCGCGCTGCAGGCGCAGGGCGTCGAGCCGAACTTCGTCTTCCGCTCCGACATCATTGGGACGGTGCAGGCGCTCGTCGGCGCCGGCGTCGGGAGCGCGATCATCCCGCGGCTCGCCGTGGACGCCGGCGACGCCGAGACGTCCATCGTCGAGCTCGCAGACGAGATGCCGGTGCAGCCGCGGCTGATCTCGCTCTTCTGGCACCGCGACCGTTACCGCTCGCCGGCCGCGCTGGGCTTCGTCGAGGCCGCACGCGAGGTCTGCGCACAGGTGACCGCCGAGCTCGACGGCGTCCTCCGCCCCCTCCATCGCCGCTCCCGATCAGCATGATCGGCAACCCGCGTCACCGCCGTTGAGGGCTGCGGCTAACGTTTTGCGCATGAGGATCGTGCTCGCAGCCGCCGTCGCGCTGGCGCTCGCCGCCGCCGCCCCTGCGGCCCCCGCGCCGAAGGTGAGCAAGGCCGACCGGGCCGCGATCACGCGCTCGATCGACGTCTTCGTGAATCACGCCGTCAAGCGCAGCGACCCCGCGGCCGCTTACGACGTGGTCGCACCCGAGATGCGGCCCGGAATGAGCCGCAGGCAGTGGTCGCACGGCGACATCCCGGTCTACCCGTTCCCGGCGCGCGGGACGACGCACCCTTGGAACATCCTCTACGTCACGCGCGAGGAGGTCGGCCTCGAGCTGCAGCTCATCCCAAGCAGCGAGAAGCTCGGGCCGATCATCTTCCACATCTACCTACGCCCCGTCCGCGGCGGGCGCTGGCTCGTCGACTCGTTCATGCCGGTCGCGACGCTCGCGCCGCTCGGTGCCAAGAAGTCGAAGGTGCTCTCGGTGAGGGACTTCTCGCCTGGAGCCCAGAGCGACGGCAAGAGTGCCACCCCCGGGCAGATCAGCCACGTCTGGCTGCTCGTGCCCTTCGGCGTCTTCGGGCTCGTGCTCGTCGTCGTCACCGGTTGGGCGATCGTGCGCGGCATCCGCAACCGTCGCCTCGCCGGCCCCCGTGGCGGCGCGCTGCCGCCGCTTCCGCCGCGCAGCCGTGCTTAGCTTCGGCGCGTGACGCTGGAGCTCGGCCGCGAATCGCATCGCAACCCGCCGTTCAAGTACTCCTCGCTGACGCGGGTCGGCTTCTCCGACACGGACGCGCAGGGCATCGTCTACTACGGCCGCTACCTGCCCTACTTCGACAGCGCGCGCGTCGAGTACCACCGGCACCTCGACATGCTTCGCACGACGGCGCAGGAGCGGGAGTTCGTGATGCGGGCGAACACGATCGAGTACCATGCGCCGGCCCGCTTCGACGACCTGATCGAGGTCTTCATCCGCGTCTCGCGGATCGGGCGGACGAGCGTCACCTACGAGTGCGCGGCGTATCGTGGGGAGGACGACGTGCTGATGGTGACGGCAACCCAGACGCTCGTGCTCGTCGACCTCGCCGAGCGCCGAGCCTGCGAGATCCCGGAGTGGTACGGCGACCAGATCGCGGCGTTCGAGGGCGAGGACCTGGAGCGATGACCGGCGCGCAAGAGGCGATCGACCGGATCCTCAACCGGGGCGGCTCCGACGAAGAGGTGCTGCAAGGGGTCGTCGACGTGCTCCACGACCGGTTCGAGCACTATTCGTGGGTCGGGATCTATCTCGTCGAGGGCGACGACCTGGTCCTCGGCCCGTGGAAGGGACCGCGGGCCACCGAGCACGTGCGCATCCCCGTCGGCCAGGGCGTTTGCGGCGCGGCCGCGGCGAGCGGCGAGACGGAGGTGGTGAACGACGTCAACGCCGACCCGCGCTACCTGGCCTGCTTCCCCTCGACCCGCTCCGAGATCGTCGTGCCGATCGCCCACGAAGGCACGATCGTCGGCGAGATCGACATCGACTCCGACCGCCCCGCGGCCTTCGGCAACGACGACCGCGCGTTCCTCGAGCGCATCGCGCTGCAGATCTCCTCCTACTGCCGCTCCGGCGTCAGCAGCCACTAAGATCCCCGCCATGGCACCGCTCAACTACCTCGACGCCGGCTCGGGGAGCATGCTGCTCCAGATCATCCTCGGCGGCGCGGCGGCCGTCGGGGTGACCGCGAAGCTGACGTGGCGGCGCTTCTTGCGAGCCCTGCGCATCCGCAGGGATGACGACGAGGCCTAGCCCGAGCCGCACCCCGGAGCCTGCCTCCTTCCGCGACCCCGAGGCTCGCGTGGTCTACTCGGCCGAGGGCGAGGTGCTGCGCGAGCTCTCCCAGCGCGGGCGCGATGACTGGAACGCGCTCGAGGCGGCGCGCTTCTTCCGCCGCGCGCTCGAGGACGGGCGCATCGTCGGCACGGAGGAGGTCGAGCCGGGGGTGCTGCGTCACGAGCGGCTGCCGTTCGTGTCGTACCCGTACGAGTGGCCGTTCGAGATGCTGCGCGAGGCGGCGCTGCTGCAGCTCGGGCTGCTCGACGAGGCGCTCACCGAGGGCTTCGTGCTCAAGGACGGCTCGCCGTACAACGTCCAGTGGCGCGGAGCCGAGCCCGTCTTCGTCGACGTCGGCTCCTTCGAGCGGCTGCGGGAAGGCGAACCGTGGGCGGGCTACCGCCAGTTCTGCGCCCTCTTCCTCTATCCGCTCATGCTGCAGGCCTACCGCGGCGTGGCGCCGCAGCCGTTCCTGCGCGGCAGCCTCGAGGGGATCGAGCCGAGCCAGGCGCGCGCGCTGCTGCCGCGCTTCCGCCGGGGGGTGCTCACGCACGTCGTCCTCCACGACCGCCTCGAGGCGAAGCACGCCGACCGGCGGCGCGACGTGCGCTCGGAGCTCAAGGCGGCGGGGTTCAAGAAGGAGCTGATCCAGGCGAACGTGCGCCGGCTGCGCAAGCTCGTCTCGCGGCTCTCGCCGAAGCGCGGCCGCTCCGAGTGGGCCGGCTACCGGGAGGCAGCGCCCTACACAGAGCAGGACGCCGAACGCAAGGAGCGGTTCGTGCGCGCTGCGGGCGCGGCGCGGCTCGCCTGGGATCTGGGGGCGAACGACGGCCGCTTCTCGCGCGCGGCCGAAGCCGACCACGTGGTGGCGGTCGACGGCGACGAGCGAGTCGTCGGCGATCTCTACGCGGCGCTCCGCCAGGAGGGCTCGAAGACGATCCTGCCGCTCGTGGTCGACCTGGCCGATGCCTCGCCGGCCCGCGGCTGGCGCGGTGTCGAGCGGCGGCGGCTGGAGGACCGCGGCCGGCCGGACCTCGTCCTCTGCCTCGCGCTCGTGCACCACCTCGCGATCGGGCGCAACGTGCCCTTCGGCGAGCTCGTCGGCTGGCTGCGGAGCCTCGGCGCGCGGCTCGTGATCGAGTTCGCCGACCGCGACGACCCGATGGTCGAGCGGCTGCTCGCCGCCAAGCGCGCCGAGGTGCACGAGGGGTACGGGCGGGACGAGTTCGAACGCGTGCTCCGCGACGGCTTCGAGATCGAGCGTCGCGAGGTGCTCGGCTCCGGCACGCGCACGCTGTACCTCGCCAAGCCGCAGTCGTGACCGCGCGGCAGGCCCTGCCGTTGCGGCTCGCCGGCCTGCACCTGCTCGTGCTCTGGTCGTTCGCGGTCGCGCAACCGCTCTTCGATCTGCTCGGGAAGAACGGCGAGTTCTTCGCCGCGCGGGGCTCGACCCGCTGGGACGCGGTCGCCTTCGCGCTCGTGCTCGTGTTCGTCCCCCCGGCCGTGCTGCTCGGGCTCGAATGGATCGCCGGGCCGCTCCGCTGGGCGGTGCACGGGCTCTTCGTGGCCGGCCTCGTGGGGCTGTTCGTGCTGCAGGCGATCCGCGGCGCAGGCGGGCCGGGGAAGCTGCTCCTCGTCGGGGCCGCGGCGGTGGGCGTGGCCGCCGCGTGGCTCTACCTGCGCTACGGCGTCGCGCGCCTGGTCTTGACCGTGCTCGGACCGGCGCCGCTGCTCTTTCTCGCGCTCTTCCTCTTCAACTCCGACGTGTCGCGGCTGACCGTCGCGAGCGACGCGCACGCCGCCGGCGAGCGCGCGCGCGCGCCCGTGGTCCTGATCGCATTCGACGAGCTGCCGCTGAACTCGCTCCTCGACGCGCGCGGCCGGGTGGACGCGACGCGCTTCCCGGCCTTCGCGCGCCTCGCCGCGGGATCGACCTGGTTCTCGCGCGCGACCACCGTCGCCGAGGGAACGACGCACGCGGTGCCGGCGATCCTGACCGGCCAGCTACCGCGCGCCGGCGAGCTGCCGACGTACACCGACCACCGGAGGAACCTGTTCACGCTGCTCGGCGGCGCGACCGCGCTGCACGTCGAGGACGAGGAGACGCACCTGTGCCCGCCGTCGCTCTGCCCGGGCCTCGAAGGCTCGTTCGGCAGCCGTGCCGGCGGCCTCGCCGAGGACACCGGCGTCGTCTACCTGCACCAGCTGCTCCCCGACGACCTCACGCACTGGGTGCCGTCGATCGCGAACGGCTGGGACAACTTCCTGCGCGACGCGAGCGCGCATCACGATCCCGGGCGGATCGACCCCCGCTTCCTCGCCTCGCTGCGGCCCCAGCCGCGGCCGTCGCTCTGGTACCTGCATGTGATGCTCCCGCACAGCCCGTGGCAGTACCTGCCGTCGGGCCGGCGCTACGACGTGCCCTTTGCGCCGGCGTGGGGGCCTGACGAGGTCTGGCACGCCAAGCAGGCGGCGGTCGACCAGAGCTGGCAGCGGCACCTTCTCCAGCTCGGCTACGCCGACCGCGTGCTCGCGCGGCTGCTCGCGCGGCTGAAGGCGACCGGCCTCTACGACCGGGCGCTCCTGATCGTGACCGCGGACCACGGCGTGAGCTTCCGCGCCGGCGAGAAGCGCCGCCCGCTCTCGCCCGCGAACCTGCAGGACATCGCCTACGTGCCGCTGTTCGTGAAGCTGCCGCGGCAGCACCGCCCCCGCGAGGTGCGCGCGCTCGCCCGCACGACCGACATCGTTCCGACGATCGCGGCCGTCGTCCGCGTCCCCGTTCCGTGGCACCTCGACGGCTGGTCGCTGCTCCGGCCGCGGCACGGCGCCGGGGACGTGATCCTGATCAAGGACAAGGGGCGGCGCTTCACGGTCCCGGCGGCGGCGCTCGAGGCGAGGCGCGAGGCGGCGCTGCGCCGGCAGCTAGGGCTCTTCGGCAGCGACGAGCCGCTCTCGACGCTCTTCGCCGTCGGGCCGGACCGCGGCCTGCTCGGTCACTCGTTCGAGGGACGCCGCGGCGTCGACGCCCTCGACCAGGTTCGCGGCGACCGCTCGCTCGTGCAGGTGAGCGGCCGCGCCTCCCGCGCGCGCTCGGTCGCGGTCGTGGTCGGCGGCCGAGTCGTCGCCGTAGCCCCGGTCGCGGGGGGCCGCTTCTGGGCGCTGGTGCCGCGCAACGCGCTCAGCCATGCGCCCGGCGTCTATGCGATCGGCAGTTGAGAGCGCCCGGCGCGCCCGGACAGCCGCCACCGACCGGGCGCGCCGGGCGCCCGCCCGCCGTCCTCGAAACGGGCGGGCGCCTTGAGCTCTCTCACGGGAACCCGTCTCCCCTCCTCACGTTGTAGTCGGACGCGCGAAAAACGCCATCCCTCGTTCGGGGTACCCCGCTCGTTCGAGGGACGATCCCCCCATCGGGTGATTCGCGGGGATCCCTCGTTCAAGGGGACACAGCCTGGTTCAAGACGCGCCAGCTACGCTTTCCCGGTCGAGCCGCTCAGCCCGGAACTAGCGCTCATCGATCCGGAACTGGCCGAAAGGGCGCGCGCAGAGCTTGCCGACGGTTACACGCCGGCGCGCCGCGCGGCGCCTGTACGGCAGCCGGAGCCGCCACCGCGTCGTTCGCCGATGCCCGCGGCGGCTGATCGGACAGAGCCGGTCGAGCCCACGCGCCGATCCCGCGGCAAGAGCACCGCGACCGTTGCAGCGATCGTCGCACTCGCAGCCGGGCTCGGAGGAGCGGGCGCGATCTGGGATCCGCACGACGACCACAGCTCGAGCCCCGGCGGCCAGGCGACGACGGCGAGATCATCTACGCCACGTCTGGCCGGCCACCGCCACGGTACGACTGCGACGCGCTCCCGGGAAGCCATCGGCGGCGGTGCTCCGCGAAGCCCCCTCCGACCACCTCTCAGGCCGCCCGCTTTCCACGTCCCGAAGGCGCCGAGAGAGCCGCTCGACGAGATCACGCTTCCCGCCCGCGCCCGGCGCCTCGAAGCCTGGCTGACGCCGAGCCGTACTCCCACCGCCGCCAATCTGCATCACTGGCTCTACCAGCACGCCTGGATCGTCACGGGCACGAGGTTCGGCTGGTGGCACGGCGCGAACGCCCTCCGCATCCTCATCCGCGTCGACCGCCGCGTCGAGTCCCGGTGGGGCATCGGCTACCGCAGTGAAGCGGCCGCACGCCGAGCGCTGGCCGAGGTCGAGGCGAGGGCGCGCCTTCCTAGCTAGCTCGGCGTCACGCGGTAGGCGTCGAAGACGGCGTCGACGTTGCGCAGCGCGGTCAGCAGGCTGCGCAGCGCCTTCACGTCGCCGACCTCGGCGACGTACCAGTTCTTCGCGAGCTGGTCTTCCACGTGGCCGCCGTACTCAACGATGTTCGCGCCGTGCTCGGCGAACGTGCGGGCGACGTCCTCCAGCAGCCGAGGCCGGTCCCACGAGTCGACCGAGATCTGGACGCGGAAGCTCTGCGTAGCGCCGCCGTCCCACGAGACGTTGGTGAAGCGCTCCGGGTTGCGCTTGAGCGCCTTCACATTCGCGCAGTCCCCCCGGTGGATGGTGATCCCCTTGCCCATCGAGATGTAGCCGACGATCGGGTCGCCCGGCAAGGGCGTGCAGCACTTCGCCAGCCGCACGAGCACGTCGTCGACCCCGGTGACGGTGATGCCGAAGTTCTCGCTCGCCGTCGCGTGGCGCGCCTTCGGGGCCTTGAGCGGGACGGCCTCCTCCTGCACGACCTGGTCGGTCTTCAGGCGCTGGATCACCTTGTTCACGATCTGGCCGGGCTGCAGCTTCCCGGAGCCGAGCGCGAGGTAGAAGTCCTCGGCCTTCTTGAAGCCGCTTTCGCGGATCACCTGCGCGAGCACCGACGAGCCCTGCATCTTCCGGTACGGCAGGTTCTGCTTCTTCAGCGCGGTCTCGAGGATCTCGCGCCCCTTCTGCTCGGCCTCCTCGCGCGTCTCGCGCGAGAACCACTGGCGGATCTTGTTGCGCGCGCGCGCCGAGGCGGCCAGCGAGAGCCAGTCGCGCGACGGCCCGCGGCCGCTCTTGGTGGTCAGGATCTCGACGACGTCGCCGCTCTTCAGCCGGTAGTGCAGCGGGACGATGCGGCCGTTGATCTTGGCGCCGACGGTCTTATGGCCGACGTCGGTGTGCACCGCGTAGGCGAAGTCGATCGGAGTCGAGCCCGCGGGCAGCGCCTTGACCTCGCCCTTGGGCGTGAAGACGTAGACCTCGTCCTCGAAGAGATCGGTGCGGAAGGTCTTGATGAACTCGCGCGGGTCGGCCTCGTCCTCCTGCCAGTCCATCAGCTGGCGCACCCAGGCGAGCCACTCGTCGTCGCGCGCCTCGCCCGCGCGGCCGTGCTTGTAGAGCCAGTGCGCGGCGACGCCGAACTCGGCGGTCTCGTGCATCTCGCGCGTGCGCACCTGGATCTCGAGCGGCCGGCCCTCGGGACCGATCACGGTCGTGTGCAACGCCTGGTAGCCGTTCAGCTTCGGCATGGCCACGTAGTCCTTGAAGCGACCCGGCATCGGCTTCCAGAGCGAGTGGATCAGGCCGAGGGCGCCGTAGCAGTCGCGCGTCCCCTCCTCGCCGTCGCGCTCGGCGATCACGCGCATGGCCGTGAGATCGTAGATCTCGTTGAACTCCCGGCCCTTCTTGGCCATCTTGTCGTAGATCGAGTAGAAGTGCTTCGCGCGCCCCGAGATGTCAGCGGGGATGTCCACCTTCTCGAGCTCGCGCTGCAGCGTCATCGCCGCCTCGCGCACATGCTCCTCGCGGTCGGCCCGGCGCTCGCTGACCATCGCCTTGATCTCCTCGTACTTCCGCGGGTGCAGCGTCGCAAAGGCGAGGTCCTCCAGCTCCCACTTGATCTTGTTGATCCCGAGCCGGTGGGCCAGTGGCGCGTACACCTCGAGCGTCTCCTTGGCCTTCTGCACCTGCTTTTGCTTGCCGAGGTACTCGATCGTCCGCATGTTGTGCAGGCGGTCGGCGAGCTTGATCAGGATGACGCGCACGTCCTGCGCCATCGCGACGATCATCTTCCGGTAGTTCTCGGCCTCCGCCTGCTCGCGGCTCTGGAACTGGATCCGGGTCAGCTTGGTGACGCCCTCGACGAGCGTCGCGACCTCGTCGCCGAACTCGGCGCGCACGTCCTTGATGTCCGTGCCGGTGTCCTCGACGACGTCGTGCAGCAGCGCGGCCGCGATCGTCTGCTCGTCCAGGTGGAGCTCGGCGCAGATCTTGGCGGCTCCCCAGGGATGGTTGATGAAGTCCTCGCCGGAGCGGCGCTGCTGGCCCTCGTGCGCGGCCGCGGCGAAGGTGAAGGCGCGCGTCAGCAGGTCGCGGTCGACGTCCTTGTTGTAGGTGGCGACGGACTCGATCAGCTCGTCGATGAGCTCCTGATGGCGTTCTGCAGACTCGAGGACCGTCATGGAAAAAGTGTACTCCTGAGGTTTTCCCTAACCGCGGCGCCTAATTCACGTCGCAGGAGGGAACGCCTGCGAGGCGAACCGATCCCCCTCATGCGCAAGACACGAAACGAACGGAAGGCAGCACGGCTGGCCCGGATGCTCGTGTCGCTGGATTGCACGGCGTGCGAGCAGCGCGGCTGGCGGCCGCGCCCGCCCGCGCAGCTCGCAGCGGTCAGTGCTGCGGGCGGCCGTCGTCCGTCTTGACGTAGTTCGGCGGCGCCCCGTGGGTCGGCATCGTCGAGCTCTGGTCGCCTTGCCTGCCGCCAGTCGCCGCGAGCGCGTCGGTGTTCTCGACTCGGCGCTCGCCTGCCAAGCTGTGGTCGCTGCGGTCGAACGGCCGTAGGGCGATCCGCTTCAGCTTTTCGAGCAGCGCCATCGCTAGTGCCTCGGGCGGCCCTCGTCTACGGGCCGAACGTAGTTCGGCGGGAACTCCCCCGGAATGGCCCCCATCGCCGAAGCCGCGGCGTCATCGTTCTCGATCTCGCGTTGCCGGAGCCCGGGGATGCGATCACTCCGATCGAAAGGGAGGAACACAACCCGCTTCAACAATTGAAGGATCTTCATGCGCGAATCGTACGCCGCTCAGGCCGCGCGGGCCAGCTCGGGCCCGGCCAGCAGCGCGAGGAAGCGCTCCGACTCCAGCAGGTGCCGCCGCGCGCCGCCCTCGTTCAGCGCGAGCTCCTCGAAGATCGCCGCCGCGGACTGGTCGCGCGGGTCCGCACGCCACTGGCCCTTGAGCCACTCGCGCAGCTCCACGTAGCGCTCGTCGCACTCGAAGACCTCCCGCACGTTCAGCTGCGGCGCGACCGTCCCGTTCCACTGGTTCGCCTCGAGCTTGAACGCGATGTCGTGGTGCCCGGGCTGCCGCAGACTGTCCAGGCGGCGGCCGAGGCGGAAGGCGATCGCGCTGCCCGAGTCGCGGCCGCCCGCGCGCACCCGGAACTTCAGGTGCTTGCCCTCGCCGACCGCGGTCAGCTCGGTGAGCTCGCAGCCGGGCAGGAGCAGCGTCACGTTCGGGTTTCCGAGGCCGAACGGGGCGAGCCGCGCCAGCTCGTTGCAGAGCTCGAGCGTGAGGTCGGGGCCGTGGACAAAGGCATCGACGACGGTCGGCGGGCGCAGGTCGTCCTCCTCGAGTGCCGCGTCGCCGATCGCCGCGAACTCGTCGGCGAAGGCCGGCACGTTCTCGGGCTTGATCGAGAGACCCGCCGCGGCCGCGTGGCCGCCCCAGCGCTCGAGGTGCCCCGCGCAGCGGCGCAGCCCGTCGTGCAGGTCGAAGCCGGGGATCGACCGGCCGGAGCCCTTCCAGTCGCCGTCGGTGCCGGCGATCAGGACGACCGGCCGCGCGTAGCGCTCGACCAGCCGCGAGGCGACGATTCCGATCACACCCTCGTGCCAATCCGCGCCGGCGACGACGAGCGCGCGGCGGCGCCGCTGCGCCTCCGGCCACGACTCGATCTCCTCGACGGCCTCGCGCAGGATCCGCTCCTCGACGGCCTGGCGGTTGCGATTGAGCTCCTCCAGCTGCGCGGCGAGCTCGGCCGCCGGCTCCCGCGCCTCGGTGAGCAGCAACTCGAGCGCGGCCTCGGGCCTGCCGAGGCGGCCGGCCGCGTTCAGCCGCGGCGCCAGCCGGAAGCCGATCGCGCCCGCGTCGACGGCGGCCGGGTCGACACGGGCGACCCGCATCAGCTCCCGCAAGCCCGGCTTCTGCGTGCGCGCGAGCTGCCGCAGCCCGGCGACGGCGAGGCCGCGGTTCTCGTCCAGCAGCGGCACCACGTCGGCCACCGTCCCGACCGCGACGAGGTCCAGGTGCCGCGCGAGCGCGGCGGACTCGGCGCCGAGCAGGGCTTGACCGAGCTTCCAGACGACCCCGGTGCCGCAGAGCTCGCGGAACGGGTACTCGCCGCGGTACGGGCCGACGACCGGGCAGTCGGGCAGTGCCTCCCCGGCGCGGTGATGGTCGGTGACGACCACCGCGAGGCCCTCCTTGCGCGCGGCTTCGACCTCCTCCACCGCGGTGATCCCGCAGTCGACGGTGACGACCAGGCCGACGCCTTCGCTGGCCAAACGCGTAAGCGTCTCGCGGGCCACCCCGTAGCCCTCCTCGAAGCGGCTCGGCAGGTGGTACGTCACGTCGGCCCCGAGCTCGCGCAAGACGAGCACCGCCAGCGCGGTGGCGCAGATGCCGTCGGCGTCGTAGTCGCCGTGGACGCAGATCCTCGTTCCCGCGTCGATCGCGGCACGGATCGCGTCGCAGGCCTCGCGCATGTCGCCGAGCAGGAACGGATCGTGCTCGGGAAGGGCGGCCTCGAGGAACGGCCGGGCCTCGGCGGCGTCGCCGTAACCGCGCCGCACGAGCACCGTCGCGAGCACCTCGCTCACGCCCAGCTCGGCGGCGAGGGCCTCGACCTCCGCCCGGTCCGATCGGTTTCGCAGCTGCCACGACATGGGCAGCCCACCGTACGGAGGCCCTCGGACGGAGCTAGCCGACCGGGAAGGTGACGCGCTTCGTGATCGCGAGCGTGTGCGGGTTGATTCGAATCAACGCCGCGACACCTGGGTCGGCTGCCCAGACGCCGCCGCCCGCGAGCGTGACGGCGGCGGGAACCCAGCTGCCGGCGATGCGCTGAGTGACAGTGCGCAGGGTCCGTTTGTCGATGCGAGTCAAGACGCCGCCGGCGCTTCTCGGTGACGAGACCACCCACACGTAGCGCCGGCCGACCGCGAGCGCTTCGGGCCAGTGCGGCACCTTCACCGAGGACATGACCCGCCCCCGAGGGACGTCGACCCGATCGACCTGGCCGCGCGCGCCGACACCGCGCCCCTCCAGCACCCAAACGGTGTCACCGTCGAGCGCGAGCGCTCGCGGCCCGCGACCGACAAGGATCCGGGCACGGACGGCGCCGCTGGCTGCATCCACCCGGGCAAGCACCCCGCGGCCGTCGGGAACGATCACTCCTCCTCGCACGCTATGCGCACGGCCGATGCTCGCGACCCAGATGGCGCGCGAACCCGCTGCAATCGCCATCGGCCAGTGCGGGACTCTCACCCGGAGCACGCGCCTGCCGGACCGCGCTTCCGCCTTCGTCAACGTGTCCGAGTCGAAGCTCGCAGTCCAGACCGCGTTTGCGGTGGCCGCCAGCGCATAGGACGCCTGTCCGAGGCCGACGCGGGCGCGGACGCGGCCGGTGGAGACGCGGATGCCGACGAGCTCGTGCGGCTGGAGCCGCCAGAGCGTGCCGTTCGCCACCACGATCGCGTTGCCGAAGACGCCGGTGCCGAGCCCCCCGAGCGTGCGGCCGGTAACCGGGTCGACGGCGACGACCCGGTCGCGAACGGTGGTCCAGACCCGCCCGGAACCGTACGCCACCGCCTCGGCCCGGCCGCCACCGTCCGCCGCTGCGCCGCGGGCGAAGGCGACGAGCACGAGCACCGCCGGGAGAACCAGCGCAAAGCGCATTCCTTCGTACTACGACCGCGACGGCGCTCGGGGTCCCGCTACTCGCGAGGCAACTCGAGCCCGAGCAGCGACAGCGCCACGATCAGCACGACCACCGCGGCCGCGATCCCGACCACCAGCCACGGCCGTTGCCGGCGCTTCAGCGACTCCCAGCCGACCTTCGCCCACAGCACGACCACGCCTGCTGCGGCGCCGAACGCGACCACGATCACCGGCGCCAGCACCGCCGCCCGCTCGAGCGAAACCTCGAACAGCCAGACCACGATCAGGACGAGCCCGGCCGTCACGAAACCGGAGGCGACTGCAGCCTTTGAGCTCATGCGGGTCAGTCTAGTGCCGGGGCTATCCTCCACCCGTGGACGCCGACAACTACTCGTCGGGCGACGACATCGTCGTCGAGTTCCTCCGCCTACGCTTCAGCTTCAACGCCGCGGACTTCGCCCAGCGGGTCTGCGCAGCCGCCTTCCGGCTCGGGCTCGTCGACGACAACGAGCTGGACGAGGACGAGACCGAAGACCTCGTCGAGCTGACCGCCGACGGCGTGATCGAGGAGCCCCGCAGCGAGCTCGGGCGCTACCTCGTGCGCCACTGGGAGCGGCTCTCGCTCGTCGACGGCGAGTCGCTCGTCTACTGGCTGCGCAAGCTGGTCTTCCGCGGCGCCTGGCTCGACCACCGCGTCAAGGACGGCCGCCTCGACGTCACCTGGGACGAGAGTGCCTCCGACTTCGCGTACCTCGAGCCCGGCGGCGAGCGTGCGCTGCTGGAGCTCGCGCCTACGCCGTCCTGGCACGAGCTGCAGTTCCGGCGTGCTTGACTCACTTCTTACGTAAGCGTACACTTACGTAAGTCATGGCTAACCGAGATGCCATGGGTGCCCTGGGCGACCGCACCAGGCGGGCGATCTTCGAGCAGCTTCGCTCGGGGCCCCGGGCAGTCGGGGAGATCGCGAACGAGCTTCCGGTCAGCCGTCCCGCGGTCTCGCAGCACCTGCGCGTCTTGAAGGAGGCGGGGCTCGTGACCGAGCGCCGCGAAGGCACGCGGCGCCTCTACCGGCTCGATCCGGACGGGCTGGGCGAGCTCCGCGACTACTTCGACGACTTCTGGAGCGAGGCCCTCGCCGCGTTCAAGGCGGTGGCCGAAAACGAGAGGAGGAACGGATGAGCACGCAGGCAGCGGCAACGGAGGCGATCAGGCGCTCCGTCATGGTGGAGTGCTCGGTGGAGCACGCGTTCGCCACGTTCACCGACCGGATCAACGACTGGTGGCCGCTCGGGAAGCACTCCATCGATTACTACGAGACAGGAAGCCCGGCCGAGACGGTCATCTTCCAGGGCGGCGCGGGCGGGCAGGTCTACGAGCGCACGACGAAGGGCGAAGAGCTGAAGTGGGCCGACGTGATTGCGTACGACCCACCGCATCGCTTCGTGCTCGCCTGGAACCCGAGCCGCGAGCAGGACGGGCCGCAGACAGAGATCGAGGTCACGTTCACCGACGTGGACGGCAGGACGCGCGTCGACCTCGAGCACCGCGGCTGGGAGCGGCTCGCCGAGCGAGCCGCCGAGGCCCGGCAGGGCTACAGCGAGGGCTGGGAGTCCGTGCTCGCGGCTTACGCGCAGCAGGCGTCGAGCTAGCCGTCCGGGAGCGAGAACCCGAACGGTTCCCGCTCTTCGGCTTTGCGCAACGTGATGCGGGCGACGGCGGCGACGGGGACGATCCACTCCTCGTCGCCGCCGTTGTCGCCGTGCGGCACGAGCGTGAGGAAGCCGAGCCCCGGCTCCGCGTCGAGCGACTGCAGGATCGCCGTCGAGCCGTCGCGCAGCTCGATCTCGACCACTGGCGCTGCGCCCGTCCGCTCGCCGAAGGACTGGATCCGCAGCCGCATGCGAGCGACCAGGTCGTCGACCGAGCCGGGCGCGCCCGGGACCCAGAGGTCCGACACTAGAAGAGCGTGCGGTCGCCCGCGGCCGCGCCGACGTGCGCGCGCCCGAGCTTCGTGACGACCCGCCCGCGCGGCGTGCGCTGGAGGAAGCCGAGCTGCAGCAGGTACGGCTCGTACACGTCCTCGATCGTGTCCGACTCCTCGCCGAGCGCCACGGCGAGCGTCGAGAGCCCGACCGGTCCGCCCTCGAACTTCTCAACGACCGCGCGCAGCAGCGCGCGGTCGGTCCGCTCGAGCCCGAGCTCGTCGACCTCGAGCAGGTCGAGCGCCTCACGCGCGATGTCGGTCGTGATCGCGCCCTGGTGCCGCACCTCTGCGACGTCGCGGACGCGCCGCAGGATGCGGTTCGCGATCCGCGGCGTGCCGCGTGCGCGTCGCGAGATCTCGCCCGCCGCCTCGTCCTCGATCTCGACGCCGAGGATCCGCGCCGAGCGGCGGACGATGCGCGCGAGCTCCTCCGGCTCGTAGTGCTCGAGCCGGAAGGTCATCCCGAAGCGGTCACGCAGAGGCGACGTCAGCAGCCCCGTGCGCGTGGTCGCGCCGATCAGCGTGAACGGCGGCAGGTCGAGCGTCAGCGTGCGGGCGGCCGGCCCCTGGCCGACGACGATGTCGAGCCGGAAGTCCTCGAGCGCCGGGTAGAGGATCTCCTCGACTGCGCGGCTGAGGCGGTGGATCTCGTCGATGAAGAGAATGTCGCGCTCGCCGAGGCCGGTCAGGATCGCGGCGACGTCGCCCTTGCGCTCGAGCGCCGGGCCTGCCGCGGAGCGCAGGCCGACCCCGAGCTCCTCGCGGACGATGAACGCCAGGCTCGTCTTGCCGAGCCCCGGCGGTCCGATCAGCAGCAGATGGTCGAGTGCCTCACCGCGGGAGCGCGTCGCCTCGAGCGCGATCGCGAGCTGCTCCTTGATCCGCTCCTGGCCTACGAACTGGTCAAGCGAGCGCGGGCGGAGCGACCGCTCGAGCTCGTCGTCCTCGGGCCGGACCGCAGGCGCAAGGAACTGCGCCTCGGCGCTCACGCCGCAGCGCCCTGTCCGGCGCCTCGGGCTGGCGGCGCAGACGACCCCGCGGGCAACGGCCGCGTGGCCTGATAACGACACCGCAAGCGGTGTCTCACGCCGCTGCCTTCAGCGCCTGGCGCACGCGCTCCTCGGGCGAGAGGCTCGGGTCGGTCGCGGCGAGCGCCTCCTCGGCCTCGGTGAGCGACCAGCCGAGCTCGACCAGCGCCTCGCGGGCGACCGCGTGGGGCTTGCCCGCGATCGGCGTCGGCTCGTCCATCGTTCCGAGCTTCTCCTTCAACTCGAGCACGACGCGCTGCGCCGTCTTCTTGCCGATCCCGGGGATTGCCTCGAAGCGCGCCGTGTCCTCCAGCGCGATCGCGCGGCGGAGGTCGGCCGGAGGCGAGCCGGAGACGATCGCGAGCGCGACCTTCGGCCCCACCCCGGAGACCGCGAGCAAGTGTGTGAAGAGCTCGCGCTCGGCGGGCTCGCCGAACCCGTAGAGCTGGAGCGCGTCCTCGCGCACGTGGAGGTACGTCTCGAGCGCCACCTCTCCCCCGCGCTCGGCGAGGCGCGCCGCGGTCGGCGTCACCGACAGCGCGTAGCCGACGCCGCCGACGTCCAGCACGACCCGGTCGCCGGCGCGCGCGACGGCAGTTCCCCGCAGGCGCGAGATCACACGGAGAGGTTAGGCGCGGGCGCGGACGTTCCTGCGCTAGCTCGCGCGGGCGCGCAGCAGCGGCGGCGCGAGCGCGTGGCAGATCGCGACGGCGAGCGCGTCGGCCGCGTGATGCGGGGTCGGCGCCTTCTTCAAGCCGAGGATCGCGGCGACCATCCGCTGCACCTGGGCCTTCTCGGCGCGGCCGTAGCCGCACACAGCCTGCTTCACGCGCGAGGGCGCGTACTCAGCGCATTCGATGCCGTACGAGGCGGCGGCGACCAGCACGGCGCCGCGGGCCTGGCCGACGGAGAGTGCGGTGCGGGCGTCGGCGCCGACGAAGGACTCCTCGAGGGCGACCGCATCCGGCCCGAACTCCTCGATCAGCTCCGCGACCCCGTCGTAGATCGTCAAGAGGCGCAGCTCGGGGCGCTGCCGGGCCGGGGTGTGCCAGCAACCGAACTCCACCGCCTTCAGGCGGCTTCCTTTTTCTCGGACGATGGCGAACCCGCATGCTGCCGTCCCTGGATCGATGCCGAGAACCTTCACGCCGAAACCTTAGGCACCGCGCCGGACACTCCTGCCCTACGCTCGGGACCGTGAAAATCGCTCTCCTCCTGCTGTCCACGGTGCTCTTCGCGAGCGCGTGTGGCGGCGACGACGGAGGCCGTCCGGTCTTCGCGCGGGCGCAGGAAGCTCTGGGCCGCGTGGACGCTCTCCGGGCGCACCTCGCGGTCCGCGCGCTCGCCGTCGACCGGACGGCGACCATCGCTCGCGCCGACCTCCCGCTCGAGCGCCTGCACCTCTCGCGCTGGGCCAAGCACCAGCGTCCCTTCCCCTGCGGCCACGGCTTCGAGTGCGTGCGGGGCGATCTCGACGTCGCGGCGGCGGCGCGAGACCTGGCGCCGGTGCTGCCGCAGCTGCCCTTCGATCCGGCGGAAATCGCGTCGGCGACCGTCGAGGTCCGGCTCGACAGCCGCGGCGAGCTCCACCGCATCGACCTCCGGGGCCACCTCGCCGGAGCGGACGTCGAGCTCGACCTGCGGCCGGTTGGCTGATGGAGCTCACGATCGAGCCGACGAGCGAGGAGACGCACCGTGAGCTCGCGTCGTGGCGCTACCCGCCACCGTACGACTTCTACGACGGCGACGTCGACCCCCTGTTGAACCCCGAGCGGTACTTCGGCGCCCGGGACGAGTGCGGCGAGCTCGTTGGTTTCTACTACTTCGAGCCGAAGCCGCCCGACCTCGACTACGGGCTCGGGTTGCGGCCCGACCTGACGAGCCGCGGCCTCGGGCTCGAGTTCTTCCTCGGCGGCCTCGCCTTCGCGCGCGAGCGGTACCGGCCCCGCCGCGTCTTCCTGCACGTGGCCGAGTTCAACGAGCGGGCGCGCCGGGTCTACGAGCGCGCCGGCTTCGTCGTCGTCTCACGGCACGTGCGCAGCTTCGAGCGTTTCGGGGAGGTGCCGTTCCTAACGATGACGGAGGATGTGCGGGAGTGACGCGGTTGCAAGTCGGCGTGCAGCTTCCGGAGGTCGAGCGCGAGGTTCGCTGGCCGGAGCTGCTCGCGATCGCGCGGGCGGCCGAGGCGTCGGGCTTCGACTCGATCTGGGTCGGCGATCACATGCTCTACCGCGATGAGGGCCGGCCTGAGCGTGGCCCGTGGGACGCCTGGACGGTGCTCGCCGCGCTCGCCGCCTCGACGGAGCGCGTGCGGCTCGGGCCGCTCGTTGCCGCGACGGCATTCCACCCGCCGGGACTCGTCGCCCGCATGGCGGCGGCGATCGACGAGATCTCCGGCGGCCGCTTCGTCCTCGGCCTCGGGACCGGCTGGAACGAGGCCGAGTTCCACGCGTTCGGGATCCCGTTCGACCACCGCGTCGCGCGCTTCGAGGAAGCGTTCGAGATCATCCGGCGGCTGGTCGCGGGCGAGCGCGTCACGTTCGAAGGCCGCTACCACGACGTCGAGGACGCGCTGCTCCTTCCGCCGCCTACGCGCCGGCTGCCGCTGCTAGTCGGAACGACGGGACCGCGCGTGATGGCGGCGGCCGCCCCGCACATCGACTGGTGGAACTGCTGGTACTCGTGGTATGGGAACACCGCCGAGGGGTTCGCCGAGCTGAGCGCGCGCTTCGAGGGCGAGTTCAAGCGCAGCGCGTGCGTGCTGGTGAGCGTGGATGGCGGTAGAGGTGAGCGGCCGCTCGAGGAGGATGCACCGCCTGTCGATGCCGTCGACCTCCGGCGCCACCTCGACGGGTTGGCCGAGGCAGGTGCGGACGAAGCGATCCTCGTCCTCGATCCGATCGACGCGCGCTCGATCGGGACCATCGCGAGACTGGCCGCGATGGGGTGAGCCCGCGGAACCCGGCCCGCGTCGTCGGACATGAACCGGTCGAGATGGACGTCGACGACACCGTCCTCTGGTCGCGCTCGGCCGAGGGCGACACGCGCGCGTTCGCGATGCTGTTCGAGCGCCACGCGAAGGCGATCTACAACTACTGCTTCCGCCGGATCGGCGACTGGACCGCGGCGGAGGACATGCTCTCGGTCGTGTTCCTCGAGGCCTGGCGTCGCCGCGACAAGCAGCTGCCGCCGGGAAAGGTGCTGCCGTGGCTCTACGGCATCGCGACGAACGTCGTCCGCAACCGCCGCCGCGCCGAGCGCCGTTACCGCGCGGCGCTGGCACGCGTCCCCGCCGCCGAGCCGGCAGTCGATTTCGCGGAGGAAGCAGTCGACCGAGTCGACGACGAGCGGCAGCTGCGGCGCGCGCTCGACCTGCTCGCGAAGCTCCCGCGCCGCCAGCAAGAGGTGTTCGTGCTGTGCGCGTGGTCCGGGCTGAGCTACGAGGACGCGGCCTTTGCGCTCGAGGTGCCGGTGGGCACGGTTCGCTCGCGCCTCGCCCGCGCGCGGCGCGCCTTGCAGGAACTCGACCGCGCCGTCGGACATAAAGCGGCCGAGGTGCCACACACCGAGGAGACAGCCGAAGGATGAGCAGCGAGCTCTCGGCCCCCCCGCCTCGCGACCTGCCTCTTGGACGGCTGGCGGCGCGCGCACAGCACCTCCGGGCCGAGATCGCGCGGCAGCCGGTAGGTCGATTCGCAGATCGCAAGCGCCTGGTCGCCGCCGTCGCCATCGTCGTCGCGCTCGCAGCCGCGCTTCTGGCGACGCCGGCGTTCGGGCTTCGTGACCGGATCGTCAATCTGTTCGCAGTCGAGCAGCCCGAGCGACAACGGCCTCCGGAGCTGATCCAGCGGTACTTCCGGAACATGTACGACGCGCGACCAGATGAGTCGACGGGCGTCGTCGCCAGCAAGGCGCGAGTTGCAATTCGCCTCGCGATTCCCGGCTACGGCCACAAGACGCTCTGGGTCGCGCCGACGCGCGCAGGCGGGTATTGCTCGAACGTCGGCTGCAATCGAACCCGGAGCACGCCGTTCGAGGTGCAGATGCAGATCGCGGGCCCGACGTCCGTTAACTCGTCGCCCATGGCGGGGTCGCGAGACCAGCACGTGTTCCTCCTGGGCGATACGAGCCTCCAGAAGGCTCGTGGGATCACAATCCGGTTCGAGGACGGCGGCTTCGAGCGTACCCCGCTGGTCTGGGTTTCGAAGCCCATCGATGCCGGTTTCTTCCTTTACCTGCTCCCGAAATCGCATTGGAAGCCCGGGGAGCGGCCGATCGCGATCGAGGTAGACGACGCCAAGGGCCGCACGCTCGCTCGCGACTACCGAATCGCGGGGTACTTCATCGAGTCGCAGCTCGCGGGTCTCGCGCCGCCCCCAAAGGAGCTCAACCGGCTCTGGCTCCTCTTGCCGTTCGCCGTGGCGCTCCTCACCGCTGCAACACTGGTGGATTGGCGGCGCCGACGGTGTTGACTCAAGGAATGGTGCTAGCCATACTGGCTTCATTCTCATGTGCCGTCTGAGGCGTCCTCGGATCGCTGGCTCGGCGGCACTCGCCTGCGCACTCACCGTTCTCTGTCTCGCGGGAATCGCGGGCGCCGACAGCTCGACGGTCATCACAGACCCGGCCGGCGACGGCGGCTCGGGTGTGGACATCACGCGCGTGGAGATCTTGAGCTACGACCAAGGCGGCTTGACCTTCTGGACCACGGTGAGCGGGTTCTTCGCCTGCAGCAGCGACGGCGACGGTGAGCCGGCCATGGTCGCGCTCGACCTCGACCAGAACCCGGACACGGGTAGCGCGTTCTACGGGACGGAGGTCGGATTCGCACCGGAGGGCCCGGTCGGCGACGCGCATCTCCTCCGCGCCGACGGGTGGGACCTCCGTGGCGCGCGCAACCAGCTCGGTCTCGGCGGCGGCTGCGGCCCGGGCACCGGCGGCTACTCGATCGACCCGTCGAAGCTCGGGCTGAAGCCCGGCGCCGGCTTCAACGTCGTCGTCGCGGCGCTTGGCTCCGACGGCGACACCGCACCCGACGTCGGCACCTTCAACTACCAGCAGGTGCCGGGCACGAAGCCGCCTCCCCTGCACCTCGACCGGCGGGCGCCGCACGTCAGCGCGTTCGCGTCGGCCGGCGTCCACGGCAAGCGCGCGACCCTCCGCTACTGGGCGCTCGACGGCCGCGGCAGGACGCGCGAGATCGTGCGGATCTTCCGCGGCGCGCGCCTGCTGCGGACGATCTGGATACCGCTCCGCGACACAAACCCGTTCCGCCTCTCGCAGCTCGAGTGGCAGGTGCCGCAGGACGTCCGCGGCAGGCTGCGCTTCTCCGTCCGGTCGCTCGACGCCGCCGGCAACAAGAGCAACCGCGCGTGGGCGAGGCTCCTCGTGCGGTAGCTACTAGGTCGCGACGGCCTCCATCACGCGCTCCGGAATGTCGAAGTTCGCGTAGACCTCCTGCACGTCGTCGTTCTCCTCGAGCGCGTCGATCAGGCGAAGCGTCTTCTTCGCGGCGTTCTCGTCGTCCAGGCTGATGGTGGTCTTCGGCACCATCGTCAGCTCCGCCGAGTCGACGCCGATGCCGGCGGCCTCGATCGCCTCGCGCACGGCTGTCAGGTCCTCGGGCGCCGACGTGACGCGGAAGCTCGAGCCGTCCTGCTCGACGTCGTCGGCCCCGCCCTCCGCGGCCGCGAGCGTGAGCTCGTCCTCATCCGCCCGGTCGGCGTCGACGAGGATCACGCCGCGGCGCTCGAAGAGCCACGCGACCGCTCCGGAGCCGCCCAGGTTTCCGTCGTGCTTCGTGAACGCCGCGCGCACGTCGGCCGCTGTGCGATTGCGGTTGTCCGTCAGCGCCTCGACGATCACAGCGACGCCGTTCGGCCCGTAGCCCTCGTAGAGCACCTGCTCGAAGGCGTCCGCGTCTGCGTCGGCGCCCGAGCCCCGCGCGATCGCGCGGTCGATGTTGTCCTTCGGCATGGAGTACGACCGCGCCTTCTCGATCGCGTTCGCGAGCGCAAGGTTCGCCGCTGGGTCCGGCCCGCCCTCCCGCGCCGCGACGATCAAGGCGCGCGAGAGCTTCGAGAAGAGCTGGCCGCGCTTCTTGTCGGCCGCACCCTTCTTGTGCTTGATCGACGACCACTTGCTATGCCCGGACATTCGCCCCTTCTTCTACCAACTGGAGGAACCTTTCGTGGACGCGGGTGTCCTCCGTCAGCTCAGGATGGAAGGCCGCGACGATGACCCGGCCCTGCCGCGCGAGCACCGGATGCCCGTCGTGCTCGGCGAGGATCTCCACCTCGGGCCCCGCGTCGTCGATCCACGGCGCGCGGATGAAGACGCCGCGTAGAGGCCGCGCATCGCCCACCACGTCGAGATCCGCCTCGAAGCTGTGGACCTGCCTCCCCCAGGCGTTCCGCTCGACCTCCACGTCGACGAGCCCGAGGTGGTTCCGGTCGAGCACGATCATCCCCGCACAGGTGCCGAGGATCGGCCCGCCGAACCTGCGCACACCCTCGTCGAGCCCGTACAGGCGCATCAGCCGCATGAACGTCGTCGACTCGCCGCCGGGAATGACGAGCCCGTCCAGGTCGTCGAGCTGCTCGGGCTTGCGCACCTCGACGGCGTCCGCCCCGAGCCGCCGCAGCATCGCCGCGTGCTCGCGAAAGTTCCCCTGCACCGCCAGAACACCGATCCGCATGACGAAATCGTAGTCGCGGTCAGACCGGCTCGGGCAGCGCGCGCCGCCGGGCGAGCCAGAGGCCGAGCAGCATCAGCACGACCCCGTAGACGGCATAGGAGAGCGCGGTCGCCCAGAGACGCCCGGACGAGTCCTCCTCGAAATAGAAGAACGGGATCGGAAGAGGTGCGAACCACTTGTCGACGAAATGCGTCGTCGTCAGGAACAGCCCGATCGCCGCCAGCACGGCGTAGCTCGACCGCCCCAGGCCCGAGGCGATTGCCACGTACACGAGCGAGGCGAGGCCGATCAGGGTCCAGTCCAGGTCGCTCGAATGTGAGAACCACAGGAGGGCGCCACCGATCGTCAGGCCCGCGACGACGTGCACCCAGAAGCCGTAGACCCGGTCGACGGAGACGCCGAGGAGCATCGCCGTGAGGCCGAACAACAGCGTCACCATCGCCGACCAGTTGCCGCCGTTCGAGAGGACGTCGGTCACGAAGAACCACGCCGCCCCGGCGGCGAGAAAGACGAGCATCGGGAAACGGAAGATCTGCCGGGCGGTCATCGCGCCGAAGAGGAGCGTGAGCTCGATCAGGAAGTGACTGACGTGGAAGCCGGAAAACGGCGCGTCGGTGTGCGCGAGCCAGCCGGCCCAGTCCTCGAGGGCGCCGACGACCACCGCCAGCGCGACGACGGCCGACAGCGCGAAGAGCCCCGCGGTCCGCGGACGCCCGGTGAACCGGGCACCGACCGCGAGGTCGCCGAGGACGACGAGCACGAGGATCGACCAGCCGGCGAACGCCGCATCGCCGTAGTCGCTTCCGAGCGTGCCTAGCAGCGCGCCGGTCGCGAGCAGGATGACGATTCCACCCGCGTACAGCAGGAACGACGCGCTCGACCAAGACGCGCGTAACGGCACGTCACGATCGTGACGTGCGCGCCGGACGAAGCGTTACCAGCCGCGCGTCTCGAGCAGCTCTTCGGGAGCGAGCGACGCGGCCGCGAGACCGCTCATTGCATCGCCGAGACCCTGCGAGACCCGCGCCAGAACGGCCGCGTCCTCGAAATGCGTCGTCGCCTCGACGATGGCTTTCGCGCGGGGCTCCGGATCGTGCGCCTTGAAGATCCCCGACCCGACGAAGACGCCGTCCGCACCGAGTTGCATGCAGAGCGCCGCGTCTGCGGGCGTCGCGATCCCGCCGGCCGTGAACGTCACGACAGGCAGGCGCCCGTTGTCGGCCACCCAGCGCACGAGCTCGTACGGCGCGCGCAGCTCCTTCGCCTCGGCGAAGAGCTCTTCCTCACGGAGGGAATGGAGTCGCCTGATGTGACCGAACACGGAGCGCATGTGCGTCACCGCGTTGACGATGTCGCCCGTGCCCGCCTCGCCCTTCGTGCGAATCATCGCCGCGCCCTCCGCGATCCGGCGGAGCGCTTCGCCGAGATTCGTGCACCCGCAGACGAAGGGGACAGTGAACTTCAGCTTGTCGATGTGATGCGCGGTGTCGGCGGGGGTCAGCACCTCGGACTCGTCGATGTAGTCGACCTCGAGCGCCTCGAGGATCTGCGCCTCGACGAAGTGGCCGATGCGCGCCTTCGCCATGACGGGGATGCTCACGGTCTCCTGGATCTCGATGACCTTGTCCGGGTCCGCCATCCGGGC
>JBJMJY010000108.1:0-7473 GCA_045806105.1 Gaiellaceae bacterium | reverse complement strand
CGAGCCGCTCACCGCGGCCCGCCGCCGCGAGAACCGCCCAGACCGCCAACCTAAATCGACGCCTGAGCTAGGCCGTCGCCGCGACCTTCGTCTTCTTCTTCGGGCCGCCGTTGGCGAGCACGCTGTCGAGCCATTCGGCCGCCTCGTCCTCGTCCATGTCCTTGGCGTACATCAATTCGCTGGCGAGGATCTTCTTCGCCTTGACA
Organism: Gaiellaceae bacterium; assembly: GCA_045806105.1. Taxonomy (GTDB): domain Bacteria; phylum Actinomycetota; class Thermoleophilia; order Gaiellales; family Gaiellaceae; genus AC-32. The sequence goes on along the minus strand of JBJMJY010000108.1, from coordinate 7,267 downwards.
AACATCTGCTTCTCGCCAGTGGACAGACCCTTCTCGTGGTCACGGAGCGCGAGGTTCCGCACGACCTCGGCGAGCTCGAAGATGTCGCCGGTCTTCATCTTGTCGCGGTTGTGCTTGAAGCGCCGGTTCCAGTTCTTCGGCATCGTCGTGCCGTTCCCCGTCAGCGCCTTCAGCACCTTCGAGACCATCTGCTCGTCGATGACCTTCCGCAGGCCGACACGGTCGGCGTTGTCGGCTGGAACGTTCACCGTCATATCGTTGTGCAGGATCTTGATCGTCAGGTATTCGCGCTTCTCTCCCAGCACCTCACGCGACTCCTTCTTGACGACCGTCCCTGCCCCGTGGTGTGGGTACACCACCTTGTCGCCGACCTTGTACAACGCCGTGCCTCCCCATGTCGTAGTGGCTATCCGTAGCGACGCCGGCGGGTTCTTCTTCCGCCGGCGAGCCGAAGAAGTATAGCGAAAACCGCTGGAAAACGCCACTTTTTCGAGAAAAGCCCTGCTCAGAGCTAGATCTGCAGGTAGCGGTCGACCAGGTTGTGCTCCTGGAGGCGCCTCAGGCCCTCCCTGATCTCGCGCGCGCGGACGCTGCCGACGCCCTCCACCGCCTCGAGCTCGCGCTGCGATGCGCGCACGATCCCCTCGAGGCCTTCGAGCGTCGCCACGACTCTCCGCACCACGCCGTCGGGCAGGCGCGGGATGTGCGAGAGCACCCGGTAGCCGCGCGGCGAGACCGAGTGATCGAGCGGATTCACCGTCGCCGGGTAGCCGAGCACCGCGAGCAGCTCGAACTCCAGCAGCTGGTTGTACGGCAGCCCGGCCAGCGCCTCGAGCCCCACCTGCGTCCGCTCGGCGCCTCCTTCGGAGTGGTAGTCGTAGACGAGCGCGGCCTTCTCGTCCGGCACGTCGGCGACCAGCTCCTCGAGCTGCATCCGGATCAGGCGCGCCTCCTCGCCGAGCTCGACGCACGCGCGCTCGATCTCCTCCGCCATGCGCGTCGTCAGCTCGGCGCGCTGCAGCGTGACGAGCACGTCGTCCAGCATCACGGCGTTCTGGAACTCGAGCGCGGTGAGCCGCGTCAGCACCTGCTCGAGCCGCGCGCGGTAGGTCTCGAGCGTGGCGAGCGCCTGGTTCGTCTTCGCGAGCACGTCGGCGATCGGCTGGAGCTGGTAGCGACTGTGCCCGACGAAGACGGTCACCGTCTCGCGCTGCTGCGAGATCGAGATCACGAGCGCTTCGGTCTGCTTCGCGACCCGCTCCGCCGTGCGGTGGCGTGTGCCGGTCTCGTTCGACGGGATCGTCGGGTCCGGCATCAGCTGCACGTTCGCGTATGCCAGCTTCGACACCGTCTCGTTGACGATGATCGCCCCGTCCATCTTCGCGACCTCGTAGAGCAGCTGAGGCCTGAACTGCGCGTCGAGCTGGATCCCGCCGCTGAAGAGGAACGCGAGCTCCTTTGGGTCGCCGATCACGATCAGGGCGCCCTCGCGGGAACGGATGATGTCGTCGATCGCCGAGCGCAGGTCGGTGCCCGGGGCGATCCGGGCGACGGCGGCGAGGATCTTCGGGTCGAGGCGCGGGTCGTGCTGGGTGGGCTGGCGGACGATGCCGAGCGGCGGCGGGATCCGCGGGTCGGTCCTATCCTCCCTCGGCTCGCTCTGCATCGATCCCCGCCTTCGCAGCTTGCGTCAACGTCTCTGCCTGAAGTATGAGCAGTTTGACACGAGCCGCGGTGCCTGCAGGCGCGACCGCCGCGACGAGCCCGAGCTTCGCGCACTCCTCGAGGCGCCGCTCCGACTGGGTCGCGGGGCGGAGCCGGCCGGTCAGGCCGACCTCGCCGAAGGCTGCCGTGCCCGGTTTCATCGGACCGCCTTTCGCGGCGGACACGATCGCGAGCGCGATGGCGAGATCGGCGCCGGGCTCGTCGATGCGGACGCCGCCGGCGACGTTGACGAAGACGTCTGCCTGACCGAGCGCGAGGCGCGCATGGCGCGAAAGGACGGCGACGATCATCGCGAGGCGCTTCGGATCGACGCCGGTGCCGACGCGCCTCGGCATCGCCAGGTCGGTCGGCGCAACCAACGCCTGGATCTCGAGCAGCAGCGGCCGCGACCCCTCGAGCACGCACCCGACGGCGGCGCCGATCTCACCGTCGACCGTGCGGCCGAAGAGCTCCGACGGCTCCGGCACACCGACCAGGCCGGTGCCGGTCATCTCGAAGACCGCCAGCTCGTTGGTCGAGCCGAACCGGTTCTTCGAGGCGCGCAGGACGCGGTGCTCGTGGTAGCGGTCGCCCTCGAACTGGAGCACGCAGTCGACGAGGTGCTCGAGCACGCGCGGGCCCGCGACGGCGCCGTCCTTCGTGACGTGGCCGACGAGAATGGTCGCGACCCCGGCTTCCTTCGCCACCCGCAGCAGGCGTGCGGCCGCCTCGCGCACCTGGCCGACGGAGCCGGGCGCGGAGCCGAGCTCCGACGAGTAGAGGGTTTGCACCGAGTCGATCACGCAGACGTCCGGCCGTTCCTGCTCGAGGGTCGCGCACACGGCCTCGAGCTCGGTCTCCGCGAGGATCTCGACCTGCTCGGCGCCACCGAGGCGCGCTGCCCGCAGCTTCACCTGCGCGGCCGACTCCTCGCCCGTCACGAGCACCGCGCGACGTTCCTTCGAGATCGTGGCGAGCGCGCTCAGCAGCAGCGTCGACTTGCCGACGCCGGGCTCGCCGCCGACGAGAACGAGCGACGCGGGCACGAGGCCGCCGCCGAGCACGCGGTCGAGCTCGGCGACCCCGGTCGGGATGCGCTCAGCCTCCTCGGCCTTGACGTCGACGAGCCGCAGCGTCGGCTTCGGCCCGGATGCCGTCACGGAGGCCGGCACGTCCTCGACGAGCGTCCCGAACTCACCGCACTGCGGGCACTTGCCGAACCAGCGGCCGGCCGAGTAGCCGCAGTCGGTGCACGCGAACTGGGTTGCGGTCTTCGGCACTTGGTCATCGTAGGAACGCGCGCGGACGAGGACTGTCACGAAAGCGTGACGATGCACGCGTCGTGCGAGGAGCGCGCCACGGTCTTCGTCCAGCGGCGGCGCCCGTCCCGGTCGAGGACGCAGAGCGTGCCGGTCCCGAGCCCGGGGGTGACGACCCAGCCGTGCGCCTGCTGCACGTTGTACGACTCCGGGGGAATCGCGGCCCGGCGCAGCTTCGTGCCGTCGACGCGGTGGACCCGAAGGGCGCCGCTCTCGCCGCTCGCGACGTAGACCAACTCGCCGCGGAAGGTGAAGTGCTGCGGCGGCTCGTCGGCGGCGAGCCGCTTGAGCAGCCGGCCGCTCCCGGCCGCGTAAATCGCCACCTCGTCCCGGTCACCGGAGCTGACCCAGACGCGCTTGCCGCCGGGAGCCCAGCCGACGTCGTGCGCCAGGAAGGGCGGCCGGAAGCGGCGCAGCAGCCGCGGACGCGCCCGGCGAGTCACGTCCACGACGGCCACCTGCTCGGCCTTCGCCCCGAGCGCGATCCAGAGCCGGCGCCCTCCCGGGTCGATCGTGATGTGCCGAGCGAGCCGGCCGATCGTGGCGCGCCCCACGACTCGCCCGCGAAGAACGTCGAGCGCGACCACCTCCCCGCGCTTCGCGTCGGTCACATACGCGTGCCGGCCGTCCGGATGGCCGGCTGTGTAGCGAGGCTCGCGGAACCCGTGCAGAACGTGCTCTACGGTGAGCGTCGAGCCGCGAACGAGGGTGACCGCCCCGAGCTCCGAGTGCGCGACGACCGCCATCGGCCCGACGGCCTCGATGCTGCGCGGCTTCGGCAGCGTGTGGACATAGCGGTAGACGCGACCCCGCGCGAGCTCGACCGCGACCAGCCGGGCCTCCTCGTCCGCCGTTACGAGCGCGAGCTCCAGCCCGGAGCCCATTCGCGCCAACGCGCGCGGCGCGACGACGAGCGAGGCCGCACCGGCGATGAAGGCCCGTCGATCCATCTCTCCGGGACTACGAGCCGAGCGACTCCTGAGGTCCCGCCACCGGAACGTACCCCGGCTCGGGCGCCGGGCGGCGCGAGCGGCGGCCGGCCGAGACGATCAGCAGCCCGCAGAGGACCAGCCCGACGCCGCCAAGCTGCAGCGCCGAGGGCGACTCCTCGAGGATGGCCCAGGCAAAGAGCACCGACAGCACCGGCTGGAAGGTGAGCAGCACGGAGGTCAGCGCGGCCGGCAGCCGCGGCAGCGTGATCGAGATCAGCAGCCAGCCGAGCGCCTGGGAGCTCCACGCGAGGACGAACAGGTACCCCTGGGCGCGCAGGTCGGGCGTCAGGTCGAGGTCGCCGATCGCGAGCCCGATCGGGATGCAGACGAGGCCCGAGACGAGCGTCGCGTCGAACAACGGTCCGGCCGGCCGCCGCACGTCCTGGTTCCCCTGGCGCAGGGCCAGCAGGAAGAACGAGTACGCGAGCGCGGTCACGACGCCGTAGGCGACGCCGAGGCCCGGGTTGCGGCCGTAGGCGCCGTGCTCGAACGCGCCCGAGATCAGCACCACGCCGACGAGCGCGACCGGGATCGCCGCGAGCGAGCGGTTCGACGGGCGCTCGCGCAGGATCGCCCACGCGAGCACGCCGACGAGGACGACCTGCAGGTTCCCGAGGACCGTGGCGAGGCCGGCCCCGACCTGCTCGATCCCCTCGTGCCACGCAACGAGGTCGACCGCGAAGAAGACGCCGGCGAGCCAAGCGAGCGCCCGCTGGCGCAGCGGCCGCGGGCCGTAGCGCCGCTGCTCGAGCCACGCGAGCGGCCACAAGATCGGCAGCGCGTAGAGGCAGCGCAGGACGGCGCCCGTGGAGGGCGAGACGTGCGCGACGCGGAACAGGATCCCGGAGAACGAGATCGCGAGCGCGCCTGCGAGCGCGGCGAGGACCGGCCGGTTGTGAAGCGGGTCGACCACGCCCCGAGGCTAGCGGCGCGCCGCGAGGCCTCGCTCCAGACTCGTCTACCCCTTCGGCGCGGTGGGCAACGCGGGCTCGTCGTGGGCGCCGCCGCGCTCGACCTCGTGGAGGATCATCCGGTCGGTGAGCCACTCCACCGGGGCGCGGTCGTCGGTCAGCGGCCGGCCGGCTGCGCGTACCGGCGAGAGGCGGCTCCGGAGGAGAGGCAGCAGGAGCCTGACCTTCCCGCGCGCCCGGCCGGCACGGCGTTCCAGCGCCGCCTTCGTCACCGGCTCGCGGAGCGCGAGGAGGACGTCGTTGTAGCGCAGTGCCCGCCAGCGCCACGCCTGCGGGAACGCCGTCAGGAGCGTCGTGCCGATCGCCTCGGAGAGCCTGCGGTCGGTCGGCGTGGCTGCAACGTTCAGCGCGATCATCCCACCCGGCCGGAGATGCCCGCGCACCAGCCGGAAGAACTCGCTGGTGGCGAGGTAGAAGGGCACGTACGGCTGCCGGTACGCGTCGACGACGATCAGGTCGTACCGCTTGCGCGTCCGCTCGAGGAACGGGCGGCCGTCGGATGCGATCAGGCGCATCCGCGGGTTGTCGCCGGCGCCGAACCAGCGGCGGGCAACGGTGTTCAGCTCGGGGTCGAGCTCGACACCGTCGATCGCCGCGCCCGGGTAGAAGCGCCCGTAGGCGCGCCCGATCGTCCCGCCGGCGTTGCCGATCACGAGCAGGTCGCGCGGCGGCCGCTCGAGCAGCGGCGGCAGCAGCAGGAAGAGGTCCCAGTAGCGGCCGGTGAGGACGGTGTCCGGCCGCCAGGCGGAATGGCTGACCACGCCCTCGTTCAGCTCCAGGTTGCGCCCGCCCTCGCCGTCTGAGACGACGCGGATGTACTGGTACTCGGACTCGGTCTGGAAGAGCGCGCTCTTGACCTCGGCCGGCGGCACCGCGAGCAGCGCGGCCGCGGCGACCGGAGCGAGCGCCCACGCGCCGCCGGCCAGCAGCGTCGAGCCGAGCGCGGCGCACGCCGCCGTTGCGACCATCGTCCGCTGCGTCCCGATCCACGGGATCGCGACGAGCGCCGCGAGGAAGGTGCCGGCAAGGCTGCCCGCTGTCGAGAGCGCATACAGCCGGCCGGCGACGCGCCCGGCCTCGTCCACCGTCCGGAGCGCGAGCCGCACGAGAAACGGCGCCGCGGCGCCGAGCGCGGTCACCGGCACGGCGAATAGCGCCAGCGCGGCGAAGAAGGAGCCGACGACCGACCCGACCGCGACCGAGTCGAGCCCCTCCACTGCCCAGCGCAGCAGTGGCCGCGCCGCGAACGGCGTCACCGCGAGCGCCGCGGCCGCGACGAGCAGGATCGCCGCCAGCACCCGCCGCTCCGGTCTGCGATCCGCGAGGCGCCCGCCGAGCCAGTATCCGAGCGCGAGGTACGCGAGCGTCAGCCCGATGATGTTGGCCCACACGACCGTCGAGGCGCCGAAGTACGGCGCGAGCAGCCGCGAGGCGCAGATCTCGGTCGAGAGCGTCGCGCCGCCGACCAGGAACGCGACGACCCCGAGCCTGGCCTGGAGCGTCACAGCCCAGGTTGTACCGCGTTCGAGCCGGCCAGGGACCGGCGAGCTCCCGCGCTAGTCGGTCGACTCGTCCGGCTCGTCGGCCGAGTCGACCGGCTCGTCCGGCGGGACGGTGACCTTCTCGGGCGTGATCTCGGCCGGGATGACCGTGATGTCGACCTCGTCCTCGTTTTTGCGGTCGACCAGGATGGTCGCGCCTGGGCCGAGCTCGCGGCCGAGGACGAAGTCGGCGAGCGGATCCTCGATGAAGCGCTGGATTGCCCGGCGCAGGGGCCTCGCGCCCATCGTCGGGTCGTAGCCCTTCTCGACGAGCAGCTCTTTCGCGCCCTCGGTCAGCTCGATCACCGCGTCGTGCTCGCCCATCTGGTCGCGCAGCCGCTTCATCATCAGCTCGACGATCGTCATGATCTCGTCCTTCGTCAGCTTGTGGAAGACGATCACCTCGTCGATCCGGTTCAGGAGCTCGGGCCGGAAGACCTTTTTCAGCTCGCCCATGATCCGGTCCTTCATCTCGTCGTACGAGAGGCCGGACTCGTCGCCGAGGGAGAAGCCGAGCGTCTGGTTCTTCGAGATCGTGGAGGCGCCGATGTTCGAGGTCATGATCACGATCGTGTTCCGGAAGTCGACCTTGCGTCCCTGCGCGTCGGTCAGCTTTCCGTCCTCGAGGATCTGGAGCAGGATGTTGAAGACGTCCGGGTGGGCCTTCTCGACCTCGTCGAGCAGGACGACCGAGTACGGCTTGCGGCGAACGGCCTCGGTGAGCTGGCCGCCTTCGTCGT